>JAIKZD010000105.1 GCA_024682555.1 Lachnospiraceae bacterium | reverse complement strand
GCAGTATCCGGATCAATGATCCGTCACTGCCGTCTTTTTCAGAAAATGGTTTATACTGTTTAATTGTCAATGTACAGCGCCGTCCCATCGGGACAGCTTGTTTATATTATCACCCTGTTTTTCCCTTGTCAAGAACTTTTTTCCAAAATAGAGCATTTTTTATGATCTGCATGACGTGAGGCAAAATTGAGACAAAGGAACCGTCCCCCTGTCTCATTTTTCAAAGATATGATAAAATGTGCATCAGAGGTATTATATGAACAGCGAAACAGACATAGAACTGAGAAAATATAAAAAGAATATCGAGGTAAGCGGTTTTGCTCTGATAATCATCGGGATGTGGACAACCATAAAATATCTGATCATGTTCTCTCTCGGATCGGACTCCGCAAAAAGCATTTCATCCCTGTATCATTCCTATGACAATGTTATTTACAGGATCATTGTTATAATATCCACTGCTCTTACATTCATCATTATCTTTTCGATATACTGCTATATCGGAAGGAGTGCAATAAAATATGCCGCTGGGAAGAAGCAAAGCACATTCTTTCTGTTCATCGCTCTTTTCCTGCTCATTGCTACCATTGTCGGCATTCCTTCATACTTTCTGATCGATTCGGAAATACAGGGGATTGAAACGGTAATCGCTTCCATACTTGTTGATATTTCTACATGCATTATGTTATACGACATCATATCCTCGGTATTCAGGATCCGGAAACTTCTGGGAAATCCGGGTCATTCAAAACCCGAAAGCGATGAGAAAGGCGGTGAGCGGTAATGCAGGAAGATTTCCATTATTATGCCACATACTGCGCTTCCATTCTTGCCGGTCATTCTCATGAGGAAAGCCTTGATATCAGCTACAGTGCCCAGTTTGTTGACCTTTGTTCGAAGACCCTTCTTCATAAGCTTAAAGCTCCCGTCAAGGCTTCCACCACCCAGTTAAAGCTTGAAATGATGGATTCGGGCACAGATATCCTGAGCCTTCAGGAGATAACCCGAATATGGGCTTCATTTCATTTTTTGCCAAGGGATCTTTACGCTCAAAAGGCAAAACGCCCCAAAAGGTACATGAACAAGTACCGGCTGATCTGCGGACCAAACGGTGATCTTCTGGTAAAGACCGTTGAAAATGCCAAAGGAAAGAGTCTGCAGCATGCAGGCATCGCGATGCATGTTCTGGCCGACACCTGGGCTCACCGTTACTTCGCGGGAACCCCCTCATATGTCATAAACAATACCGACAGCGAATTCTATGAGATCATCAGCGAAGATGGCAGGGAAACGGAAAGAAAGATCAGATTCAGACACAGTGCATCTGCACCGGATGATATAGAAAAGGGCTTGTACAGCAACAGTATAAGCCAGGGGAGTGAGAATTCCATCATGAACCTCGGCCACGGCAGGGCGGGACATTTTCCCGACTATTCCTTTGCTAAATACAGATACATGCCGGCATGGGGAGAATACCGCGTGATAACAAAGGACAATCCTCAGGATTATATGAAGGCCTTTACCCAGATGGTCTATGCCCTGAAATGTCTGAACGGAAGCATAACCTCATTTGAAGCGGATAAATACGATGATCAGGTCACGGAAAAATACGGAGACCGGCTAAATTCGATCATAAGGAAGCGGCAGATCATCGCAAATGATGACTGGAAGGCATTTGGCGAAGAGCTGTCAGGAAAGACGATAGATGCTTTTGACATAAACAGATATCAGGACGAATACGTACTTGCAGGGAAAAATGACAAGGACGACACCTTCCTCGGTAAATTCATAAGGGCTTCTATATCCCATAAAGGAATGATAACGGACGAAATCTACAGATCGGGCAATATACTTGCCGGGGTTCCAAAGGAAAAGATCCTGTCAGTGGGATTGCCGGGACTGATATCGGACCTTTACGGAAAAAAAAACCTTCACGGCCCGGCAAAAACAGGCATCGATACACCTGACAGGCAGGAAAAGGATTAACAGGCACAGGATAAATACATGACAAAATTACGAAGGATCTTCAACTTCATAGCAGGCATGATCATGATAGCGGCTGCCATGATCATGCTCCTGTTTCCGGATGATGCCTATATCTTCATCCTTTTATTCCTCGGCATCTCATTCCTTGCGGCGGGGGCAGGTACTCTCTCATATTATTTTTCCATGGCCCGCTTTATGACCGGCGGAAAAATGATCCTTTATAAGGGCTCGATCCTCCTTGATTTCGCCGTATTGTCCCTGTCTCTTACCACCGTGCCGAAGATCTACGTTCTTCTGTATCTGGCTTCGGTGCACGCATTCTCGGGATTTGTAGAGATCATGAGGGCAGACGAGACAAAACAGAGCGGTTCAAAGAACTACAGAATGAAACTGATGCATGGAATTATCAATATCCTGCTTGCGGTATGCTGTATCATTTTCATAAAAAAGACCCATACAGCCGTTATCATTTACTGTCTGGGTCTTATATATTCCGGTATCGTCCGGATCATTACCGCCTTCAGGCGGCAGGTCTTTGTTTATATCCGCTGACGCAGAAGATCCTTTCGTTTTAACCCGTTCCTTCTGGCACCGGCAGGCCAGCCGGAATTGGCGGCAAACATGTAAAGTGCCCTGGGAAACTTATAGGGCTCCGCATAGATATCCTCAATCACTTCCGCCTTACGCACCGCATTTGAAAGCCGTTCAAGCCCTTCGGTAACGAATTTTGCAGGTCCCCTGCCGGTATCTCCCATGACCTGGCCCATCATCTCTCCCGCGCCTATGGCGATACCGCCGCCGTATGTGAATCCGCACTTATCGCAAAAACTCCTGACCATACCCATAAGGTTTTTAATCTGTCTGCTTTCATAAAGTCCCATATTTGCGACAACATATACCATCCTGCCGCCTTCAGTGCAGCGTTTTTCCATAAACTCCATTACCCTCAGACAGGCCGAAGGGATCCCGTCGACATACAGAGGCATTCCAAATACTATTTTTTCCGCAGATCCCAGTATGTCGGCCAGCTCGTCATAGCGGTTTAAGTATGCGGACAGATTGATCCGCTCCACCCCGTCATCCGCACCGGTTAATATCCTGTCAAGGAATTTCTTTGAATTGGAATTATCGCCCCTTAAACTGCAGTTTAAGATTACGGTTCCTGCCGAATGACTTTCAGATATCTTATCCTGCGCTTCGGACTCTTTATCCCGCTTCTCCGGTCTGCTTTCATGACCGTCGTGTACGTTTACCCGGGCAATGCATTCTCCGTCTTCACATTCTTCGAACAAAATGTCCTTCACTTTTCCGCGGAAATTCCTGCACACGGCCTCAACATAAGCTTTTGCCCTGTCCTTATCTTCCGCGCTCAGACCATTCCCCCTGAAAATGAACGTGATGGTTTTGTCCTCGGGATATCTTTTCTTATGATGCATCTCTCCCTGATAGATCTCGAAATACGGGAGATCCCAGCCTATACTCCTGTCAAATACGTTTTTGACAAAGCTGCTGAAGCCTCCGTAGGTATATCTGCTTATGACAGTGATCTCCTCAGCCCTGTGGATGAGCGCCCCCATTTTTTCGTAGCCGTCCTTTATTACACATTCACCCGGCTCTTTAAGCCAGCACCCGAAGCACCCGACACAGGGTTTAATGCTTCCATCGTCATGAACGGTTTCGAAACCCTCATATTCATGCGCTATCTTATCCCATTCTTCCTTATTAAGATCATGTATCAGTAATTTCATTATCAGCTTCCTTTCAGGCTCTGGTCAAAAAACTTGCCACACCGGCGATTATGAGTATCGGCAGGGCAACATACACAAGACCTCCGAGTATCATCATGAGCACGATGGCGGGAAGAAATACAAGATAAACAACTATCTTAAGCATACCCCATCCCAGTCTGATAGCAAACCCCAAAAGCTTTCCGAATACGGCAAAGAAAAGTATCATCATCAATAACGTCAACATAATTCGTTCCTCCTTCCGAAGTACTGCCGTTTCCTTAAGGCATAACCTCTGCCTTATGAGTTCAGTATAGTACCGGTACCTTAAAAGATTAATATTCTTTTCGGAAAGAACGGGATATCTATTTTGCCGAAAGTGCAATTTAGATATCCCGCGTCTTTCAACGATATGAAGTTTAACTTTTCAAAATTAAGGCGTCTTTAAGAAAGGATTAAAATCAGATTAAAAGAGCTTTTCTCCCGCGCACTCTTTGCAGGCGAAGGGTCCGGGTATCACATCGGTTCCGCGGTGTCCCCCGAAGAAGTCATGATCAAAGGTGATAGGAGTTCCGTCGGGATCTTCAAATTTCTGTCCCGGTTCAAATGCCTTGCCAAGGGTTTCGGTCGAGATCATATCTGTCTTAAATCCGGCCATCACCTCATAAATATTGGTATCAAGATACCATCCCCCATCCTTTTCCACAACGTCGGCATAAACCTTCCCCGAGTTGTCGGTAAAGGCGTTCTTCTCGTTTTTCCAGGCCTTTGCGCCCTCAAAATAAGCGTTGCCGTCGATCCATACGGGAAGATGGGAAAAATGACCCGCTTCATGCTTGCCCATGTCGGGATGCTCTTCTTCCATATCAAACATGCCTATCCACTCATCATAGGTGGGATATTCATCAAAGCAATAGGTTCCGACCTTTCTGTTCTCAACATACTTTTTGTCGGGATCCGAGTCATTCGGAAGCACAAGATCCTCGGAAGTCCATTTCTGGATAAATATATTGTTATAGAAACGGTCGTCTCCGTGAAGGATGGTCATAAAGCCCATGACCTCTGTTCTGTGAGGCATATGATAGGGCGTATATCTCCAGGTTGTTCCGTCTCCCACAAAGGTAAAGGAACCCGCGCAGAGGTTATGGACCATGGCCACACCCTGAGTCGATAAGCGCAGCGAAACATCCGACAGAAGAACATTGTTGTCAATGAGCGTCGGTCCGTGACTTACCTCAACAAATATATCCTGACAGGTCATACCGCCCTTAAGCTGTTTTGCAAAGTCCGGACGCTGATTGTCATGCAGAAGGTTCTGTGTGATCCTTGTACCCTGTGCCTCCCAGTCGCACCAGATGCCCATGGTGCAGTGATGTATGTGATTTCTGCGCATTACAACGTCAATGGCTGCGTGCATTTTTATTCCCGCTATCTCCGCTCCTCCAAGCTCCATCATGTTATTGATGTGATGGATATGGTTGTCTTCGATAATGCTGAAAACGCCGCCCATACGTCCTATGATACCGCCCTGTTCACAGTGGTGGATGTTATTCCTGCGGATTATATGGCCTCCGATCTTTTCCTTAAGCCATCCGTAGTACTGGCCCCGGCATACGGAATCTCTCTCCATCTGGGTGGGGCTCTTTACATGCTTTGTTGTATAGAAATTGCTGTTTTCGGGATCATAATAGCGGCCCACGCAGATACCCGCGCATTTGCTGCCCCAGATATCGCAGTCCTCTATGATCCAGCCTTTGCTCCAGTGGGGGCTGATCATTCCGTCCTGATAAGCTGCGGGCGGAGCCCAGGTTGTTGCTGCCTTGTTGATATTAAACCCGCTCACCGTTATATAACCTATGCCTTCCTCGGCGGGCATGAAGCATTCGCGTCTTACCGTGATCTCAACGTTTTCCTTATTGGGATCCGCGCCCTGAAAATTGGCATAGAATAT
>JAIKZD010000158.1 GCA_024682555.1 Lachnospiraceae bacterium | reverse complement strand
TGGAAAGCTCCACTGCTTTTTTATATGCATCATCATACACGTCCCCGTAAAGGACTACTTCGGCTCCGTAGCTCTTGGTACGGTTTACCTTTATGAGAGGTGTGGTGGTGGGCATCACGATAACTGCCTTCATCCCGTATTCTTTAGCCGCATAGGCCACACCCTGGGCGTGATTCCCCGCAGAAGCGGTTATGACACCCGCATCCCTTTCCTCCTTTGTGAGAGTGGTCACCTTATAATATGCCCCTCTGAGCTTATAGGCTCCCGTCATCTGCATATTCTCGGGCTTAAGATATACCCTGTTTCCCGTCTGTTCGCTCAGAAAGGAACTGTATATAAGCTTTGTTTCCGCTGTTACCTTTTTAACGGCCTCACTGGCCTCTTCAAATTTATCAAGAGTTAACACTTTCATTCTCCTCCGACTTTCCCAAAAGAGCCTCTACAAAGGCTTGTGCATCAAACTTCTGAAGATCCTCGATCCCTTCCCCTACACCTATGTATTTAATGGGTATCGAAAGCTCATTCTGAATGGCGAAGGCGATGCCTCCCTTTGCGGTCCCGTCAAGCTTGGTTATCACGGCTCCGGTCACTGAAGCGGCATTCAGAAATTCTTTGGCCTGGGAGATCGCATTCTGACCCGTTGTCCCGTCAAGAACCAGAAGAGTTTCGACACAGGCCTCGGGATACTCCCTTCCTATTATCCTGAACATCTTCTCAAGCTCATTCATCAGGTTCTTCTTGTTCTGCAGCCTACCGGCGGTATCACATAAAACCGCATCCACGTTTCTTGCCTTTGCGGCCTGTATGGCATCATATACCACACTTGCGGGATCCTGTCCGGCGTTACATTTTATCATTTCGACCCCTGCCCTGTCAGCCCAGACCTCAAGCTGTTCCAGCGCTGCCGCCCTGAAGGTGTCGCAGGCGGCGATCATGGTCTTTCTTCCGCTTTCCTTAAGCTTTATGGCCAGCTTGCCGATGGTGGTGGTCTTTCCGGCACCGTTCACACCGACTATCATTATGACAGATCTCTCATTCTCAAACGGATACTCCGGAGTGACCTCTTTTAAGATATCCGTCATCACTTCCTTTAGCAGATCAAAGCAGTCTGCCCTCTTTTTTATATGATCCTCTTTGACTCTCTTTTTCAGTCTCTCGATGATCATCTCGCAGGACTTAGTGCCGGTATCGCTCATTATGAGTATTTCTTCCACCTCATCATAAAAATCATCATCTATCTCCGAGGCAGTGAAAAGATCCTCAAACCCTTCGGCTATGGAATTTCTTGTCTTTGTGAGACCGTTAAACAGTCTTTTGAAAAATCCTTCTTCCATGATCAGGTCCTAATCCTCCAGATCCTTGTCTATGAGTGAAACCGATACCAGGGCGGATACGCCCTTCTCCTGCATGGTGATACCATACAGACTGTCGGCCTTTTCCATGGTTCCTCTTCTGTGGGTGATAACGATAAACTGTGTCCTGTCCGACAGCTTATTGAGATATCCCGCAAATCTTCCTACATTCGATTCATCAAGGGCTGCCTCTATCTCGTCAAGGAGACAGAAGGGCGAAGGCTTTAAGTTCTGGATCGCAAACAGCAGGGCTATGGCCGCAAGAGCCTTCTCACCACCGGATAACTGCAGCATGTTCTGCAGTTTCTTTCCGGGAGGCTGGGCTATGATCATGATCCCCGCCTCGAGGATATCCTCATCCCCGGCAAGTTCCAGGGTACCCTTTCCACCGCCGAAAAGCTCCTTGAATACCTTGTCGAATTCCGACGCGATCTCTTTAAATCTTTCGGCAAACTGGTTGCGCATGGATACATCCAGATCTTCTATCACCTTCTTAAGGGCATCCGCCGCCTCTATAAGGTCATCATGCTGGCCCTTAAGGAAAGTATATCTCTCCATTACTTCCCTGTACTGTTCTATGGCCCCCACATTAACCTCACCAAGTTCCTTTATCTGATTTCTGAGTTCTCCGATGTTTCTCTTTATCGACCCTGCATTGGTAAGGCTTTCATCCCTGTATTCGGAGGCTTTGGAAAGGGTGATCTCATATTCGTTCCACATGTAGTCGATCTGCTTGTCCTGATCCTCCGTCAGCCTTTCCTTCTGGGTCCTCAGTCTGTAAACTTCCTTATCAAGAAGATTGATACGTTCCTGAAGCTCCTCCGAAAGCCTGAAATAACCGTTCTGTTTTTCCTTAAGCTCATTTTTCTTTGCTACGGCCTGTTTGATCTCCTCCTCGCTTCCGTCCTTGGATTCTTCGGAGGCCTGAATGGTCTTCTCAAGCTCGGCGATGGCTTCCTGTCTGCCTGTTATGCTTTCCTGTTCTGTCTTTATCTTTTCTTCGGTATCGGAGATCTCACTCTTAAGGCGTTCGATCTCCTCACTGACTCTGTCCACATCGGTCCTTGCATGCTCCGCATCTCTGTCAAGGGCTGACACTCTTGAATCCATTTCCGAACAGATCAGAATATTCCTGCTTTCTTCATCCCTAAGTCTGTTAAGCTCTTCCCCGAAGGCAGTGATCTTATCATTAAGATCCTTCTCCTTCTGTCTGGATTCTTCTATCCTGTTCTGAGTCCCGCTCTTATTGCTTTCTATATCCTTGAGCTGTTCCTCCAGACGATGGCTCTCGTCATCGAGCTTCTCATAGTCGTCCGCCGACTCTTTCTTCCTGGCCATGGCCGCATCCAGATTCAGCTGCAAAGTGTTTTCCGAAAGAGAGTATTCCTGCTGCTTTTCCCTGAGCGCTTCGATCTCCTCCCTGACGGTCTTTCTCTTTTCTTTTGTCTCCTCCAGTTCCCTGTTGACGGTATCGATCTTTTCCCGGGCCGCCTTCATGCTTTGCTCAAGTTCATCGATCTCACGGTTTCTTCCAAGGAGATTGGAGGCATTATGAAAGGCTCCGCCGGATACCGCACCGCCGGGAGTAAAATACTCACCCTCGAGGGTAACTATCCTGAGCATCTGATCATATTTTTTCTGGGCATTTCTGGCATTATCGTAGCCCTCTATCACCGCTATCTCACCCAGGAGCTGGCTGATGACGTTATCATATTTCCTGTCACAGTCCACAAGTTCCGAGGCGATACCTAAGAACCCCTTCTCATTACGTATCTCCTCCCTCTTGTATTCACCCCTTCCCTTTACGCTCGTTAAGGGCATAAAGGTAGCTCTTCCGGATCTGGTATCCTTTAACATCCTGATCATGCGCTTGGCAGTTTCATCATCCTCGGTGATGATATTCTGGATGTTTCCGCCGAGAGCGGTTTCGATGGCGGTTTCGTATTTTTTGTCAACCTTCAGGATATCGGCGACCACGCCTATGATCTTCTTTTCGCCTTGATCCTTCCTGTCCATCACCTTCTTTATGCTGCCGCCATATCCCTCGTAGCGCTCGGCAATGTTTCTTAAGGTTTCAAGCTTTGATTTTTCCCTGTGGAAGTTTAACTGGGCAGCCTGTAATTCTCTGTCCTTGTTTTCGAGCTGCTGCTTGAAATCACGGAGATTTCCCTCTTTTTCCGCGATCTCATCACCGAGCTTTTTTACGGACCCGTCCAGATCATCCATTTCCTTCCGCAGCTTATTAAGGTTTTCGTCCGTTTCCTTTTCCTCGGACTTTGCCATGATAAGCTTTTTCTGTATATCCGCCTTTTTGATCCTGGCTTCTTCCAGCATGTTATTAAACCGGCCGATATCGGCCTGGACATCGGCCCTGTTATTTACGATGTTTATAACCTCATCGTTAGCCTTCTTTATGCTTTCGTTAAGCTCTTCTATCTTTTTCTGTATGCCGGAAAGAACGGCCTTTTTTTCATCATTCTCCTTATTTAAGCCGGCAAGCTTCTCATCCGTTTCGGTTTTTTTCATTAAGAGCTTTTCATACTCGGCTTCCTGAGAAACAAGACGTTCGGAGTTTTGTCTTTTCTGCTCTTCATAAAGGTCTATGTTCTTTTTGGAGGAGTTGATCCTCTCTTCATCAAGCTTTATCTCGCCCTCAAGCTGTTCCCTCAGGATCCCGCTCTTGGACTGGGCTTCACGTTTTTTCTCTATTTCTTCCTCAAGAGCATTAATGCTTTCCGTTAATTCGTCATACTCTTTTTTGTTGTCTTCATATTTCTGTTTATTGGTCTCAAGCTCTTCTTCGGCATTTTTTTCCTTGATCTTAAGATCGTCAAGCTGGTCCTTTATCCTGATGTTTTCAAGAAGGAAGAGGTTTATATCAAGATTCTTTAACCGTTCCTTTTTATTCAGATAATCCTTGGCCGTTTCCGACTGTTTTTCCAAAGGGCCCACCTGTTTCTCAAGCTCCCCTAAGATATCCGAGACTCTGACGAGATTTGACTGCTCGGTTTCAAGCTTTCTGATGGCTAAGGACTTTCTTCTTTTAAACTTGACGATACCGGCTGCCTCATCAAACAGCTCTCTTCTTTCCTCGGGTTTCCCGCTCAGGATCTTATCTATCTGACCCTGTCCGATGATGGAATAGCCCTCTTTGCCTATTCCGGTATCATAGAACATCTCCGTTACGTCCTTTAAACGGCAGATGGATCCGTTGATCATATACTCGCTCTCACCGGATCTGTATACTCTCCTGGTAACCGTTACCTCTTCATAATCCACAGGCAGCACGTGATCCGAATTGTCAAAGGTGATGGCGACATAGGCATAGCCCATGGGCTTACGCATTTCCGTACCGGAAAAAATGACGTCCTGCATGCTGGCTCCACGGAGCTGCTTGGCGCTCTGCTCTCCCAAAACCCATCTTACGGCATCGGCGACATTGCTCTTTCCGGACCCGTTAGGTCCCACTATGCCCGTAATGCCTTCCTTGAATTCAAACTTTATTTTATTTGCAAAGGATTTAAATCCATGAACTTCAATGCTCTTTAAATACATTAATCTTTCTCTCTGTTCCTAAGAATCAAAAGGGTCTTATAAGCCGCTTCCTGCTCGGCATTCTTTTTGGATCTGCCCTTTCCCGTTGCGATCCTCTCATCATTGACAACGGTACCCATGACATATTCCCTGTTATGTGCCGGCCCGTTTTCGGATATGAGCTCATAGGAAAGCACATAACCCTTTTCCTGAACATATTCCTGAAGATTTGTCTTGCTGTCCACAAACTCGATCTTATGGTACATATCCTCAAGAACATATTTTTCTATAAATCGTCTCGCCGCTTCTATCCCGCCGTCAAGATACATGGCGCCTATAACGGCCTCGAAAACATCCGAGATTATGGATTCCCGGTTTCTGCCGCCGGTCTGCTCCTCTCCCTTTCCCAACAGGATTAAGTCCTTCAGGTCAAGTAAGGACGCACACATCGCAAGTGTCGGCTCACATACCAGTGATGCCCTCAGCTTGGTCATATAGCCCTCTCTTTTTCCCGGCAGCGACTTGTATAAGTGATCGCTCACGCACAGCTCCAATACCGCATCCCCGAGGAATTCAAGTCTTTCATAATAATCATCCGGGTCGGATCTTGATTCATTGGCATAGGAACTGTGTGTAAGGGCTTTTTTTAATAATGACGGATCTTTAAAATGGTATCCCGTTTTTTCCTCAAACAGGGCATACCCGTCCATATTGTTCATATCCGGCTCTTCCTTAACCACATTAATACAGCAAGAATGTCGGACATTCTTGCCGTCTGATTCAGCTTAAAGCATTTTTGATCTGCTCGAAAGCATCCCCCACAGTTACTATCTTCTCCGCATCATCTGTCGTGATCTCGATATCGAATTCCTCTTCGATCCCCATTATGATCTGGAAGATGTCAAGCGAATCCGCTCCGAGATCATCTATGAATTTTGAATCCGGCTTCACCTCCTCGGTGTCAACATTCAGTACTTCGGCAATGATCTTCTGAATTTTCTCAAATTCCATACTATATTCCCTCCTGATAAAGTACATTTATTTTTTCGTTTATTTTTTCATTGATCTTCTGCTCTTTAAATATAGCACATTGTTCCACCGCAATGGAAATCTCCTTTTCCTTTGCACTGCCGTGTGCCTTTACCACCAGTCCGTTAAGTCCCAGAAGCGGAGCACCTCCGTATTCCGAGGCATCGAATCTCTTCATCTGCTCTTTGAGATCATTCTTTATAAACAGTGCTCCTATCTTAGTCTTCAGACCGGACATCAGTGCTTTTTTCAGCACTTTTTTCAGGGTGATCCCCACGCCCTCATAAAACTTAAGAATGACATTGCCGACAAAAGCCTCACACACAATCACATCCGCCTTGCCGAGAGGGATATCCCTTGCCTCGATGCTGCCGATGAAATTGATGTCGGGACAGTTTCTTAAAAGGGGAAAAGTCTCCTTCACCAGCATGTTGCCCTTTTCCTCTTCCTCGCCGATATTAACGATCGCAACCCTGGGATTTGAAATGCCCAGTACATTCTCCATATATATGGATCCCATCTTGGCAAACTGTACCAGATGAGAAGCTCTTGCATCAACGTTTGCCCCGCAGTCTATAAGGCAGGCGATCCCGTTCTCCGTGGGTATGATGGGAGCAAGCGGAGGCCTTTCAACGCCTTTCAGCCTTCCCACTATGACCTGTCCGCCCACTAAGATGGCACCCGAACTTCCGGAAGAAATAAAAGCATCGGCCTTCTTATCCTTCACCAGATAAAGGCCTTTTACAATGGAGGATTCCTTCTTCTTTCTGATGGCCATCACGGGCGGTTCACCGGTTTCTATCACTTCGGGGGCATCTACGATCTCGACTCTGTCCTTATCATAGGTGTTCTTTGCAAGCACCCCTTTGATCACGTCCTCTTTGCCGACGAAGATGACCTTTATATCATTTCTTTTGTTCAGGGCATTCAGGGCACCCTTTATCGGTGCTTCGGGGGCATTGTCGCCGCCCATTGCATCCACAACCACACTTACCATTGCAGTCTCCCGGAAACATCAAATATTTCTTTAACTATACAGGACATTATATTAAAAAGCAAGAACTCCGCGCATCCTGCTCATACCCTCAGACATATAAAAAAGCCATTGCCAAAAAAGCAACAGCCTTATTATATCAGATCATGATAAATGCACATATAACGGATACACTTAAGACAGATCAATCCTGAGGAATGATCTCCTTCTTGTTATATGATCCGCATTCCTTACATACTCTGTGAGGTACCATAAGAGCACCGCACTTGCTGCATTTAACAAGCGTGGGAGCATTCATCTTCCAATTTGCTCTTCTCTGATCTCTTCTTCCCTTAGAGGATTTGTTTTTCGGACAAATAGACATTTCTTACACCTCCCTTACTGCGTACTTTTTGAATTATATAGATGTAAAATCCTTTTGTCAACAAAAATATTTGTTTTGCGTCAATCCATGATCAGCTGTGCCTGAACTGCCGTAAGTGCCACAACACCCACTATATCATCGGCATTACAGCCTCTCGAAAGATCGTTTACCGGTCTTGCCAGTCCCTGAAGCATGGGCCCGAAGGCGTCCGCACCGCCAAGTCTTTCCACCAGCTTGTAGCCTATGTTCCCGCAGTCAAGATTCGGGAAGATCAGAACATTTGCATGTCCCGCAACCTCCGAACAGGGAGCCTTAGTCCTTGCAACGCTCTCCACAAGGGCCGCATCCGTTTGAAGCTCACCGTCTATCATAAGAGTGGGATATTTTTCCTGTGCTATCCTTGTAGCCTCTACCACCTTGTCGACCAGAGGATGCTTTGCGGAGCCCTTGGTGGAATGAGATAAAAGCGCTATTATGGGCTTCTGTCCCACAAGATTCGTAAAGCTCTTTGCCGACGAATTGGCTATGCAGGCAAGCTCTTCCGGATTGGGATCCTGATTGAGACCACAGTCCGCAAACAGGAAGGTTCCGTCTGCACCGTAAGGACATCCCGGAACATCCAGGATAAAGAAACCCGATACTATCTCCACACCCGGAGCCGTTCTTAATATCTGAAGCGAAGGTCTCAGAACATCCGCCGTGGCATGACAGGCACCGGCAACCATTCCGTCCGCATCACCCATCTTGACCATCATGACGCCGAACATCAGCTCATCCGTAAGCAGCCTTTCTCTGGCGGCTTCAAGTGTCATGCCCTTGGCTCTTCTGAGCTCGTAAAGCTTGTCCACGTAAGCGTCAAACTTGTCCGTAGTCTCGGGATCCACTATCTTCACCCTGTCAAGATCGAGATCCAGCCAGTGGGCACCTTCCATGATCTTCTCTCTTTTTCCTACAAAGATGATATCCGCGATCCCTTCCCTGATAACGGTAGCCGCAGCCATCAGCGTACGT
>JAIKZD010000146.1 GCA_024682555.1 Lachnospiraceae bacterium | reverse complement strand
GTTTTTAGTGTCGGGTCCCTCCCGGCGATACACTAATTTTGCGTCCTAGGCTCGTTTTTAGTGTCGGATTTCTCCTGGTTGAACGACCCTCCAAATTTGGAGGGTCGTATTTGATAAAAGCACTGGGGGGTATCCAATGCTTTAATATTTATATAGTTCCGGTATTTCAACGGGTGTTGTTTTTTCTATGTCCCATAATCCAGGCTCTAAAATTTTAGGCTGTATGAATTTACCATTTTGCTTACTGATACATATAATGCTATCATCATCTTCCGCCTCCTCAGTAGCAAACACCCACAGCGAGCTATTTTCGGAAATGCCTATTATTTTTCCACAGTACTCATAATCTTTTGATTTTATGTAATTTTAACAAGCCTGTTCAAGTGTAACCATCTATACCCCTACTCAAAACAATCTAAAGCACGATTTGAAAAACTTAAATCGTCTATTCTGTTGAACGACCCTCCAAATTTACCCGCGAGGCTCATCATCATTCTCTGATCATAAATATATCAGATCACCCTGTGTGAAAAAGAGTGATTCTTATCTTAGATTTCCACTACCCAGCCTTTCGGAGCCTCAAGCCTGCCCATCTGGATACCGGTAAGGGTATCATAAAGCTTCTTCGTAACGGGACCCATATCCTCCATTCCTGCGGGAAGACAGATCTCCTTACCGTGATCGACGATCTTTCCTACGGGAGAGATAACTGCTGCCGTTCCGCAGAGACCGCATTCCGCAAAATCCGAAAGCTCGGAGAGCATAACCTCTCTCTCCTCTACCTCCATGTTAAGATAATCCTTAGCAACCTGTACAAGAGAGCGCCTGGTGATGGAGGGAAGTATGCTGTCCGACTTGGGTGTTACAAGCTTTCCGTCCTTTGTTATGAAGATTATGTTTGCTCCGCCGGTTTCCTCAAGCTTTGTCCTTGTGCCGGGGTCGAGATACATATTCTCATCAAAGCCCTTCTCATGTGCATCGACTATTGCATAAAGGCTCATGGCATAGTTGAGTCCGGCTTTGATATGTCCGGTTCCGTGGGGAGCCGCACGGTCAAAATCACTGATCCTTACGGTAATGGGCTTTGCGCCGCCTTTGAAATAAGGACCTACGGGTGTGGTAAAGATCCTGAACTGATACTCGTTTGCGGGCTTAACTCCTATAATGGGGTCAGATCCGAACATATAGGGTCTTATATACAGCGTTGCACCGCTTCCATAGGGAGGAACATATCCCTCATTGGCCTTAACCACCTTTTTTACGGCCTCAACGAATTTCTCCTTCGGGTATACGGGCATCTTCAGACGTGCGGCCGAGTTTTCCATTCTCTCGCCGTTAAGATCGGGTCTGAAAACAACGATCCTTCCGTCCTCCGTGGTATAGGCTTTCAATCCCTCAAATGCGGTCTGGGCATACTGAAGCACGCAGGCACACTCATTAAGCACGATGTTTGCATCCTCGGTAAGAACACCCTCATCCCATGATCCGTTCTTATAATTTGATACAAAACGGTAATCCGTATGTACATATCCAAATCCCAGATTACCCCAGTCAATATCCTTTTTTTCCATAGCAAAGCCCTTCCTTCCTGATTATTATACAAACTTATAACTTAAAGTCCGATTTGTCAACAGATGCTTATTTCCTGTCTGCCCTCACCCATTTCTCAAAGCGGTATTCGATGTCAAAGCAGGTCATTTCTTCACTTGTCTGTGCAAGAACAAAGCCCTCCTTTGAAAGATCGGGGATAAAGGCATCGGCAGTGTAGGAATAGTCGATCTTTGTGATAAGAGCGGTGTCGCAATAAGGAAGCAGCAGTCTGTATATGCTCTCGCCTCCGATAACATATATCTGCTTATCCGCAAAATCCTCAAGGCACTTGTTAAGCTCTTCTTCCGAATGGACCACTATCGCATCCCTGACCGCATAGTCCTTATTCCTTGATAAGATGATGTTGGTCCTGTTCTTAAGGGGCTGACCTCCCGGAAAGGTATCCAGGGTCTTCCTTCCGAGGATGACCACTTCACCAGTTGTTATCTCCCGAAATCTCTTATGATCGTTCGGGATACGTATCAGAAGTCCGCCTTTGTTCCCTATGGCCCAGTTATTGTCGGCCGCCGCAATCATCGTCATTTTCATAACAGTCCCCTCCTATACCGCTACCGGGATATCCGTTATCTGCGGATGAGTCTCATAACCCTCAAGGCTCACATCATCCTTCGTAAATTCATAGAAGTCCTTTATGTCCGGATTGAGCTTAAATACCGGTGCCGGCAGGGGTTCCCTTTTTATCAGTTCCTCCACAAGAGGAATATGCCTGTCATATATATGGGCATCACAGATCACATGCACAAGCTCACCCACCTTCATATCGCATACCTGGGCAAGCATGTGCACAAGGACGGCATACTGGACGACGTTCCAGTTATTGGCCGTCAGCACATCCTGAGATCTCTGGTTTAGGATGGCATTTAAGGTAAGCCTGTCATCCCCTTTTTTCTGGGTGACATTAAAGGTCATGCTGTAGGCACAGGGATAGAGGTTCATTTCATTCAGATCACTGTGAACATACATATTGGTCATTATGCGTCTGCTGAAGGGGTTGTTCTTAAGGTCATAGATGACCCTGTCCACCTGATCCATCATGCCTTCACGATACTTGTGTTTAACACCCATCTGATAGCCGTAGGCTTTTCCTATGGAGCCGTTTTCATCGGCCCAGGAATCCCATATATGTGAACTTAAGTCCTTGATGTTATTTGACTTTTTCTGCCATATCCAGAGCATCTCATCGGTGGCGCTTTTGATCGCCGTCCTTCTGAGGGTCATTATGGGGAATTCCTTTGACAGATCGTATCTGTTGACCACACCGAATTTCTTAACGGTATAGGCAAAAGATCCGTCCTCCCATTTTGGCCTGACCTTCTCGCCCTCGGTACTGCATCCGTTATCAAGGATATCCCTGCACATGTCTATGAAAAGTCTGTCAGCGTAACTCATTTTAATCTCCTTTGATCATCTGTCCCATTTATCACACAGCGAGTTGATCTGATCGGCAAACTTTGCAAGATCCTTGTTGGCACCGCCCTCGTTGTGGGATATGACAAGAAGCAGTCTCTGACCTGCAGCCAGGAGTCTTTCGAATACGGAGGAAACAGCATGCTTCTTTTTCTTTGTGATCCTGATGCCCGCTGTCTCTTCGACGAATTCGTCCGCAAGAAGATCGAAAACCGTTCCCGAATAGGGCGCATAGGTGTTAAAGGAATACTCTTCCCTTAAGTAATCGGCAAATTCATCACAGACAGCATCTTCGCCATGTACAATGAAGACCCGGTCGGGATTGTTTTTAAAACCGAGCATCCAGTCAGTAAGCCCTCTCTTGTCGGCATGGCCGCTTAAGCCCTTGAGCTGTTTGATCGTCGCCCTTACATCTATCGTCTCTCCGAAGAGCTTAACCTCCTTTGCATCCTCGCAGAGCGCCCTTCCCAGGGTACCCACCGCCTGATATCCGACAAACAGTATGGTGCATTCCTCTCTCCAGAGGTTATGCTTCAGATGGTGCCTTATCCTGCCCGCTTCGCACATTCCCGATGCGGAAATGATCACCTTGGGTTCGTCATTAAAATTTATGGCCTTGGATTCATCGCTGGTAATGGAAAGATTCAGTCCCGGGAAGCTTAGGATGTTTATTCCCCTGTGTACAAGTTCGAGGGCCTCTTCATCAAAACAGTCCTCCATATTTCTTTTGAATATGTTGGTTGCTTCCACTGCCAGGGGCGAATCCACATAAACCTCAAAATCTTCATGTCCCTTTACAAGCTTTTCATTCTTTATCTGCCTCAGAAAATACAGAAGTTCCTGGGTTCTTCCCACTGCAAAGGAAGGGATGACCACGTTTCCGCCTTTGTCAAAGGTTTCCTTGAGGACCTTTGTGAGCTCCCCCACATAATCCACCCGTTCGTTACTGTGAAGCCTGTCACCGTAGGTTGATTCCACAAGCACATAATCCGCCTCGCTTATGGTCATGGGATCCTTTATGAGCGGCTGATCCCTGTTCCCCAGATCTCCGGAAAATGCTATCTTCTTCGTTATCCCCTCTTCGGTAAGCCATACTTCAATGGCAGAGGAGCCTAACAGATGTCCCACATCCGTGAATCTGATGCTTACGCCCTCGCAGACCTCCACCATGCTGCCATAAGCGCAGGGAACGAGGCATTTGATGGCTCCGTCCGCATCCATCATATTGTAAAGAGGCTCGTAGTTCTCTATGTCTTTGTTTCTCTTTGCCTTTCTGCCGCGCCACTCGGCTTCAAACATCTGGATATGGGCGCTGTCACGCAGCATTATCGATGCAAGCTCGCAGGTCGCAGCCGTTGCAAAGATCTGTCCCCTGAATCCCTTGGCATACAATAAGGGCAGTAATCCCGAATGGTCTATATGGGCATGAGTAAGAAAAACATAATCTATCCTTGAGGGTTCCACCGGCAGCTCGGCATTTTCGTAAATGTTTATGCCCTGCTCCATTCCGTAGTCTACCAGCATGTATTTTCCGCAGGCTTCGATACAATGGCAACTTCCGGTAACCTCATGATCCGCACCGATAAAATAAAGCTTCATAAATCTTCCCCCTGAAAACCTTTATTGTTTTAGTCTCTGACATCACAGCATCTTTCTGATAAGTATTATGATCACGAAGAATATCAGAATGGCAACGATCACAAGAACAAATATCAGTAAATATAATACCATATTTTCATTTTCTGTTGAATTGTTTTGTGACGCCCTGCTCCCGCTGACCCGTATTTCATCCGGCCTGTCCTGTGTCACGGTTCCTTCGGATATTTTCGTTTCGGATGCCTCCGTTTCCCCGGATATTTCTTCTTCACCGGCTTCCCCATCAGGATCGTTGTTTCCGGTGTTTTCGGCATTCTCCGCTTCAATGGCGCTGTTTGCCTTGTTCACGGCTATATCGATAACATTTTTGCTCACTTCAAAATCCGTATAAAGGCAATACTGGTTATATACCCGGAAAATAAGATTCCTGGACAGATCCTCCGGCAGGCCTATATTCCCGCTCATAGACTCTTTATCCTGATCCCAGAGAATCAGCTCATTAAAATCCTCATCTTCTATCTGACCCGGCTGTCCGTCATAGGTTATGCCGTAGTACATGAGCTTACTCTCTTCCTCGGATGCATGGATGGTAAAATCTATTGTATTGTCGGAGGGATAATAGGCATCAATGACGACGTTCATATCCTTGGGATCCGTGGAATCGGGCTCTGCCTTATCCTCGGGAGCCTTGATCTTTACCGTGGGGGCAATACTTTCGGACATTACGTTCTTCTTAAGTCCGTAATAATCCGCTATTCCCCGGGCATCAAGGATACCCATATCGTTGTATGCATCCTCGTTCCCGAGCCTTTCAAAATCCGTATCATTATCCAGATATCCGTGTTCGATTATTATTACGGGGACGTCCATCTCAACGCCGTGACGGATAACACCGTAATAATCATGTCCGCTGCTGCCGAGTCTTGTCTTTATTCCCTTATCGGGCAGGCCGTATTCCTTCCATCTGTTCATGATACAGGTGGCCGCACCCTGGCCAACGGAATAACAGTCGGAAAAAGCGGAAGTAAATATTTCGGCCCCGTAGAATTTATGTGCAACCGAAGCGTTGTAATGAACGCTGATCATGATATCGGCATCCACGCTTTTTGCAAAGCTCACCCTGTCCTCAAGGGATATGGCCCGATTATCCTCTCTTGTCATATATACCGTGACATTGGGATAAGCCGACAGTTCGTCCCTCATGGCCTTAGCGGTGATCAGATCCACATCCCGTTCAAGGATCTCCTCACGGTATATGGCCCCGCTCTCGCTTCCCTCGTCCAGGTTCTCTCCGCCGTGGCCGGGATCGATAACGACTACCACCTTGTCATAAGCCCTGACGCTTTGCACAAAGGTGAATAAAAACATGATTGAAAAAGCAAATATGAAAATGAGACTCTTAATTGTTTTCCTCATAAAAGAGATTATAGCAACCATGGAAGGAAGTTGCAAACAGACGAAAAAGCAGAAAACGCAAAGAATGACACAAAGAATAGGAGCGGATGTTAATCTCTTCGAACATCCGCTCCTACCCTGTTACTTCACTGTCCAATGGTCTGTACCTACCTTTCGTTTCTATTTTCCTGATCTGAAGCTCGTGCTATCTATGTCAACTTTAAAGTGTCGTCACACTATAAAATATATTCAGTTTTTTTCTCAAGCACTCGGACTCTTTCATCTCATGTACATATTGTGGATATCCTGTATCCTGTACCCTGCTTCTCTTAGCATGTCCTTTTGTTAAGCACTCTTCTGTGGATCCGGCCGCCTAACCGGCCTTAAATCTGTCTGCACTATGCTTCCCGGAAAATAAAAACTTTCTGATCCAAATCATTACTGTCGGCTCCAGAAGCACTCCGACACGAAATCAATTTTTGGGTGGTCCGTACCTCCTTCTATGGATTTTTGAAAGAAACTTCGATTTCTTTTCTTCTTGTCATGTCTCTCTGTTCTTTATGTCTGTATTATATATTCCGGCTTTGGAATTGTCAATACTTTTTTCTAAAAAAAGTATAAATTTTGGAACTATTTAAACTGACATGTTTCTTTTGTGTATTTATTTGATATACGCGCCTATTATATCCTTTGCCTTGTCCGGTTCATCGCTCACGGAAAGGATCGCATATTCATTTTTCGTGATGATAACGGGCTTTCCCAGCTTCACCATTTCTTCGGGCACGTAGTTTTCATAGGCTTCCTTCTGCTCCTCGATCCTCTGCTCAAATGCAGCCTCCGCTTTTTTTGCATCATCCGGAGATCCGCACTTTAAAACAACGATTTCTTCGGCTGTTGCACCGGTACTCTCGTAGATCTTAGCCTCGTCTATACTGATATCATCCAGATAAATGTACATCTTAAGTGTCTCGGTATCGATTTCTGACAATTCATCCTTGTAAGCGATCTTTTCTCTCAATTCCGTCCCTATGGCATCTGCCGAAACCCCGGCAGTCTGAGCATCTGCCGAAACCCCGGCAGCCTGAGCGTCATCCGCGGTATCGGTTTCCTGCGTCGTTTCGCTGACTGCGGTCCCTGCATTGTCAGAACCCTTCTCTTTCTTTCCGCCGCAGCCTGTAATCGCAAGCACCAGGGCAGTCAGTGTGATGGTCATGATGATTCTTTTTTTCATAATGCTTTCTCTCCTTCTGTTCGTTTATCGATCAGCCGGGCAGATCCCTTCTCTCATTTCGGGACCACAACGGCATGGTTCTTAAGATATTCCTTCCAGGTGTCCATATATCCGGCTTTTAAATGTATCCCGTCGGATGTCATTTCCGGCATTAAAGACCCGTCCCCAAGGGACACCGCCGGGCTTATGTCTATGTAATAGGCTTTTTTTTCGATGGCAAAGCTCTTAAGCCTTTCGTTTAAAGCATAGATGTTCGGATTGTTATGTGTCTTGTCCGATGAGGATTTGGCCGCCGTCACCGGAAGCACCGCGTGCACATAGATCACGGCCCGAGGCTCGTATTCCCTTAATCTGTCTATCAGCTCGGAATAAGTGTTTAGGAAGGTCTCGGTACCGCCGCCCATTTCGTTGAGCCCGACCTTTATGTATATCTTGGTGTATTTGTCATACTCAAGGGCATCAAAGATCGGTACCTTCCCGGAGGGGGTCTGAACGACCTTCATGGTCTTGTAATTATACAGCTGGAAAGAGGTCACGCAGTAATAGGTGGCTTCCAGACCCGAATACATTCCGAAGCCCTGAAGCCTTGAGTCTCCTATGAAAAGCGCATCGGCAAAGTAGCTTTCATCAACCGTTGTAAAGGGAAGCGGATAATACTCGGAGGGATCCACATAATCCGAAGGAAGAGTTCCGATGGGCTCCTCTCCCGGAGCCTCTATCCCATTGCCGCTGACGCTCTCGGTGTACTTTATGAAAACAGTCTCGTCATCATCCAGGGCACCGACTATGGTATTGACACCGGAAAGTTCCGTACCCACAAACTCGGCGCTTCCGGAAGCATCTGTCTCAGCCTCCGTTTCGCTGCTTTCCGGCTTTGCCCCTTCCTCTTCTTTGGCTGCTTCATCCGCTTCGGTAGCTTCATCCTCTGCCTGATCCATCAGTCCGGTTATCTTTATAACATCGTTGTAATCTCCGGCCTTCAGTTTCTTTAAGGCAAGCTGCGTGTATTCCGCTTCATAGGATCCCTTTGCCAGCTTTATAAGATCTCCCACCGTCCTGCCCACGTCCCAAAGGGCCATGGCCACACCCGCACTCAGGGCCATGAGAGCGGTAACGATAAACACGCAGGCAACAAGAGCGGCCGACGAACGCTTCCTTTCCGGCTCTTCGCCCGTTGATGCCGGATGCCTTTCCTGAGGCCTTACCTGTGCATGCTCCTTAGTATCATTTCTGTTTTCCGATGCGTTAAACTCCCGTATATCCGAAGGTTCTTCCGGCCCCTTCATTTCATCCCGGATCTCCGGAGCTTCGGGCATCTTTGTTTCATTCTGTGTTTCCGGGGCTTCGGGCATCCTTGTTTCATCCTGTGTTTCCGAAACTTCGGGCTTCTTTATTTCATCCCGTATTTCACGGGCTTCCCGTTCCCCGATGGTATCCTGTATATCCGGGGCTTCCCGATCCCCCGCTTCATCCGTAGATCTCTGCACACCGGCTTCTTCTGTCTCCCCGGACTCAGCCTGAACATCCGGCATTTCATAAAACTCCGGATCCTCTTCATCGAAAAAGTCTTCTTCTTTTTCAATTTTCTCTTTTTCGATCTTTTCTTTTTCGTCCTTTATCTCATTCTCAAGCTCTTTGATCTCATCGGCAAGATTCTTGTCAAGCTTTTCTTCCAGCCTCTTTCTTACGGGATCCTCAGCGATCCGTTCCGCCGGATCATCCTTTTTTGTAAGATCCTGTTCCTTTGAAAAAGCAGATCCAACCTCCTTTTTCAAAAACTCCGTCCCGTCGTTCTGATCCTGTCTGAACCGGTCCCCTGCCGAGGCAGCGTTTATGATCCTCTCACTGAGTTCCTCATCATCGGGTATGATATTTCCGGCCTCATCGCGGCTTATTTTTCTGACCCTGATAACTTCCCCGGTTTTGGGCACGTTCACTCTTATGACATTGCTCTCATCCTCTGCGGAAGGTCCTTTTGAAGCTTCCTTCCGATCTCCTTCGGGAAGAGCTCCTAAGCCCTGAATATACTGAGTGCCGGACAGCCCCTGAGGCTCAACGGCATATTTTTTCCTGTATTTTCTTCTGGTCTTTTTCCCCATGTTACTGACCCCTGTTTACAAGCTTGTAGAAATTATTATCTTCATTCAGATGTGAGAAATTATATAAAAGAAGGATATCCGCGTCCTTTTCCTCCGACAGAAGCTCCTTTACGGATCCGCCGTAATATCTCATATCCATCACAATGATCCTGTCGTAGTCAAAAGTCAGGAAAGGTATCAGGCAGTTTGCGTAGGAATCCTTGAAAATGATAAGGGTATCCCGCTTATCATATGAACTTTCGGGTTCCGCATCTTCATTGATCTTCCGTACTGACATGGAAGGATCCGAAATGATCTCCGAAAAACCGTAATTGCCATGCAGGAAAAAGGCATATTTGTCATAGGTCCCGGTCCTTCCGAAATCATAAAGCCCGTCCTTTTTCTCACCGTCATTAACGGTATAACTTTTGACAGGTATATTGTAATATATAATCTCATCACTTTCTATACCATGTCCCTTATATTTTGCATAATAAGTACCGAAAAATCCTTCGATCCTTCCGTCTGAAAGAACCTCCCTGTTTACGGGCTCAAGCCCCATCTCCTTACAGATCTCAAGATACCCTCTGTAAGCACCCTCCGTAGTCCAGTGATGATCCGTTCTGTAATAGAGCTGCTCATCATCACCTTCGAAAGCCCCGGCCGCAGCCTTCTCAAGAGCGCCGTACATGTCTATGGTATGAACGTTTTCAAGCACTGAAAGTTCGCCGTAAAACTTATCCGTATACTCTTTTTCCGATATCTCCGGAAGTCCCTTCGGAACCCTGTCATTTAATATCTCAAAGGAATTGGGTATTATCCCGATATAAAAGTCTCTTTCGTTTTCGGAAACAAATTTCTTTATTGCTGCCTCGTTTCTTGACAGTCTCTGATCCGGCTTAAGGATCTTCTCAAACAGGTATCCGTCCTTCCCTTTTACGATCCCGTTATTCTCCTTTTTAAGCATCAGGGTCTCCATGCCGGATTTGACCCCGATAAGGGGATCCCTGAAGGGAAGCTGCTCATCCGTATAGGTATCAAAGCTTTTCATGAAGGAGCCGTCCTTAAGTCCTGCAAGGCTTAGCTTCGGTCTTAACTCCAGGTATCTGTTTTCCATATCCGAAAACTCCTTCTGGGGAAGGATCAGATACAGAAAAAACATCAGTATGCAGGCAAGGAAAAAGCATACAAACGACGGACATTCCGATATGAACTTTTTTAAAGATCTTTTTTCATCCATAACCCGGACCTCTTTCAGAATCGGAAGTATAAAAACGGATTATAACCGGCATCGGCAAGATAGGCCGTGCAGATCACAAGCAGAAACACATTTATCACAAAACGCACCCATTTATGTGTTATCTTCTCATATAGGGATCTCAAAAGTCCCGTGGAGATCACCGCTCCGAGCAGCAGGACAAATCCGTAATTTGCGGCATAGTAAATGATATCCGTACCCGCATCAAAGGAAAACATCCGCCTGATATAAAGCCCTAAGGATGAAAAGTCCGTTATGGCAAAAATAACCCAGCTGAACATGATGCAGATCATGGTATACAAATGGGAGAAAACAGCATGTCTCTCAAGGAATCCCTTAAGGAACAGTCTTTCAATGCTCACAAGCGCAAAAAGGAACATCCCCCACAGCACGAAATTCCAGCTTGCCCCATGCCAGAATCCTGTAAGGAACCAGACGATAAACAGGTTTGCATAACTCCTGATTTTACCTCTCCTGCTGCCCCCAAGCGGAATATATACATAATCCTTAAACCAGCTGCTTAAGGTCATATGCCATCTTCTGTAGAATTCGGTTACGGACCGTGAGATATAGGGCAGATCGAAATTCCGCGGGAATTCAAATCCCAGAAGCTTTCCCAGTCCTATGGCCATCAGCGAATAGCCGTTAAAATCAAAATATATCTGCAGGGTAAAGGCAAGGGCCCCGAGCCAGGCAAGAGGCATCGATATCCTGTCATATCCAATTCCCGGGAGCTCATCCCAGAGCCTTCCGACTCCGTTTGCCATAATGACCTTTGAGGAAAGCCCTATAAGAAAGGTCGAAATGCCCTCCTCAAGCTTGTCCGGAGTGATCCTTCTGTTATCAAGGGCCTCGGAAACTTTTGAATAGACAACAATGGGACCCGCTATGAGCTGGGGGAACATGATCAGATAGGTAGAAAGCTTAAGCACCGAATGCTGGGCTTTGACCGTCCCCTTATAAGTGTCTATTATATAGGACATTATCTGAAAGGTGTAAAAACTGATGCCCAGGGGAAGGGTTACGCCGACGGATGAAAGAGATGCCCCAGTAACGGCGTTTATGTTTTCTATGAAGAAATTGATGTATTTAAAGAAAAGCAGCATTGAAACATCAAAGACGATACCGCACAGAAGCACGGCGGTCTTTGCCCTGCCCGCCGTTTTTTCGATGAAGATGCCGCAGAAATAGTTTACAAGTATGGAAACAAAGATGAGCAGCAGATACTTCGGCTCACCCCAGCCGTAAAAGACTATGCTCCCGATGAAGAGCACAAGATTTCTGTACCCCGAAGGAACGGCATAGTAGATTATGAAAAATACCGGTATGAACCAGAATAAAAAAAGCAGACTTGAAAAAATCATTTCACAATAACATCTATTCGTTTCTTATGGCGGCAAGGGGACTGAGTCTCATGGCACGAAGCGCCGGGAAGAATCCGGAAACTATGCCTACAACGGTGGCAAAAGCCACCCCCACAAGAGTGAGCCATGGCGGGATATATGATATGCCCCCTGTACTGACACCTGCGTAGTCTCCGGTCATCCCCTCGGTAAATCTGTTCACGAGGAATGACACCAGATAGCTTAGTCCTATGCCCACGATCCCTCCGAAGAAGCCTATAAATGCGGCTTCAAGAAGAAACAGGGACCTGATATTCTTGAGCGCACAGCCCAGAACCTTATACACACCTATCTCTTTGGTCCTCTCATATATTGACATCATCATGGTGTTTGCGATACCTATCGCCGCAACAAGCAGCGACACACCGCCTATACCCCCAAGCATCACCTGGATCTGGTTGGCCTGTTCGAGCTCGGACTGTATCCATTCGGAATTGGAATACGCCCTGTATCCCATTGCCTTGATATCCTCCATGACGGCATTCACGTTTTCCATGCTGTCAACGGACACATTGATCTCGGAATAATATATGTCGGGATAAGCCTTCCCGTTCTTGCGTTTGGGCTGCCCCGGAATGGGATCCTTCCTGAAAACAGTCTTTAACCTGTTTACCAGCGAATCTATCTCTGTATATATATACCACGAATACTGGGAATAATCATCGACATTTCCCGCGATCACACCTGTAGCCGTGGTTATGTATTTCTTGGCTTTTCTCGTATTTCCGCTGCTGCCGGAGGCGCCAACCGATCCATCCGATCCCTGCGAATTGACGCCTTTATCCTGGGACTGGGCGCTGCTCTGCTGATATGCATCGGTATCGTATATGATGAACATGGGCAGGGAATAGTCCACCTCCGGAAGGATACCCGTTGACCAGTATCCCGAATTCGGTGCTTTCGGATTCTGGAAATCCGCTATGACGCCGTTGCCGAAAAGAAGCTCCACATCGCCTCCGGATTTAGGCATCCTGCCGCTTGACAGTTCCACATTCATATTTTCAAGAGCAGCCTCCGTCATTCCCCTTATGCGGAAATAGCCCTCATAGATGCCCTGCTTTAATATGACCTGATATTCTATCACGGGATCTACGGAATCCACATGTTCAAGCCCGGAAAGAGCCTGAACGGTCTTGTCACTCAGCAGCGTCTCCACATCCTGACTGCCGCCGTATGAATCCGTTCCGCCGGGGCTCACGGTTATGGCCGTAAGGGAGCCGAACTGTTCGGCGCTTGCAATGGTCTGCCGCTGAAGGCCTATCCCTAACGATACCATGACAATTATGGAGGCAGTACCTATCATGACGCCGGTGATGGTCATTATGGTCCTGACCTTTCTCTTGAAAAGGCTCGAAACACTCATTCTGAGCATGTCAGAAAAACGCATGATCCTGTCCTTAATCCAAATCTTCTATTTCCAGTTCTCTTGTCTTTTTCTTTTTCTTTCTGCCTGCAAGTATCCCGCCGACTATACCCAGTATCACGATGATAAGGGCGATGGGCACGGTTATCTTGGCCCAGAGCGGAACAGAGGATAAAAAGCCCGATAAGCCCGTCTTCTGTTCCTCGGGAGGACGGATGGCCGCATCCATTAAAAGACCGTCTCCCATGTCCTCCTCAAGGGGAGGAGTCACATACAGTGTGGCAGGGAAATCCTGTGAAGTAACGGTCCCCCGCTCATCTTCATAGGATACCGTCACATATATTGTTCCATCGTCAAGAGTCTGCGATTCCGCATTTATCATCGTATCCACGTTTCCGGTGGCCCCGGATTCCAGATTTCCGATAAAGGCATCGCCACCCGAGATGTTCGGGGCGTTAAACTGGGCCTTCACATTGTACAGGGTGGTCTTTCCGGTATTGTATACCGAGAACATGGCATTGGCCTGTGAACCCGTATTAACGGAAGCAGGCGTTATCTCTATGGAGCTTATCTCAAACCTCGAATCCTGTCTGACCGGAATGGATACGCTGGCCTCCCCGGTAAAAGGGTTGTTTTTCTTGTCCTCATAATTCATCACAAGCTTCATGACATAGGGCTTCTGGGCAAGATCGGCCTTTGCGTTGAACTGCATCCTTATGTCCACCGTCCCGCCTATGGGAATCTTTGAAAAATAGGCCGTATTCGAACCCGAAGTGGGTAAAAATGCGGAATATGAGGAAGCGTTGTCCTTGCCCTCCACCGTTGCGGTAAGATCCACTTCAAGGTTATTTATCTCCGTGGAATCCGAAGTATTCTTAAGATGTATCAGAAGTTCAAAGTCCGTTCCGGCATATACATCGGCGGGATTGGTCTCAAACCCCGTAACGATGACACGGGGTGTCGAGGTGGCCAGTTTTTCATCAGTATTGATATTTCCGGCATCGGGTTTTCCTATACAGTTTACATAAGTCGATATGACCGCCGATCCCTGATTGCAGACCTCATCAAGATAGAGGACTTCGAAGGACACGGGATAATAGCCGTTTAACACATCCTCTCTGGTAAAAAAAGTCCAGTAGATATACTGGGTCCTTTCCTTTATGTCAGGCTGGGCATTGGATCCCAGAAGAACAGGGAAAGAAACGGTATAATTCGAGGCATTGATCTCAAAGGGCCAGGAATCCGCTTTATTGCTCAGCTTCGGTGTGACCACCACATTCGTCACATTATAGGGAGTCATGTTGACTATGGGAAGTGCCACTATTACAGGCTGTCCGTACTGGCACACCGGTGTCTGCCAGTAGTTTCCGGGTTTTATGTACTCGGAGGTTGAATAGACGCCGGAATAATTGGTGCCGCCGGTGGATTCCGCAGCCGGCTGACCGGACACACTGCCATACACCGTTCTGACACCAATAAGCGAACCCGAATTAATGATAAAAGAATATACTGCCGTCATGCACATAACGACAGTCATTATATATATGATTCTCTTAAATACTGACCCCGGAATCCTCAATTCCCGCCTCCGATATCATTCAGCCGTATCACTGCCGTTTTCTTCCATATCCTCACGATTTTCCCGGCTTTTTTCGTTCTCCTCGATGTTTATGATCTTTCCGTCGAGTATCCTAAAGATCCTGTCGGCATAGGTCGCAAGATGATCATCATGGGTGACCATCACAAGCGTCTGGTTATTGTCCGTCACAACCCTCTGCATGAGACTCATTACCTCCTCCGAGGTATTCGAGTCCAGATTTCCCGTGGGCTCATCCGCAAAGATTATCTCGGGCCTTAAGACCAGAGCCCTTGCTATGCCCACTCTCTGCTGCTGTCCGCCCGACATCTGTGTGGGCCTGTGCTTTAAGTATTTGGAAAGCCCCACCTGTTTAAGCGCTTTTATGGCAAGCCTCTCTCTCTTATCCTTCTGCATGCCCCTGAAGGTCAGGGGAAGAGCCACATTTTCTATGGCATTGAGGGACGGCATGAGATTATAGGACTGAAATATAAACCCCACATGATCTCTCCTGAAATTGACCAACCCTGACTCGGACATATTCTCAAGATGCTCACCGGCTATGATTATCTCACCTTTGGTGGGCTTCTCCAGTCCTGCCATCATATTTAAAAGAGTCGATTTCCCCGAGCCGGAGGTTCCGACAATGGCGCAGAACTCGCCCTTATATATCTCAAAATCCACTCCGTTTAATGCATGTATGCCGTTTTCACCGATGTAGTAGGTCTTCTTTAGATTTCTTACGGTGATAACGGTTTCCTTTTCCTTATCCAAAAATTATCTCCGTAAATAGCGTATTCTCATCAGCCCGGCTGATGAGAATACCATGATACCGGTTTTAAAATGCTGTCTGCCGGATACCGGACACCGTAAGCAAACACGTCTTACTGTACAAGAGGGTACCTGGCTGTAAGTTCGTCAACTATCTTTCTTGCCTTAGGTACTCCTTCCTCTTTTTCCTTTACTATATAGGAAATAGCCTCGGCGATCCTGTCCATGTCGGCGGTGTTCATTCCTCTTGAAGTAACGGCAGGGGTTCCCAGGCGGATACCGCTTGTAACAAACGGCTTCTGAGGGTCGTTTGGAACGGTATTCTTGTTTGCGGTGATATAAGCCTCATCAAGAAGCTTCTCTATCTCCTTGCCGGTAAGTCCCTGAGGTCTTAAGTCAAGTAACATCAGATGATTATCCGTTCCTCCGGATACTATGGAAAGGCCTCTGTCCATAAGACCCTTTGACAGAGCCTGCGCATTTTCGATGATATTCTTCCCGTATTCCTTAAATTCATCGGAAAGAGCTTCCTTAAAGCATACCGCCTTGGCAGCGATAACGTGCATGAGGGGTCCTCCCTGGATTCCCGGGAAGATTGCCTTGTTAAAGTTATACTTCTCGGCCGCCTCTTTGTTTGCAAGGATCAGTCCTCCTCTGGGACCTCTTAAGGTCTTGTGGGTGGTTGTAGTTACCACATCCGCATAGGGGAAGGGACTCTCATGATAACCCGTTGCAACAAGCCCCGCTATATGGGCTATATCTACCATGAAGACCGCGCCGACCTCGTCGCAGATCTCCCTGAAACGCTTGAAATCTATCTTCCTTGCATAGGCGCTGGCACCCGCAAGGATCATTTTGGGCCTGCACTCAAGGGCTATCCTTCTTACCTCGTCGTAATCGATGAAGCCCTCGTCATTTACGCCGTAATGTACACAGTTAAAGTATTTTCCGGACATGTTTACCGGTGATCCGTGTGAAAGATGTCCGCCGTGGTCAAGATTCATGCCCATGAAGGTGTCGCCGGGCTCAAGGATAGCGAAGAATACCGCCATATTGGCCTGTGCGCCCGAATGGGGCTGAACATTCGCATAATCGCAGTTAAAGAGCTTTTTGGCTCTCTCCCTTGCCAGTTCCTCAACTATATCAACGCATTCGCAGCCGCCGTAATATCTTTTTCCGGGATATCCTTCCGCATATTTATTGGTAAGGGGGCTTCCCATGGCTGCCATTACAGCCTTGCTTACCCAGTTCTCGGAAGCGATCAGCTCTATGTGGCTGTTCTGTCTCTCCTGTTCCTTTACTATAGCCTCCGCTACCTCGGGATCCGTTTTTCTTACTTCATCAAGTGAATACATAAATACCTCCAGACTTTAATAAAATTATATTCCAATACCGCCGTTCTTTACGCCTGAGCACGCCTGCTTTCCTTGCGCTCTTTACGCATCAGCACAAAGGCCCTGTACTCTTCCCTGAAAATGACCGGATAAAAGATCAGAGCCATCACGCAGGCACCTATGACATCAAAAAGCGAATGCTGCTTTAAGAATACCGTAGACAGGATTATTCCCACACAGATGATAAGGGACACCCTTCCCACGGCCGGGATCTGCTTAAGCTTCTTATTATGTACCAGCGCAAGGTGTGCACCTATGGCATTATAGACATGAAGACTCGGAAATACGTTGGTGGGTGTATCTATGGAATAAAGATATCTCACAAGATCGGTAAAGACATTGTCCCTTTCAAAGACCGAAGGTCTTAAATGCTGGGCATTAGGGAAAAAATAGGATATCAGCAGGAACAGCGTCATTCCGATGGCAAGAAAGGTAAAGCTCTTATAAAAGATCTCCCTGTCGGTAAAGACACAGTAGGCAACCGAAAAGATGATGTACAGAAACCACAGAAAATAGAAGATCACGAAATACTCGCAAAAGGGAATGTAATCATCTATACCCATGTGGATGACATGATATTTTATGCCCTCCGCATTTTCCAGTGCAAAGAAACAGGGCAGATAAAAAGCCGCATACAGCGGTATCATAAATATCATCTTATTTCCGGCCAAAAAAGTCTTTATCCTGTTCATCGGTTTTCTCCCGTATGCTTCTGAGATTTAAATATATCCATGAAATAATAAACCATTCGTTTCCAAATAACAACAGAAATATTTATCTGCTTTCCAAAACCGGGATCACCGGACTATCATCCTGAGTCTGGTTTCATTGAGGGAAATCTTTACCTTCTGGCATACGCCTGCCGATTCCCCGTCGGAATGAACGGCACAGGGTCTTGCGGCTATGATCTCGACTTTTTTGGCCCTGTATGTGTCGATACCCCTGAATTTCACATGTTTTCCGGAAAAAGCAAAGGGCAGTATGCCAAGGACCCTGGGTTTTGAAACGGATCCCACCGCACATACATCCAGATATCCGTCATTATCCTTTGCATCGGGGCAGAACATGAAACCGCCCCCCTCATATCTGTGATTCATGACCGTTACAAAGATCATGTCCTTAAGCTGTATCCTTCTTGCATCGTCAAGAATGATCGTTGCATCACAGATATCCAGTCCATACAGCTGTTTCAGGGCGATGAACAGATAGGTGAGCTTTCCGAGGCCGATCTTATTCAACTTATACTTTAATTTGGAATGAAGGACCTCATGGCAGACCGCCGCATCAAAACCTATGCCCATGCTGACCGCGAAATTTCTTACATCATTTCCCGATTCAAGACGTCCCACGTCAATCTCCCTGTACTGTCTGGGGTGCAGGATCGCATTAAGGGCTTCGGCGGGATCATTTGAGAGTCCGATATCCCTTGCAAGATCGTTGCTGGAACCTGAAGGGATATAACCGAAGGTTACCTTTGAAAAATCGTTTATTCCCGATAATACCTCATTTACGGTTCCGTCCCCGCCCACTGCTATTATGGTCAGCGGTTCGTTCTTCTCGGTAAGCTTTGCGGCATGATTCCTTGCATCAAGATAACCGGCTGTCAGATGTGCCTCATATTCCGTACCGCTCTTTTTTAACAGTTCCTCGATAACTTTCCATTTTTCCGCACCCCTGCCGGTGCTTGAAAGAGGATTGATTATAAAATGTATCACCGATTTTCTCCTTGTATATATAGATTCAGTTAAAGCCGACAAATCTCCTTGCTATTTTGTATTCCATCTCCGAGATCTTCCTTCCTCCCCTTCCCGGAAGATTCATGTTCGTTCCGAAGAGGCCGAACCTTAATCTGAAATAATCATGGGGATCTTTGCTCTTTAGATAGTTCCATAATTCCTTCTTTTTAAGGAGAGACTCCTCCGAACCTTCCTTTATAAGCAGGATCGAGGATACGGTCATGATGATGGAAAGATAATTCAGCATGTATCTTTCCTGTTTTTTCTTGAGATTACGCGATACCTGCGCCATATAGTCTATCATCAGCTTGTTGACCTTTATCTGCTGGTCCACCCTTGAGATCATCACGCTCTCATTAACCGACTGGTCTTCCCGTCCTATATAATACCTGTAGAGGTTCACATCCATATAATACATGTTCTTAACCTCGGTAAGAGGGTTAAAGACAAAAATATTATCAACATAAAAAGTATGTTTTGGAAGCTCAAGTCCCATATCGGTCAGAAGCTTTGTCCTGTAGATGGCGGAATGCATCAGTATATACTGTCCTGGCATGAAATGTTTAACATCATCCCAGGTGAAGATCTCATCCGTCGGAAGGGCCGCTCTGTAGGTCATCACCTTCTTGTTTTTCTTTCCTTCCTTCTCATAGACAAAATTGCAGATAAAAAGATCCACAACCCTGTTTCCCCCCGACAGATCCTTAAGTCTATTCAGGACCTCCAGATAGGCTTCGGCCTTGAACCAGTCGTCGGAATCAAGAACCTTGAAAAAAAGACCCGTTGCATTCTTAAGGCCGGTATTTACGGCTTCCCCGTGGCCGCCGTTTTCCTGATGAATGGCCTTTACCATGGAAGGATACTTTTCAGCGTATTCATCGGCGATCCGGGGCGTCATATCCGTGGAACCGTCATCAACGATGATTATCTCCACGTCCTCCCCGCCGGGAAGCAGACACTCTATGGCTTTTCTCATATAACCCTCTGAATTGTAACAGGGGATGGTTACGGATAATACTTTCATTTTCTCTCCTTACCGGTTCTCTTTCCCGGGTATTCGGATGACAGGCCTCTGCCGCATCTTAAGACAGGACTCTCAGGCACATAAACCGTACTCAATGGAGTCTGTCACTCTCGTATTTTCTCTTTGTTTTCAGGTAGTTTAATATCTCCTGATACTGTAACCCCGTATCCTCACCGCTTAGACTTATGTCGAGGGAAAAGGCCACGGTCTGCAGCATTTCCTGAGTGATCTTCTTTCGCAGCAGGAGAAAGCTGTCTATCTTTTCATCATAGGATCCGGCATCCAGAAATCTCTCAAGATCCGGATCTATGAGGGGAGGCTCATCCCTGAGGGGAGGCTCATCCTGTCCTTCTGATGCTTCTGTATCCTCACCGGTCAGCTCCCCGTTATCCTCACCGGATTTGGGAGGATCGCCGGATTCCATCTCATCACCCGTCACCTCCGTAAACCGGTACTCCTCGGTGACATCGGGGTATTTTTCCTTGTCCACCCTGCTCATAAACATTTCAAGATCTCTCGCCCAGGTCTTGTCCGGCTCGATAAGGGATCTGTATATAACAAGCTTCTCGCCTGTTTCGGTATTTTCGGCAATATCCACTATCTGGTATAGATTCCCCTTGAAATGCTTATATATCTGAAGGGGCTTTGGTATCTCTCTCACTTTTATCAACTCCTGTCTGCTTTTTCGGATCTGATCCTGTAAAAGGCCCACTGCTGCATGATGCCTGCGTTTTCTCCGTAGCGCACAAAAGGATCTTCTCCTCCGTAAACGTCTTCAATGACCCTGCCTATCCAGGTATCCACCGGAACAAGTCCTGTCCGCTCATAGGCAAAGAGTCCTATACAGCCTGCCACCTTGTTTCCGACTCCCTTTATCTTCTTAAGTTCATTCACCAGTTCTTCATCGGATGCATCATAAAGAGCATTAAGATCTGTCTCACCGGAATTAACTCTTTTGCAGGCATCGAGAATATATTCGTCCCTGTATCCCAGGTTGAGACCCGCAAGGTCCTCTATACTCAGGTCCTTCATCTGTGCGGGTTTGGGGAACAGTTTTATCCCGGCATCTCCGCCTTCTGTATGTGTCCCATATCTGTCACATATAAGCTCCACGGATCTTTTGATGGAGGGGATGTTCCTTCGCTGGGAAATAATGAAGGTAATGAGCATTTCCCAGGGATCCTGCTTAAGGATTCTGATGCCTTTTCCCATAAGAGATGCTTCCTTCATGTACCTGTCATCATCCGGTATCTCATCTCTTATCTTTCCGTAATCACGTTTAAGATCAAAATAGGACTCCCATACACCTTTCCATTTCTTCTCATCACAGCTTACATCATACAGGCAATCCCGGATCTTTTTTATATGCAGGATGCTGTCAAGGTGAATGAAGGTAAAAACTCCCTCCTCCGATCTCCTTACCCTGAAGCACTGTCCGCTGTCCTCTATTTTTCTAAGATCAAAATCATCTTTTATCTCTGTTAACATGTGATCTTTTTTATTCCTGAAGGTTATTATCTGCCGGTCCTTTCATCCGGGTCTGCGCAAATCAGCCGCGGGGATGATCCGGGTATTCCCGGAACCGGACTGTCTTTCAGAACTGATTTATCTCATCCTCTTCATCGGTGGTGGTCTTATCGATATTTCTTATGATGACATGATAGGAATAGCCGTTGTCCATCACCACTTCCACGCGTTCTCCTTCTTTTTTCCCTAAAAGGGCTTTTCCGAGAGGAGACTCGATGCTTATAAGACCCTGAAGTGAATTGGTCCTTACGGTGGTGACTATCTTGTATTTTTCCTCTTCCTTATCCTCTACAAAATAAACGGTGACCGTATTGTTTATGCCCACCTCATCCTCTGCCGAGGAATCCTCTATCACAACGGCAGACTTGATCATCCTCTCAAGATACCTTATCCTGCCCTCGTTTTTGTTCTTTTCCCTTTTTGCCGCATGATATTCGAAATTCTCCGAAAGATCTCCGTGAGACCTCGCCTCCTTGAGTTCCTCAAGAAGCTTCGGCCGAAGTTCGGTTATCCTGTATTCTATCTCTTCCTCCATCTTTCTGATGTCGGATTCCGTAAGCTTGTCTCTCATATGTCCATGTCACAGGGATCCCGCATTTAATGCATCCCATTCCTCCATCAATGATAAAAGCTTCTCCTCAAGCTCATCTATCCCGTTCTGGATGCCCGTAAGCTTCACATAATCCGAAGCATTCTCCGGGGTCTCAAGAAGCTTCCTTTGCTCTTCTATCTCCCCCTCCGTCTTCTCTATATCCGCCTCAAGCCTCTTTATCCTCTTATCTCTTCTTGAGGCTTCCTTGGATGCCTCATAGGAGGCTTTGGCGGCACCCGCATTCTCCTTTTCCGAAACCTTTTCGATCCTTCCGGACAGGGCCGTCTGCGGCCCGGAACCGGCGGAGATAACGTTTCCGCCCATAACGGTTTTTCCGTCATCGGGGGCATCCTCAAGTTTCAGCCTTTCCTGTTCCTCTTCATACTGCTCATACCCGAAGCGGTAATATTTGACCTGTGTCTTCTCTATCACAAGAAGCGAGGTTGCGATCTTTTTTACAAAGTATCTGTCGTGGGATACAAAGAGGACCGTTCCTTCATATGAAAGCAGCATATCCTCCAAAGCTTCCTTTGAGGCAATATCCATATGATTGGTGGGCTCATCGAGTATCAGGAAATTGGGCCTTTTCTTTATTATCCTGCACAAAGACAGCCGCACCCTTTCACCGCCGGAAAGGCTTGAAACCGTCTTGAACACATCATCGCCTGTAAAGAGGAAGGCGCCCAGGCTGTTTCGCACCTCGGTATCCGTAAGTGTCGGAAATTCATCATGAAAATCCTCGAACACCGTTTTGTCGGATCTGTACTCCGCCATCTGCTGGTCAAAGTATCCGGTCATGACATTGGTCCCGAACTTCACTTCCCCGCCCAAAGGCTCTATAAGCCCGGTTATGGTCTTAAGCAGGGTTGATTTTCCCAGGCCGTTTCCGCCTATTATCCCTATCCGTTCATTCCTCTTTATATCAAAGGATACCGTCTTTATGACCTCGTCATAACCGAAAGAGAGATCCTTCACAAAAAGAATATCCTTTCCCGGTTCCCTGAGAGGTTTGAAATCAATGGCAAAGGTCCTGTCATCATAGGTATCCGGAGCATCGATCAGATCCATGTGCTCGATGGCCTTAAGCTTTGACTTTGCCATGGAAACCTTGGTGGGCTTTCCCATAAACCTCTTTGCTATGTCATTTAACCTGTCGATCTCCTTCTGCTGCCTTATATGATCCTTAAGCTGTTTATCGTAGGCCTCTCTCTTAAGCCTGACAAAATCCGAATAATTGCCGTTATATCTCTTTATGTGATGATGCTCTATCTCATAAACCGTATCCACTACCCGGTCAAGAAACATCCTGTCATGGGACACAAGGACCAGGGCGCTGGGATAGTTTTTCAGGTATCCTTCCAGCCATTCAATCGTCGGCATGTCAAGGTGGTTTGTGGGCTCATCAAGCAGAAGAATGTCGGGCTTTGACAGAAGAAGCCTTATAAAGGCAAGCTTTGTTCTTTCACCTCCCGAAAACTCACTGAGCTTTTTATTCTTATCCTCGGGCTGAAAGCCGAAGCTTTTCAGCATTACATCATATTCCTTGCGGTAATAATAGCCCCCCGACTCCCTGAACTCTTCCTCAAGCCTTGTATACTCCGACACGATGGCGTCATCATGCTCGTGCTTAAGTCTCTCCGTCAGCCTGTCAAGGGCTTCCTTCATGGACACGAATTTTGCAAAAACCTTCTCTATCTCCTCGTCAAGAGTCAGTTCATTGTCCTCAAAGGCAAGCTGTTTGAGATACCCGATCTCGGGACTGTTCACGGCTATGATCCTTGTCTCCGTCCCGTCTTTATGATCAGGCTCCGCCTCTCCCGTCATAAGCTTAAGCAGCGTGGTCTTTCCGGAACCGTTGCGGCCCACCACGGCTATCTTCTCTTTTTTATTTTTGATCTCAAAGTCTATGTCTTCAAGTATAAGGTTCCCGCCTAAGGAAACCGTAGCGTTCTCTATCCTGTAAATCATGGGAACCTCATGTCAGAGCACCAAAAATAAGCCGGATATATCCAAGCTGAGATAGATTTTATCATGAACTGATTTTTTTGACAAATACTGCGGCTGTGCATATAATATTTGCAACTATGCATTTATAAGGAAAAAACCATGAAAAGAGTATTATTATTTTACCCTCCCGGGCTCATGTTTCAGCGCGGCGAGGACAGATGCCAGCAGAATGTTGACGAAGGTTCGGCACAGGCCATGCGTGCCTGCAACGATCTCGGATACGCTGCCGCAATATTGCTTAAAAAGGGATACGAGGTAAAGCTTCGTGACTATCAGACCGAAAGGGCCGATATGCAGGAGCTTCACAGGGATTTTTCGGAATTTAAGCCCGATCTCATCATGATGAGCATCACAAATACAACCATCTTTGATGATATAAAGCTCATCAACGATCTCAAGGACAGATACTCACCGATAGTTGTCTTAAAGGGTGCTCTTTTCTATGATCCCGAACAGGCCATGCTCGATATGCTGGATCTGTCGCACATCGATTATATGATAGGCGGCGAGACGGATTACGCCATCGGAGGCATTGCCGACTATGCCTTAAAGGGCGAGGGAAACATAGATGACGTGCTGTCGATCCTTTACCGGAATGAAGACGGTTCCTTTACAAGGACAAAATTCCATGAGTGGGGACAGGATCTCGATCAGATGCCCTTCCCTGCCAGAAACCTGATGAACAACAAGCTCTATACCCGTCCCGACACCGACGAACCCATGGCGACCATACAGACCGCAAGGGGCTGTCCCTCTGCCTGCGTATTCTGCCTGACCCCGGGTATCTCGGGAAAATGCGTCCGTTTCAGATCCCCTCAGAATGTCCTCGAGGAACTGACGGAGTGTTATGAAAAATACGGTATCAGAAACTTCTTCTTTAAGGCTGATACCTTCACCATCAATGCCGAGTGGGTAAAGGAGATGTGTGAACTGATCATCGCCTCTCCCCTGCACGGAAAGATCGAATTCACCGCAAACTCAAGGGTACGTCCCCTGAAAAAGGAAACCCTTCAGCTCATGAAGGAAGCAGGCTGCTTCCTTGTGGCTTTCGGGTTTGAATCGGGTTCCGATGAGATCCTTAAACTCATAAGAAAAGGTGCCACGGTGGAGGAAAACCTTCAGGCTGCCAGATGGTGTCATGAGATCGGTCTTAAATTCTGGGGCTTCTTTGTTATAGGCTTCCCCTGGGAAAAGAAAGAGCACATACTCATGACCAAAAAGCTCATAATGAAAGCCGATCCCGACTTCATAGAGATAACGGTTGCTCTTCCCTTCTACGGAACGCCTCTTTATGAGACCTGTAAGGAAAACGATCTTCTTGCCGAGTCACCCCTGGGTTCGGATTTCTTCCACTCAAGCATGAAGGGAACCATGTATCTGACCCTTGATGAGGTTATGAAGCTTCGCAGGAACATACTGCTTTCCTTCTACCTCCGTCCCAAGTACATATTTAAAAAGATGGGGCAGTGCATAAAACAGCCCAAAGTCTTTTTAAACTATGTAAAATACGGTATCAAGCTCGTGGTAAATCTTTTCAAAAACTGATCGGCGGCCCGGAGGCAGTCATTTAATGTCTAACCTGAATCATTCGGAAGAAAACAGAATACAGTTTTTAAAGGGACTCCGTGACGGAGTCCCTATTTCTCTCGGATATTTTGCCGTTGCCTTCTCTTTGGGGATCGCCGCGCGTAATGCGGGCTTAAATGCGGCACAGGCATCCCTTGCCAGCATCCTCTGTCTTGCCTCGGCAGGTGAATTCGGCGGTTTCACCCTGATACAGGCCGGCGCTGCATACATCGAAATGGCCGCAATGGAATTTGTGATCAATATAAGATATATGTTAATGTCCGCATCTCTCAGCCAGAAGCTTAAGAGCGACACTCCCCTTTTTAAGAGGCTGCTTCTTGGAATGACGGTAACGGATGAGATCTTCGGGATCTCCGTCTCCAAACCGGGATACCTAAATCCCTTTTATTCCTATGGTGCGGTCTGCATAGCGGCACCGGGATGGACTCTGGGAACGGCAATGGGCGTCATCATGGGTAATCTCCTGCCTTCCAATGTCGTATCGGCTCTGAGTGTCGGTCTTTACGGAATGTTCCTTGCCATCATCATACCCCCCGCAAGGAAAAACAGGGTGATCCTTGCACTCATAATCATCTCCATGCTTGCAAGCGCGGCCATGACCTATCTTCCGGTTGTAAGCAGGATCAACTCCGGTTTCAGGATCATAATCCTTACCGTGGTCATATCCTTCTTAGCGGCGGTCTTCTTCCCGGCCGATGAGGATAAGGAGGCCGGATATGAAGAATAACACGTATATCTACATCCTTATAATGTTTTCGGTAACCTATCTGATCCGCGTCATACCCCTGACCCTCATCAGAAAGGAAATAAAAAGCAGGGTGATAAGATCATTCCTTTTCTATGTGCCCTATGTGACACTTGCCGTAATGACCTTCCCTGCCATTTTGTCCGCAACGGATTCGGTAATATCGGGAGCCCTGGCCCTTATCGCAGGCATTCTCCTTGCCTGGTTCGGGATGCCGCTTCTTCCCGTATCCGTTCTTTCCTGTATTCTCGTCTTTATCCTTGAATTGTTTATATAAGCCTGCTCTGTCTTATCATCTGCCTCACGGGCAGTATATAGGCAGGAGGAACGGATATCTCGTCAAATCCCGTTTCGATCAGTTTCCGTATATGTTCCCCGTCTATCTCTATCTCCCCGCAGATTCCCACGGGTATGCCCATTTTGTGACCGTTATCCACCGTCATCTTCATCAGTCTGTAAATTGCGGGATGCTCCCTGTCAAACAGCGTCTCCGTCTCCGGATTCTGTCTGTCCACCGCAAGGGTATACTGGGTCAGATCATTGGTCCCGACACTTATGAAATCAACCTCCGCTGCGATCAGATCCGATATGAGGGCTGCCGCCGGAGTCTCTATCATCACGCCCTGCCTTATCTGACCGTACTCTTTTTTCTCATCATCGAGAGCTTCCTTTGCAAGAGATGTCAGCCTTTTTAAACGCTTTATCTCTTCAATGCTTATGACCATGGGATATAATACCGAAAGCTTCCCGTAAGCCGCTGCCCTGAGCATTGCCTTCATCTGTGTAATGAATATCTCCGGCCTGTCAAGGCTCATACGGATCCCGCGGTATCCAAGGGCAGGATTTGCTTCCTTCGGTAGCTCCAGATAGTCCTTGGTCTTATCCAGTCCTATATCACAGGTACGCATAACGACGGTCTTACCCTTCATTTTTTCCAGAACGGATCTGTATACGGCAAACTGTTCATCCTCCGTTGGATATCTGTCGTATTTCAGATAAAGGAACTCCGTTCTGAAAAGGCCTATGCCTGCCGCATCGTTCTTTAATACGCTGTCAAGATCCGAATCGTCGTTTATGCTTGCATACAGTAATATCTTTTTTCCGTCGGAGGTCACATCGGGCTGTCCGATCACCTTCTTTCGAAGCTCTTTTTCGGCCTCCTGCCTGACCAAAAGCTCCCTGTATCCGGAAAGCAGTTCCTCCGTGGGATCGATTATAAGCTCGCCCCTGTTCCCGTCCACCACGGCATATTTACCGTTGAAGCTCTTAAATATATCGGTCTGCACAAGGGCAGGAACCCCGAGAGATCTTGCAAGGATCGCTACATGGGAATTGGCGGAACCGTTTTTTATGACAAGTCCCGAAAGCTTTTCCCTGTCAAATCCGAATATATCGCTGGGATTAAGATCCTCCGCAACCAGCACATAGGGATCGTCCGTTTCGCAGGCGGCCTTTGTGCCCCCTAACAGATTTCTGACTATCCTCGATGAAATGTCCCGGATATCCGAAACCCGTTCGGCAAACAGAGGATCCTCCACGGCTCTTAATCTTTCGCACAGAACGCCCGTTGCGCTTACCACCGCGGATTCCGCATTTATCTTCTCTTTCGTGATAAAGCCGGTAACCAGGTCTTCAAGATCCTGATCCAGAAGTATCATCTTATGGACCTCGATTATCCTTGCATTGGCTTCACCGATCTCGGAAACCGCCTTTAAATAAAGCTCATCTATCTGTTTTTCCGAAAGCTTTACGGCCTCATGGTATCTGGCCGTCTCCTTTTCCGGATCGCTTATATGGCTTACGGTAATTGAGAGGTCACTGTTGTAATAGAACAGGATCCTTCCGATGGCTATGCCCTCGGAAACCGGCCGTCCGAATAATCTTTCCATGCTCATTCCCCGTCCGCAAACTGCCACTCGGGCTTTTTAAAGAAATCAACCCTTGGCTCCAGGAATTTAAGCTCATGACTGTCAGCATCATCTATGTAAGCGCTTATGGGTTCAAGGATCAGATCCCAGTTCCACATCTTTTCTTCATCAATGTTCATGTATTCCCTGAACATCTCGCAGCCGTCCGGAGCCAGGGGATGCAGAAGCACCGCCATGACCTTGCATGCATAGAAGGTATCGCTCACAAGCTGCTCCCAGAGCGCGTTATCATTATTCTTATCAGCCTCGCGGCTTAAGGAGGCCCATTTCTTGTTGGTCTCTCTTATGAATTCGTCCAGCACATAGGAGATACGGTGGAATTCCTGATTGTACATATGCCTTTCGTACTCATATACCTTGTTCTTTGCAAACTCAAGCACCGCCTCTGATACGGGTCTGTCCGCAAGCTTTCCCGAAAGAAGCTTCTGAGTGGTATAAAAACATGACCTTATCAGCCTGTTATACACATTTGTCAGAAGGTTCCCTTCCTTTAATACCATGTCCTGACCCACACGTTCCTTCTCGGGCATATACACCATGGGCTTAAAGCCGGTGCTCTTATTATTGAGTCCCAGACTTATAAAATGCATCCTCAGCTGGTCCGCCGAATAATGCGATAAAAGCTCATCGGCCATGGGAGGCTTGATATCCGAGCTCGAAGAAGCCTTTGTATCCATGAACAGGATATGTCTGTTTGCGATTATCTGGGGCGGCTTTATGTTTCCGAGAGCTTTGAACATACCGATCTCGGCTATGGCATAGAAATAAATGTTATCCTCTCCTATAAACTGGTATACCTGGGCGTCATCATCATTCCACCACTTCTGCCATTCATCCTCCGGCAGGCCCTTGCTCTTTAAGTAAGTCCTGGTAAAGGAAATGGGTGCCCACAATGACTCGGGCCATACCCAGAAGGTAAGATCCTTTGTGTCCTCTTTATCGGGCACCGGAACACCCCATTCCACATTTCCCGTGAGTCTGAAGGGCACCAGTGTCTTTCCGGCGGTATAGTGTATTCCCGCTTCCTCAAGGACCCTTCTTGCCCTGTCCCTGTCATCAAGGCTCTTAAAGATGACCGTATAGGACTTCCTCTTTTCCTCATCTATGAGCTCATGTTCCGGAAGCTTTCCGAAGAGATCGCTCTTGTCCATCCCTTTGTCCTCCAGATATTTCTTGGGGATGTGGATGAGAGGTTTCTGTAAAAACTCATCTATGATGGTAAGCTCATATTTTCTGGTATTTGATTCCCTTTTCAGGGTATCTATGTATTCCTTGAGATCCTCGATATCATCTTCAAGCCTGTAATACCAGTTGGTGACATTCCTGAAGGTGGGCTTTTTTCCGGAGAGTACGCTCACCGGATCGATAAGCTCCTCGGGCATATACTGGTGTCCCAGAGAACACTCATCGGCATAGGCCTTCTCGGACTGACAGTTCTCAATGGGGCATCTTCCCACTACCTGACGGCCGTTTAGGAACACTCCGAATTCCTCGTCATAAAACTGGGGCGTGGAGAGCTTTTCCAGATATCCCTTTTCATACAGTGTGTTGAATATCTCCGCGGATACCTGATCATGGACTTTTGCGGACTCACCAAGGGCGGAAGCCCCGAAATAGTCGAGACTGATCCTGTACTTTTTAAGGGTCACTTTCTGCTTCTCATGGTTCTCAAGCACGTAATCCTTTATGGACTTGTCATAACCCTCTTCCTTAAGCTTTCTGTAGCTCTCCATGGCAGGGGAACCGTAACAGTCGGTTCCGGATACGAAGATCACATTCTCCTTTCCTATCCTGTCTCTTAAGAATCTGGCAAACACATCGGCATGCACATACATTCCCCCCACATGCCCGAAATGGAGTTCCTTGTTGCCGTAAGGCATTCCTCCCGTTATTATCGCTCTTTTGGGAAATACCGGTCTTTCATCCGGTCTGATCTTCTTGTTGTACATCTCATCCTCCGTTTATATCATCATTTATATAATCGTTTATATTTTCGTTTATTATATGGTTTTTTCTCGTTTTCTGTTTTCACCCGGTCGGGCTTTCCGCCGTCCTGTGGTGTAGTCTTAGGGTATCTGCACGTTCTCTTTAAGGTATCTGCACAGTCTTGCGTAGTCCTCCACAAAGGTCTCGTGAAGCTCATCTATCGCATCCATGTCGCTTCTCTTTGCCGCCATCTCAAGCTTTTTAGCCTCCTCGGAAAACGCACCGGCGCCGATGTAGAGGGATGCGGATTTGAGCCCGTGAGCGATGACGGCGTATTCCTGCAGATTTGCGGTCATATAATGCTCGTTCAGGTTTCTTACATTCTGTTCCTCATCCTCAAGGAAGGTCTCCACCAGAGCCCCGTAGATATCCATGTCTCCGTCGCAGTATTCCACTATGGCCGCATTGTCTATTGCCGTTATCTTATCATTATCCATTCTGTCTCCTCCTTCTGTTATCCTCTCATCCGGTGAACCGTCCATATCATCACTTTCCGGTAAAGCTTCCGTATCCGGGTCCGGGTACGGTCCGCCGGCCGTTTCCTCCGGGTAAGGAGACCCGGATGATCCGGGCGTTTTCGGCCCCGTTATAAGAGACGGATCCAGATACATCCTGGTCATATTTAAGATCTGCTGTTTCTTGATGGGCTTGCTTATATAATCATCAAATCCGAGTCCCAGATATTTTTCCCTTGCTCCCGAAAGAGCATTGGCGGTCATTGCTATTATCGTGGTATCACGGTTAGGTCCCCTCTCTCCGGACCGTATCCTTTTTACCACTTCCACACCGTCGATGCCCGGCATCATGTGATCGAGATACACCAGATCATATTTTTTATAGTTAAGAAGGGACAGTGCATTTTCCCCCGATGAAGAATCAACGATCTTTGCGCCCGTGGTTTCAAGGAACCTCTTTGCCACGGAAAGATTTAAGTTATTATCATCCACCACCAGGATCTCCGCATCGGGAGCAAAGAACTCTTCAACCCTTCTGTCTCTCTTCTCCATCTCGTGATCGTTATAATCCGAGATCCTCTTATCGGACAAAACCTTCTGATCAAGGCTTATCCTGAACTCGGAACCGGATCCGTAACGGCTTTTCACGGTTATGGTCCCGTTCATCATATCCACGAGTTTCTTCACTATGGACAGACCAAGGCCGGTGCCCTCGATATTCTTGTTTTCCTTCTCATCAAACCTTGTAAAGGTCTCAAACAACCTTTCCATATCCTCGTCTTTGATACCCCGGCCGGTATCATAAACGGCTATGTCATAATGCACGAAATCCTCATTGTTTTCCGTGTAGCGTTTACCGGTGACCGTAAGCTTGACGATACCGTTATCCGTATACTTCACGGCATTGTTAAGGAGATTTATGAGTATCTGTCTGAGCCTTAATTCATCCCCGAAGACCTCATCGGGAAGAGATTCGTCCACATCGATCTCAAAACCCAGAAGTTTTGCGGAGGCCTTGTTTTCAAACATTATCATTATGTCCCTGATAACAGCCGCAAAATGATAGGGCGCTTCCACGATCTCAAGCGCTCCGGACTCGATCTTTGAAAGATCCAGGATGTCGTTTATGATGGACAAAAGGAGGCTGCCGGACTTTTCTATATTGCCCGCAAATTCCTCTATGTCCCTTACCTTGGTCTCAAAGCTTTTGGAATTATCCTTGAGCTCGTCGAGGATGAATTCATCCATTCCCAGAATGACATTTAAGGGCGTGCGGATCTCATGGGACATATTTGCAAGGAAATTGGACTTTGCCTCATTGGCACGGACCGCCTCTGCCCTTGCCTCCGAAAGCCTGTCGTTAAGCTCGTTTAGCTCCTTATTGTTTTCCTTTAATCTGGAATTGGCGGACAGAAGCTCAACGTTAAGCTCCGTAAGAGAATGATAATCCGGCGTTTCCAGCAGGAAATAGCATACATATGCCACCGCAACTCCGAAGACATTTGCCACCATGAATCTTGCTCCCGAAGCGGTCTGTATTCCCGCCCCCACGGCAAACAGAACATAGGAAAGCGCAAAGGCAAGCTTCTTTCTTTTGTCAAGGGACGAGCGTTTTATAAAAACAATTATGGCGGAAGAAAGAAGATAAAAGACCGGAACCGCATATCCGGCAGTGATAAAATACGGTCCGTGATAATATCTGCCATCCCCGTCATATCCCATGATAAACTGTAATCTGTAGTTTACCGTAAGGCATAGGAAATAAAGGATGTACACCAAGGAACATACGATGAGATACCATCTGCGCCTGCCCTTTTCAAGGGCATAGTAGGTTGAATAAAAGGCAAAAAACATGACGCTTAAGGATATCATCAGGAAATCCAGGCTGTTGAAGATCATCTTTATCCCCGGGCTTATATCATTGCCCACAGCCGTCCTTGCAACCGTCATGGCTATATCCATGCAGAGGGTAGCGGGTATCGTGGTTGCGATATACCGAAGCAGCCTGCTGTATCCCGCATTGTTTGAGTATCCGACGAAACGCATGACAACAAACAATACGACGGCAAATAAGATTGGTGATATAACAAAATCGTAACTGTAACTGAACATCAGCCTGTGACCTTTTCCCTGGGCAGCCATTTTCTCATGGCAAGTTCAAGCTCTGCGCCCGTTATCGGTTTTGCAAGATAATCGTCAAAACCCTCTTTTATGTAGATATCCCTAGAACCCGATATCGCATTGGCGGTAAGGGCTATGAAAGGTATCTTACTGTCCGGGTTCTTTTCCTTATATGCATGCATGGTTTCGATCCCGTCCATTTCGGGCATCATATGATCCATAAGAACAAGATCGAAGGAAACCCTGTCAAGTACCTGAAGAGCCTCTTTCCCGCTCTTTATGCAGATGGTTTCTATGCCGGTATCCTTAAGCAGGGCAACCACCACCTTGAGATTCATGGCATTGTCATCAACTGCCAGTATCCTTGCATCCTTTGTCTTAAGACCGGTCCCTCTGGCTTCGGTCTTTGTCCGGGAAGCATCCATCTTCTTTTCAAAATCGCCCACTGTATCTTCCGACAGGATCTCCTGGGGGATGGTTACGGTGAATACCGATCCCAGTCCGTAGGTACTCTGAACCTTGATATCTCCATTCATAAGCTTCACAAAACTGGCGGTTATGGCAAGTCCCAGACCCGTGCCTTCTATATATCTGTTATGCTCAAGATTGACCCTCTGGAACGAGTCAAATATCTTATCAAGGTTTTCCTTCTGGATACCCTGGCCGGTATCTCTTACCTCAATTATAAGATCCGCCCTGCCGTCGGATCTCTTTTGGGCGGAAACGTTAAAGAACACCGTTCCCTTCGAGGTATACTTGATGGCATTCGTCAGGAGATTTGTGGCTATCTGTCTGATCCTTACCTCATCGCCCTTAAGAAGCTCGGGCGTATCGGGATTTACGGAAACCTTCAGCTCAAGGTTCTTTTCCTCCGCCCTGTTTGAGAGTAAGGACATCTCATATCTGACAAATTCGCTTACCCTGTATTCCACGGGAACCAGCGTGAGACTTCCGGACTCGATCTTTGAAAAATCAAGTATGTCGTTTACAAGGGTTAAAAGTGTATAGCTTGCACTCTGCACCGAATTTGCATAGTCAAGTATCTCCGGATCGTCGGACTCACGAAGTATCATCTCATTCATCCCCAGGATGGAATTTATGGGTGTCCTTATTTCGTGGGACATATTTGCAAGGAAGGCGCTCTTTGCCCTGTTGGCCGCATCCGCCTCGTCTCTTGCTTCCGTCTTTTCCTCGATCTCCGTCTTCAGTTCGCTGTTGTATTTGTTTAAAAGCCTGATGTATTCCTGCTGGGTAGTATCATCTATAATCTCGATTATATATCCCGCAAGCTTTCTGTTTCCTTTTCTGATACCCCTTAAGTTGCACCTGTAGAACCTGCTGTCCTTTTCCAGATTCTTAAAAGTGGTATTCCTGTCGGAGGGGTCATAATTGTCGATCCACTTAACTATCTCCCTGTAAAAATCGCCTTCCTTCCGGTATTCCTTCGAATCGACCTTTACACTTCCAAGCTCGGGAAAGACATCAAGGGCCGCTTCATTGCAGTTCATGAAACGTTTTCCGTCATCAAGGGTGATATAGGCATATTCCCTTAAGGACTCGTAAACCTCCGCCACATTGGCCGAAACATCATAGAGCTGCATCCTGAAAAGGATCAGCAGGCATACCAGCTCAAAGATAACGAATACGAGAGGCATGACATCGATCTTTATCCTGAATATCCTCTCGGTAAAATAAAACACCGAGCCTGCGGCAAGCGAGATCGCAAGCATCAGGGTGGACCGCTTCGACACCTTTCTCTTCGCCTTCAGGGAATAGAATATCACGACGAAATCCGCTGCGATCTCGCCGATCAGAAGTATCGTATAAAGGTTATGCAGCGGACCGTATTCCTTTACGATATAGGTTGCTCCCAGTGCCTTGCCTATGCCTACGGATTTATAGTACAGGCCGTTATAACCTATGGTAAAAATGGCCGCAAGCACCACTCCGCTTGAGATCTGCAAAAAGATCCTGACAGCGGCGGGAACCTTAAAGTCGCACATGGAAGATATGGTCATGAACATGAGAAAAGGAAGGAATACTCCGCCAAGATATGTGATCCTGTTGGCAAGTATCACTTCCTCTACATTATGTGAAAGACCTATCGACAGATATCCCAGATTACATATAACAACAAGACCAAACAACAGATACATGTATCTGTTGGTGGTCCTGATGCTGATATTTGAAAATATAAGAAATTCGATCACGCTGGCAACAAGCAGCAGCGCATAAAACCATATAGCCATTTTTCCCTGCTTTTATGAGAGCTTCCAGATATCCCTGTTATACTCGGCGATGGTCCTGTCGGATGAGAAGAAGCCGGCTTTTGCGATGTTTACAAGCATCATTCTCTTCCATTTCTCCCTGTCTTCGAAGCACTCAAGCATTTCATCCTTCTTACTGATATAGCTTTCAAGGTCGAGAAGGGTCATGAACCAGTCTTTATTGAGGAGTTCCTTGTAGAGACGCTCCAGGTTTTCCTTATGTCCCACCTTTAACGCCTCGTCGCTTATGATAAAATCAACGGCCTCCTTTATGACCTTTGACTTTTTGTAATAATCCTTCGAGACATAATCCGCCTTTTTGTAATGCCCGATTACGGTATCGGAATCCACGCCGAAGATAAATATGTTGTCATCCCCAACGAGCTCATGTATCTCCACATTTGCTCCGTCATCGGTCCCAAGGGTCACGGCACCGTTTAACATGAATTTCATGTTTGAGGTTCCGCTGGCTTCCTTTGATGCAAGGGATATCTGCTCGGAGATATCGCAGGCAGGGATCAGCTTTTCGGCATAGCTTACGTTATAATTCGTTACCATAAGGACCTTCAGGTAGTCTCTTACATCGGGATCATTATTGATGATCTCTTCAAGTACCAGAAGCAGATGTATTATGTCCTTAGCGATAACATACGCGGGAGCCGCCTTTGCACCGAAGATGCAGGTGATGGGGCGCTTCGGCTTCTTTCCCTTCTTGATCTCAAGATATTTATGAATGATGTAGAGGGCGTTCATCTGCTGACGCTTGTACTCATGAAGCCTCTTGACCTGTATGTCGAATACGGAATCGGGGTTAAGCTCAACACCCTCGTTCTTCTTAATATATTCGATAAGGGTCCTTTTGTTCTCCTTCTTTATCTCTTCAAGCCTGTTAAGAACTGCCTCGTCATCCCTGAACTTAAGGAGTTTTTCCAGCTCATCCGCATTCTTTCTGTATCCTTCCCCAATTGTTTCATCAAGGAAAGCACTGAGAGGCCTGTTGCAGGATAGGAGCCATCTTCTGAAGGTAACTCCGTTGGTCTTATTGTTGAACTTTTCCGGATACAGCTTATAGAATGCATTAAGCTCGGTTTCCTTTAAGATGCCGGTATGGATGGCTGCAACGCCGTTTACCGAAAATCCGTAATGGATATCGATATGAGCCATATGCACCCTGTTGTCCCTGTCGATTATCTGGATCTTCTCGTCCTTGTTTACCTTCTTTATCCTGTTGTTAAGCTCCTTGATAATGGGAACCAGCTGGGGAACAACCCTGTTAAGGTAATCAAGAGGCCATTTTTCCAGAGCTTCGGCGAGGATCGTATGATTGGTATAAGCACAGGTCTTTTCCACGACCTTTATGGCATCATCAATGGTAAAGCCTTCATCCCAGGTAAGTATCCTGATGAGTTCGGGAATGACCATGGTGGGATGGGTATCGTTTATCTGGATCACGGCATGTTTGTCAAGCTCATAAAGATCGAAGCCCTTGTCCTTCATCTCTTTTATTATGAGCTGGGCAGCATTCGATACCATGAAATACTGCTGGTAGATCCTTAAGAGATTTCCTGCCTCGTCGGAATCATCGGGATACAGAAACAGGGTAAGATTCTTCTCTATATCCTCTTTGTCAAAATCGATTCCGCTCTTTACAAGGCTCTCATCGAGACTTTCAAGATCGAAAAGATGAAGCTTGTCGATACCGTTCTCATATCCGACAACATCTATATCATAGAGGACGGACTTAACCTTCTTCCCTCCGCCAAACTCTACGGTAAAGCTTATGTCTCTCTTATTAAGCCATGAGTTTTTGCGGATCCAGTCATTCTTTTCCGCCTGCTGCAGATGATCCTTAAATACCTGCTTAAAGAGCCCGTAATGATAATTTAGGCCTATGCCCGCACCGTTTAAGCCGAGACTTGCGATGGAATCAAGGAAGCAGGCCGCAAGCCGTCCCAGTCCTCCGTTTCCGAGGGAAGGTTCGGGTTCCTCCTCCTCAAGGTGGGCGATCGATTTTCCGTGTTTATTCAGTATCTTTTCAAGCTCGTCATACACCCCGAGATTTATGAGATTCCCCGACAGAAGCTTACCGATAAGGAATTCGGCCGAAATATAATATACCTTCCTGTCTCCGTCTATCACCTTTTTCTTTGCCGTCAGCTGTTTCGTGTACTGTAACAGGACATCATACATTTCATGATCGGTAACCTGCTCGATCGGTCTTCCGTATAGTTTTCTTGTTAAAAGATCCAATTCCTTTTCCATCCTTTGATCCTTTCATATTCCTTTCTGTGATATGCCAATGGCAACATAATATTATATCATAAAACGGTCTTCTCTCAAACACCCCTGAAACGGAAGGTAAACTCCTTTCTGTCTCCTACAGGTACAAGATACTCCTCATGCACCCTGGCGCCCCAGGTGTCATCTCCCCCTACACCCATCTGTTCACCGGCCACTCTTACCACGGTATATTGGGGTTTCGGCAGTTCCACCGGATGGGCCGCGTTTTCAATTTCATGAGGGGTATAGGGAAGCGCGGAAAAGCTCAGTTCATCGCCCGTAAAGCACAGGCCCCTTCCTCTTTTATCCGTAACCTTTGCATAACGGACACCGCATCTGTTTCCGCATTCCTGGGGAACGAAGTAGGAAGCCATACTGTCCTGTACGCTGCTTTCGTATACCGAGAGTTTTGCTCCTTCCTTACGGTCCGCATAGGTCTCCATGGGGCCGAGACCGTACCATGTTAACTGTTCAAGATCCGCCGGAAGCTTAAACATCATCCCGAATTCCGGCATGTCCCCGAGCTCCTTTACCGCGTCATAGCCAAGAGTGGTCTTTACGGTACCGTCTCCGTATACCTCATAGGAAACCGTTATTTCCGAAGCCGGATCCGTGGACATGAAGTATCTGTATGTTATGCTTACGGATTTCGTTTCCGTCTTTTCATCATATTTTTCCTCTATTACCGGAGGGGAGTTTTTGGAAGGATCCGGTGAATAGCCCGAGATATACAGGCTTGCGATCTTCCACCGCGCATACCGCTGCGGCATCCTGTTCCCGCGGTCATTTGATACCGGCGCCCTCCAGAAATTGGGCAGGGGAACCTGTTTTATAAGCTCCCTTCCGCCGTAAACATAGGACACAAGCCCGGGTGCCGAGAAGGAGAACATGCAGGAAAAATCTCTTCCGTATACTCCGAGATTACTCCTGCCTCTTACGACCTCAAATGGCTCATGACAGGCAAAAGCCTTCTTTTCTTTTTTGAATACGAGCTGTCCGAAGGCCGTTTCATGACCCCTTTCCGCCCAGAGCATATCCTGTTTTAATACAAAGGATATCAGCACGGAATATTCACAGGGCGAAAGCCCCCCTGCTCTTTTTGCATCATCATGGCGCTTCATTTTGTTAAAAAGCTCATCCGGGAGACTGAAGGTCTCTTCACAAAGCGGTTCTACTGAAAATACCGATTCCGCTGTGCAGATATCTTCTCCGTCTGCCTTAAGGTATATAACGGCATCATAAACGTCCGTATTTATGAAAAGGTTTCTGTTTATTACCTTAAAGCTTCTCTTTTCTTCATCGAAATCTATATCGATATTTTTGTAATCATACTTAACATCCTGGATCTTGGGTGAGGGCTCCCTGTCTTTTCCGTAAACGATACCGTCGCCGGAAAAATCCCCGTCATTGGGCCTGTCGTCAAAGTCCCCGCCGTAGGCCTCATATTCGTTTCCGTACCTGTCCTTAACCATCAGTGACTGGTCGATATAATCCCAGATAAAGCCTCCCTGATAACGGGGCTCCCGCTTTGTAAGATCCGTGTATTTATGCAGTCCTCCGCAGGAATTTCCCATGGCATGGGAATACTCGCAGCAGATAAACGGCTTATCCTTATGCTCCGAAAGAAACTCTTCGATACCCTTTACCGGCGTATACATCTGACTCTCCATATCGGAAGAATCATTATATCTTCTGTCATGGAAAATGCCTTCGTAATGAACAAGCCTTGAGGGATCCAGTTCCTTAAAGCGCAGACACATATCATGGATCACCGAACCTCCGAAGGATTCATTTCCCAGTGACCAGATAAGGATCGCAGGATGATTCTTGTTCCTCTGATAACAGGATTCAACCCTGTCAAGAAGAGCTCCCTTCCATCTCTCATCATCTCCCGGGATTATATCCTTAGGACGCGGTGGTCCGAAGCAGGTATCCGACCAGGTCCCGTGGGTCTCCATATTGTTCTCGGCTATCATATACAGACCGAACATGTCGCAAAGCATGTAGATATAAGGATCATCGGGATAATGGCAGGTCCTTACGGCATTTATGTTGCTGCGCTTCATGGTGATGATGTCCTTAAGAGTACTCTTTCTGTCAGGCACTCTCCCGTTTCTTGAATCAAACTCGTGCCTGTTGACGCCCTTGAAGACTATCCGCTTCCCGTTTAATAACATCAGGCCGTCTTTTATCTCAAACCGCCTGAAGCCCGCAAATTCCCTTATTACCTCCGTGATCTCCCCGGAGTCGTTCTTTACGGTCAAAACAAGAGCATACAGATTCGGCTCCTCGGCGCTCCATAAAAGCGGGTCATTAACGGTACACTTTATACGGTTCTCTTCGCAGAGACCGTATTCGCCCCCGCATACCTTCTCATAAGCTGTGACATCAATGTTTTCGGGCTTTTCTCTTTTTACGTATTTCCCTGCGGTATCAAGCCTTCCGCACTTATATAACCCGTACTCTGCGGTTCCCTTTCCGGATGAACGGGTTTCAAAGGTTAAGCTCCCGTTTGAAAGATCCTCCGAAAGATCCGCATTTATCTTAATATCCTCTATATGGCAGTCCGGTACCGCATAGAGATAAACGCTCCTGTATATACCCGAGAATCTGAAAAAGTCCTGATCCTCCAAAAGACTTCCCGAAGTCCATTTATACACTCTTGCCGCTATCCTGTTGGTGCCTTCTTTTATATAGGGAGTCAGGTCAAATTCGGACGGGTCAAAACTGTCCTCGCTGTAGCCCGCATATATTCCGTTTACAAAAAGGGCTATGCCGCTCTCCGCTCCCTCAAAGGATATGCGGATCTTTTTTCCCAAAAAAACTTCCGGCAGTTCAAATTCTTTAACGTATTCCGCAACGGGATTAAAGCGTTTCGGTATCTCCGCTCCCGATACGGTCTCTCTTCCGTCCCATGGATAGGTCACATTTGTATACTGGGGCCTGTCATAGCCTTCCAGCTGGATATGAGCCGGTACCCTTATACGGTCAAGGGACAAAAGGTCGTAATCCGGATCCGTAAGATCCGGGATGATCTCATCATTGTTTTTGGCATAATGGAAGCCCCAAATACCGTCAAGGCACATGCGAAGCCCCGATCCTCCCGACAGAAGCTCTTCAAAGCTTCCGTAAGCCACATGATCGGAATGGGCCGGGAGCCTGTTCTCGCAGAAAATCTCCGGATCGCTTATGATCTTATGGTCAAATCCTTTATTCATTATAAAAACCTCCGTACCCGTCATTCTATGGTAAATGCCGAGATCTCGTTCTTTAGCCCGTTCATGTTCTGATCAAGGATTTCCGCCGTACCGCCAAGCTTTTCAACATTGTCCATAAGGCCTAAGGCCATATCCCTTACCCTGTCCGATGAACTTGTGGTGGTATCTATTATGGCGGAAATGCTGTCTACCGCCTCTACGGTCTCCATCCTCTCCTTATCCGCAAGCTCCGTGTTCTCGGAAATACGTTTAAGAGCGTTAAAGAGTGACTTCATCTGAACGCTTATGCTCTCAAAAATTTCCGTCACTTCCGAAACGGCCTTTGCCTGAAGTTCTACCATGTTCTCTGCGTTTTCGGCACTCTGGACACTGACCTTTGTCTGATCCGATACGGAGTTTACCTTCCTGCTTATCTCTTCGGCTGCCTCCGAGGAGTTGTCCGCAAGGTTCCTGATCTCCTCGGCAACTACCGCAAATCCTCTTCCGGCCTCTCCTGCCCTTGCGGCCTCGATGGAGGCATTTAAGGATAAGAGGTTGGTCTGGCCGGATATGGAATTGATGGTATCCACAAAACCGGTAATGCTTAAGATCTCGCCCTTCAGATCGTCTATCGAAGCACCCACAAGCCTGGTGAGTTCCGAGGTCTGGGCCGTTCTTCCCGCAAGATTCTCCACTATATCCTCACCTTTTCTGATCAGGTGCTCGGTCTCGTCAATTATGTTCTCGACCTCGGAAACGCTGATGGTAATATCGTTTATGCGCTCTGACAGTGAACCCGTCATGCGTACGCATTCTTCGGCATGCTCTGTCTGCTTCTTTAACCCGTCACTGATCTCATCTATGGTATCCGTGATATCGGAGGAAAATCCTGATATGGTTTTTGAAGCCTCGCTTACATCCACGGCGGAAAGAGCCAGCTCATCCGCCGTTCCCGACAGCTTCTCCACAAGCTTTTTGTTGTTTGCGATCATGTTGCCCGCAGCCTTTGCAAGACCCTGAAATTCGTCATGTCCTTTGGCCTTTACGCTTACGGAGAGATTTCCGTTTGCAACCTCATCAAGCTTGCCGGATATCCTCTTCATGTTCTTCTGGATACCGCCCGCTATGAGACTTCCGATGATAAAGGCGATAAGAGTGGAAATGATTACAAGATATACCGTGATCTGTTTGATCTTCTCCGCATCCTTTGTAATGATCTCCGAGGGGATCAGAGCACAGAGGGATATGGCACTATCCTCGCTCCTCTGATACATGAACAGATATTCCTCACCGTTAAATCCCACATAGGATGAACCGGTAAGCTCTTCGGAGGAAAGGGACGACTCATAGAAAGGTTTATCCGCAAAAACAGTTCCGGAATCCACGATGCTTCCGTCCGCACAGGAAACCGCAAGTTCTTTTCCGTCCGGAGCTATAAGACCGACATAGCTCTTTCCCGCAAAATCTACTTCCCTTAAGAGATCCGCAAGGGCCCCGGTATTTATATCTATCACAACACAGCCCATACCGCTGCTTGCCTTCTGCTGGCAGGCCAGGAAGTAAGAATCCGGTTTAAGGGACAGTGCCTCATCGATAAGAGGGTGCGAGGTTATCCATTTATCCATAATGTTGGGATTTTCACTCTTTGAGAGTACATCCTCCTTGTAGGTCTCAAAGATCCCCGGTATCTTCGTCGTTGTTGCGGTGGTGATCATATCCATCTTTTCCCTTGTGATGATATGGATATTATCCATTATGGGATGGGACACCTGGGTTACCGAAAGATCATTTCTTTCATCATCGTAATACCTGCTGATATGTATTTTATCCTGGCCGGGCATACCCAGAAGATAATCCTGAAGATCCGCCTCGAAGGCGATGGATATTGTCTCTGCGGATATAAGGGAAGTATTCAGGTCAAGATACTCCGTGACCATGTTCATGGTACGTTTGCTTGCGGTGAGGAACTGTTCACTCATTCCCTTTGCCGCATGATCATAGGCCACATAACCGATAAGGGCCATAAAAACTATCGGGATCAGGAAGCATAAATAGATCTTGTTTCTGATACTGAAAATCTTTTTCATTAACTCTGTCCGTCCTTTTTCGTTTTTTATGATGCACAAAGATATATTAATATTGATTATATTGTAAATGGCGCTCAAAATCAACGAAAAGGGGGGCCGGCATGAAAAGCGGAAGAAATGCGGAAAAAGGCCCCCGGGAAATCCCGGAGGCCCTGATCTTTCTGTTTTTGCATAGCTGCCTGCCTTAATGCTAATGCAGGCTCATCTGCCTTTTGTTACAGGATCAACCTGTATTACGGTTACTTAACAGCGTTCTTTGCGTCAACCTGTACCTGCCACTTGTCGCAGTCGAACTTATAGAGATCTTCAAATCCCATACCGTTAAGTGTATCGGTCATTTCATCCC
>JAIKZD010000143.1 GCA_024682555.1 Lachnospiraceae bacterium | reverse complement strand
GCAAGCCGGTCTATGTTGCAGGTCTCCTTCTTCAGTCTTCTCCTTAATTCCAGAACATCTTTTTTATTCATTATACTTTTAGTTTATCCTTTATCTCATTTATTGTCTTATCGGGGTATACCGCCTTTTCGTGTCTTATCCTGGTATATCGCATTACACGTGTCCTATCCGGGTATACCGCCTTCCCGTGTCTTATCCTGGTATACTCCAAAGACGGGACCGGATACAGCCTCCGGTCCCGGTCTTTTAACATCTTTTTACTGCCCGTAATAGGCATTTGCTCCATGCTTTCTGTAGTAGTGCTTGTCCTGAAGTTCCTGCGGTGCAGGCTTTACATCGGGATTTATCAGCTCGCATCTGAAGGCCATTTTTGCGACCTCCTCAAGAACTACAGCATTGTGTACAGCATCAAATGCATCCTTTCCCCAGGCGAAGGGTCCGTGATTCTTGCAGAGAACTGCGGGTACGGCCACGGGGTCTTTTTTTCTCCTCTCAAACTCACTTACTATGAGATGACCGGTATTCTCTTCGTAGTTTTCCTCGATCTCATCCTTGTTGAGACACCTTACGCAGGGCACCTCACCGTAGATATAATCCGCATGGGTGGTGCCGTAACAGGGGATATCCCTTCCGCTCTGGGCCCAGCTTGTTGCATAGGATGAATGGGTATGCACCACTCCGCCGATATCCTTAAAGGCCTTATAGAGCACCAGATGGGTGGGGGTATCGGATGAAGGCTTGTAGTGCCCTTCAACCCTGTTTCCTTCAAGATCCATCACCACCATGTCCTCGGGTTTCATCTCAGAATACTCAACGCCGCTCGGCTTTATGACAAAGAGTCCCGATTCCCTGTCGATGGCGCTTACATTACCCCAGGTAAAGGTAACGAGTTCATACTTCGGAAGCAGCATATTGGCTTCATAGACTATTTTTTTAAGATCTTCAAGCATTTTTTATCTCCGTTCATAATGATATTTTTATCCTTCGCCGTGTCTGACCGGACCCGGCCGGGTCTGACCGGGTTTGATCAAACAGCGTTCCTGCTTAATTAAACAGCTCAACGGCCTCTTTTTCGATGGAAAGACCCTTCATGTAATTATCCATAAATTTATCGAATCCACTGATCTCTGCTTCATCAGCCGCAAGGCTCTCACCCTTCTCATCGGCAAAGATCACCCTGTTCAGATATTCCTCAAGGGTCATGCCGTTCTTATCATTCATGTAGGATGCTAAAAGTGCGATACCCCAGGCGCCGCCCTCACCGGCGGTCTCCATTACGGAAACGGGAGCTCCGACTGCCGCTGCGGCTATCTTCTGTCCCACACCCCTGGTCTTGAAATATCCGCCATGTCCGAACATCCTGTCAACCTTAACATCCTCGGACTTAAAGAGAAGATCCATTCCCGACTTGAGAGCACCAAGTGCCGAATACAGATGCATCCTCATGAAGTTTGCAAGCGTAAACTGTGATTCCGCACCCCTTGCAAATACAAGAGCGCCTTTATCAAATCCGGTAACCGGCTCGCCCGATACATAGTTGTAGGAAAGGAGGTTTCCGCAGTCGGCTTCTCCCTCAAGAGCCACCGAATAAAGCTTTGTAAAGAGTTCGTTCATGTCCGTTTTATAACCCATAAGTTCGGAATACTCCTTAAAGAGGTTTACCCAGGCATTGATCTCCGAAGTACAGTTATTGCAGTGTACCATTGCAACCAGGGCTCCGTCGGGGGTTGTTACAAGGTCGATCTGCGGGTATACCTTTGACAGCTCCTTTTCAAGAACGATCATGGCAAATACGGAGGTCCCGGCAGAGATGTTTCCTGTTCTTTTTCCTACGGAATTTGTGGCAACCATTCCGGTTCCCGCATCACCTTCGGGAGGACAGAGAGGAATGCCTGCCTTAAGATCGCCTGTGGGATCGAGAAGCTTTGCTCCCTCTTCGGTGAGGTTTCCTGCTGCCTCGCCTGCGGAAAGAACCTTTGGAAGGATATCTCCGAGCTTCCATTCACAGCCTGTGCCCGAAGCGGCTATCAGCTTATCAAACTTTTCGATCATTCCCCTGTCATAATCACCCGTATTTATATCTATGGGGAACATTCCCGATGCGTCACCCACACCGAGAACCTTCTCTCCCGTAAGCATCATGTGCACATAACCCGCAAGAGTCGTAAAGAAGGCTATATCCCTGATATGATCTTCCTTATTGAGGACAGCCTGATACAGATGGGCGATGCACCAGCGCTGCGGGATATTATAATTGAATTCCGCGGTCAGAGCCTTTGCAGCCTCTTCGGTAATGGTGTTTCTCCAGGTACGGAAGGGTACCATGAGCTTTCCGGTCTTATCAAAAGCAAGATATCCGTGCATCATGGCCGAAAATCCCATTGCCGCAAACCCGGTAAGCTTTACACCGTATTTTTCCGAAACATCCTTTTTCAGATCCGCGTAACAGTCTTTAAGTCCGTCCCATATATCATCGAGAGTATATGTCCATATCCCGTTTTCGAGCCTGTTCTCCCAGCCGTGGCCTCCCTGTGCCAGAGGCTTTCCCTTTTCATCCGTAAGTACCGCCTTGATCCTGGTGGAGCCGAACTCCACGCCCAGATAAGCCTTACCCTCTGCGATCAGTTGTTTAGAATCCATATATAAATACCTCCTTAAAATAATATAGTGAACGAATTCTATCCGCTGCCTGAACCTTTCGATCCGGATGCCATAGTCGCATCTCACTCATATCATTTTATCAAATCCGTATTTTTATCACAATTAGCTTTGTTACTTTTAAGTTTGTCATTCATACGATTATGAGACAGGAGGGACGTGATATCTTTACGGGTGCAGCAGGAAATAAGAAAAAGAAAAAAACAGACAGGGGGAAACCGTCCCCCTGTCCTACTAAACTATATTTAGAAATCCCAGATGGCGGTCAATGTGTATGTATCGCCATATACGAAACGGGTAAGCCACGAGGGTTCAAACATATCCTTAGGAGCAAAATCCCGGTACTTAGCGGGATCATCTTTGTCATAATACAATCTCCAGCATTTGAAGGTGATATATTTATCATCCACCCATTTCTTTTTATCCGGATCATACATCTGCACCTTGAACGCATTGGCGGCAAGTTTTCCGTATACCGGGATGTTTGAATCCTTCACGGTCCCGACAATACGGTAATTACCCTTACAATATTTGGCGGTCCACTCATATTTATCCATAAGCGCCTTTACAAGTCCGGAATCCGCATCTCCGAATCCGTCATCGTAGGTGATATGGTAGTTCATCCGGCGGTTTACGATCTTAAATGTTACGGTCCTTACACCTTCCATACCGCTTGACCTGTTAAACATAATGTCGACACTGGCAGTCCCCGGTTCGATATTATTCTTAAGGGTAGCGGAAAGTACATTAAAGTCGGTGCCGGCTGTAAGTTTCTTTTCGTTCTTTCCATCCTTTACCGTGATAATAACATCTGCATCCTCAGGTTTTACCGGTTTGCCGGTATACTGAATGTCAGGTATCGTAATCTTTGCTTTTGCCATATCGGAAAGTACATAGACAAAGCATCCTTTGAAAGTCATACCCTCATACTGTCCCAGACCCTCTACATCCACATAAATACTTGAGAGAGGTTCTAATATTTTGATCTTCCCGTTTTCACCCGTTTTTCCATAAGAGGACGCATCATCAATCACATAATTGCCAGACTGAAATTCAATAGCAGTCACCGTACCATCCGTATAAACAACAGAATATTCTCCTACACCATACCTGTATACGTACCCGTCAGGCTTGACATAATCAACTCCTTCTTTAAGAAGCGTTCCGTCCGCATCTTTTATCGTTACCTTTGTTTTTATCGGGGCCATATGTTTCTTTAAGAACGCGTAACTACCATGTGCATAATCATCCTCGGTATAGTTTATGACATAGTTCTGGGCCGTTACCGTATAGTTACCGTCCCGGACTTCATAATCTCCCGCAAAGACGACCGGATCTTCTATGGTAAAATAGTAGTTCAGCTTCCCGGAAAATTCGCCCTTCCCGTTGATCGTCACAATTGGCGGTCTTTCATCATCACATCTTCCCGGAGCCGTGTTGTTTGCATACGAGAGTGTGTAATCCTTTCCTTTTTCGAGTATTCGCCTCCTGCCGCCGAAGTTATATTCAACGACCGGATCCGGACATACTCCTGCCTTGAGATACTTGTATTTCGGGCAGCTGACGTGATTCTGTCCCCTTTCCCATCGAACCCGTGGTTCATAGTAAACCGTGATCCTGTTATGAAGAGCTGTCTCATCGTCCGTAAGAGAATAGCTCTTTATCTTAAACGTTCTCTTTACGGTTCCGTAAAACTTTCCGATACCTGTAAACTCAGCCGTTGCCGTCCCGGGATCGGTATTCTTTGAATAACTTACCTTGTAATCTGTGCCCTTTCTCAGGATTTCTTTTGTCTTATCCGGATAGGTGTATGTGAGCTTTATACCCTGATCCTCATTGTCATATTCACCACCGGCAACATCAAACGCTTCCCCGGTATATATAAATGACTTGCTCCCGGCATCATAATCACCCCGGTAATCTTTCGATCCTGCAAAGTCCTTGGGCACATCAGCCTTTGACATGGCAAAACCGGTGATCTTGTATGTCTTCTTTACACTTCCGAAGTACCTGCCTTTTCCGGTATAGGTTACCGAAGCGGTGCCTATCTCGGTATTGTTCGTGTGCTCTGCCTCGTAATCCACACCTTCGACAAGTTCCACGCCGCCGTCCAGAAATCTCATCGGCTGGGTGATCGCATATCCGGTATAACCGAATTCCTTGACATAATCCTTCGTCTTAAGCTTAGCAATATTTGTTCCCGTTATCTTGAAGGTTTTGCTGACTGTACCCGCATAGTTACCTTTTCCTACAACCGTAACGGCTGCGGTTCCTATTTCAAGGTTGTCTGAATAATAGATCTCAAAATCCGTGTCCTTTATGAGCGCATGCTTCTTTGCTTTATCTGTCAGAACAAGGTCATACGGTGCACCGTTTTTATCAACTGCTTTGACCTCTTCTTTTTCCGGATCCGCAGCTCCTTTTACAATTATCTTCTTACCCTTATATACCTGATCCGGTATCTTGGGAAAATCAACCTTGGAGATGAGCGTCTTTGCATCCTTATCGGCTATCTCCAGCTTGACAGTACGTTCCCCGGTAAAGTTTCCGTGACCTTTGACCGTTATTGTATAGACAGCCGGTGCCAAAGGCTCAGGATCCGGGTAAGCAAGCTCATAATCCTTGCTGTTAAGCGTAACCGTCTTGCCGTTCGGAAGATCATAGTAGAATTTAAACGACCCCTTCTGTACCTTACCGTTTGAAATGAGTGTCTGGTGAGCTATGTCTGATCCGAGTTTTTCCCAGGCCTCCTGCACCATTGCATCCGTGTCGGTATATGCCCCGGCAATTGGAAGCGGTTTTATCACAAACGGCTTCGTCATCGTTCCCGCATACTTTCCTTTACCTGTTATCGTCACGGTCGGTGCCTTGGAAAGTTCGAATCCCGGCTGTCCTTCCTTTATTATGTATGCATTCGTATTGTTTTTGTAACTTACTTTATAGTCATCGTCTGTAAGCCTGACTCTTCCGAAGTAGACCTCGGGTTCGGGATTGATGGCACTTCCCGTATATGTCTGGTCCGGGATGTCCATCATCCAGATGATGTTTGTGGTACCATCATAAGCCTCCGGTGTATCCTCAACATTAAATGTTCCATAGGCGCTTGCAGTGACTGGATGATGCTTGAACTTACCATTTACATCGACCTTGGCTTTATACGGAGCATCACCGGCAAGCTTAATAAATATCGAATAAACACTAAAGGAAAACGTTGCGCTCTTCTTAGGTGCAAGCACAGATTCAGACAGTTTGCCAACGGAAAAACCGAAAGGTGATCCCCAGTCAATGGAGGTAAAATCCATGACAGGATCATCCAGCGTGATTACTGTGTTACCCATATTCGTGACAGTGATCTCATGCGGTGTTCCGCCTTCGTATCCTACAACAAAGGTACCGAAGTCGATAGCCTTACCTGTATCATCCGTGATATCCTCGCCGTTATGGGTCAGCTTAAGTGCATAGACCGGCGCAACAACTTTTGCACTCGGATGAATGACAATTTCTTCGCTTTTATCATACTTTACTGTCACATCACCGGTGAATTCACCTTCAGGGAGGGCCAGCGGTCTGACCGTAAACGTCGTAGTCTCACCGGGCCGGAGTATTTCCCTAAAGGGCGTTGTTGCGATAAAACTGCTAGGGCATTCGCATTTTTCAAGCACCTGGATCACAGACCCGGTATTTATTACCGTGACTTCCCTGGCCCCGGGAATATCATCATCCGTGGTGTACTCCCCGAAATTGATATCCGTATACTTAACTTCCAGCCCCGCATCCCCGGCAGCTGTAGCCCCGATTATGACGCTCGTTGCGGGATAAGGCGTTGACGAAGTATCCAGGACCGTATACTGCCCAAGATAATCATCTACACTGTTATTCCGAGGTTTTATTATCGCTACCCCTTCCCCGCAGGTGACCGCCGCATCAGGGTCACGCAGGATAACCGCGGAACCCGTATTTTTGACCGAAAGGAATGCATTATCCTTTACTTCAAGTCTGTTTCCGTAAACTCTACCGTCTATGATATTTACAATGGCATTTCCTTCTACGGAAACGGAACCTTCGTCCCATCCGCAGGTAATGCCCCCGGAATAAACATCCGCATCCGCGCAGATGACTACTTCCCCTTTACTGATCAATCTTTCGCAGGTGATCCTGCCGCCATTAACTTTAAGTAATCCATCAGAGCTGATGATGCCATCACAGCTGAGCTTTCCGCTTCCTTCCCCTACTATCGTAAGATTTCCGGTACACTCCAAAGACCTTATCGAAACATCATCTCCGGGGGACAGTATTATCGTTGTATCTCCGTATGCCCTGTAAAAATCATAGACAAGATCGGAGGCTTTCACGGTTCCTTCGATAAACAGTTCAACTGAGTACTTAACGGTAAACGAACATTCAGCTCCCTCCTGTGTCTTTACCGTGACTTTGCCGGTATAGGGAACGCTTCTTCTGCTTTTGCCTTCGGGAGCAGCAAGTGTGACTTTCAGAGTCTTTCCCGGATCGATCTTTTTTCCGACGATATCTTCTTTGATAACAACATCATCATTTTGTATTTCACATTCGGAAATCGTAAGCGGCTTCTCACCCGTATTTGTAAACGTAAAGCTCTTCTGAACCGGAGTCGTATACCCGACATGCATACGTCCCAGATCGATCTCATCGGATTCTCCCGAGAGCTCATACTTCCATGCTTCCACGATGAACCCAACCGGGAGCTTTGCAAATGCACCCTCTTCTGAATCTATGCAGAAATCAGCATGACTGTAATCACCGGCTTTCAGCCCGGTTTTGGGTCTTATGGTAAGAATTGCCGTATCGCCTTTGGTTTCCAGTTTTGTTCTGTTAAGACTTGCCTCAAAATCATCGGAAATGACAGGGTCATTAAGATTTACCTCTGTATCCCCGATATTTGTGATCGTAACGTTTACCGCCCCGATCTCATCGTAATCTTCCTTTACCGTTCCAAAATCAAGCTTTGCCCTGTCGGCCTCGATTTTTGCTACCGGAGCATTGACCTTATATTTTAGTGATACTGTTTTCTTTTTTCCGGATTCAGTCGTAACCGTCAGTGTCGATACATAGTCTCCCGCAGCAAGTTTCTTTTTCGGTCTTATCCCTATGTTAATGGGCTCTCCGGGCATCAAGTATCTGCCGGAAATATCCTTCACATCAAAATATTCCGGCGAAACCGTTACACTTACGATCCTTTCCCGACTGGTTACATTATTGGTGACTATGACGTTTTCTTCATCAGGAAGGGAAGGTTTATCCCCGTAACCTACCGATCCGAAATCAAGTCCTTCGGACGGAGCAAGATCAATATCTCCCGTGACAGCCGGTCTGAACCATATATCATCCGCATAGTTGGATGTATTATGTTCCGGTCCTTTAAATAACGTGAGGTAACCGGATGAAACGCCTGATTCAAGGCCCGCGGGAATGGTAGTAATGCCGGTTCCTATAATGATCTCATTCCCTGTTTTCTCTGCCAGTGAAACCGCCCTGGCTGCTCCCACTGCATGCAGTGTCGCGTTTTCTTTGATCTCTATGTTTCCGGTTCCGCCTGCCTGTATACCGTCTTCATTTTTACCGTGGACCGACGCATATGCAGACCCGCCTATGACTACACTACCGTCACTCGTACTGATACCGTAACTCATGCCTTCGGCATACACAGTCGCATCCGTTATCTCCACACCCGATTTGGCATTAATTGCTATGGCCGCTGTATCCCCGGATGCTCTGACATTTCCTCCCTGTATAAGGACTTTTTTCCGCGCATAGATCGCAGGATAAGAGTTAAACGTATTGTTCGCATCAACATCGCCGCCCGTTATCTTTATATCTGCGCAGGACTCAAGGGCACCTTTCGATCTTATTGTTCCGGCTTGTATATTCAGATCTCCGCTTACATTGATCCCGTCTGTTGTAAGCTTTCCGATATCGGATCCTTTTATCGTAAGAGCAAACCCGTCATCACTGTCCATATAATTGATACGGCTTACGGTGACATCATCATCGTCAGCGAGAGTTATAGCTGTATTTCCCGCTATCATCCAGTCAGGATTCTCACTAAGCATGGAGGCAGGCACATCGCCATACAGATAATAATCAACATCGGATCTGCACTGTATGTATGTTGCTTCATAGTAAGACGGACAATAATACCTGTCAGGACGTGCTTCAAAAACGACATCAAAGCTGCCTCGATTTACCATTGATACGTCGGGTTTGATCTTTATAACCTTTCTGTCTTTACCTTCGGGGTCTCCTTTTTTCTCCAGAACAAAACTGTCCTCCTCCGGATCCAGCACCGCCATATAGTTGCTGATCTTAAACTTAAGGGGGATATTACCGTCATTGACAAATGTAAATTCTTTCCCGCGCTCATCGGATGTATCGGTATCACCGTACCTTAAGCAGCCGAAATCCACATTGTCGGGGGAAGCAGATGACTCCACGTGGTATTTTACTTCCTGGGGTAAAACATTGAACCTCACCCTGAATTCGGTATAAATGACATCACCCAGATCAGTCATGAAACGGATCGTATCCGTATAGGATCCCGCTGCTTTACCGTACTTCGGACAGATTTCAAGCGTGACCGGATCCCCGGCACTGATGGAAGAGGATTCCGATATGTTATAGCAGGTAAAATTGTCCGAGGAATAATCATACTTTGTATGTAAATATCCTTCACCCTTATATTTGATCCTTATCTTTAGCGGAGTCAGGGATGAAGATGGATAGCCATAGACAAGATCACCATAAGTGAGCGGATAGGCCGGGAAAGAATTCTCAACAGGATTCTCCGGGTCTGTTTCGTCAAGGAAAAACACTTCAAGATCTTTCGAGGGAGGCTCTTCAAGAAGCTCATCCGGATCTTCCCCGCCGGTTTCTTCCATGAAATCAGGCATCTCTGTCAAAGTGCCCTGAACTTTCTCCTCAGAGGGATCTTCGGGCTCTGAAACAACGCCGCCGTTTTCCTGTGGTTCGGCGGAAACGCCTCCATCTTTCTGCGGTTTTGCAACAACTTCGCCATATTCCGATTCGGCGGCAACACTGCCGGTTTCTTCCGCTGCGATTTCAGTGATATCCGCTGCCGCAACCGGGATGATATCAACGCTTCCCAGAAGCATTGCCACAACCGCTGCGACACTGACGATTCTCTTAAACATAATTACCTCCTGACAGACCGATCTGAAAAGATCTATATTTTCCCGGGAATACCCTTAATGGCATACTTCCACGCATGTCCGGTGATTATACCACAGGTCAATATGCTCCACTACCGCCAAAGGTATATATTTTTGAAAGAAAAACAGGGGCAAGACAGGGCTTTTATTTCCTTCAAGCACTGGCGCGTTCCTCTCCATCAGCATTCAATACAAGGATTTCATCTATGGATACGAGAGTTTTTCTATGTGAACAATACTGCCCGCAGGAGAAATGATCTGGAATTTGAAGTGCTACAGGTGGTAATGAACCCTTCCCTGACACTAATTTCCGCACTTGGTTGAAATATTAGTGTACGGCTTCCCTTTCCCTGACACTAATTTCCGCGCTTTGTTGAAATATTAGTGTACGGTAGCCTTTTCCCTGACACTAATTTCCGCACTTGGCTGAAATATTAGTGTATGGTAGCCCTTTCCCTGACACTAATTTCCGCTCTTGGCTGAAATATTAGTGTATGGCAGCTGTTTCCCTGACACTAATTTCCGCTCTTTGTTGAAATATTAGTGTATGGCCGCACTTTCCCTAACACTAATTTCCGCACTTTGCTGAAATATTAGTGTATGGTAGCCCTTTCCCTGACACTAATTTCCGCACTTGGCTGAAATATTAGTGTATGGTAGCCCTTTCCCTGACACTAATTTCCGCTCTTTGTTGAAATATTAGTGTATGGCCGCACTTTCCCTGACACTAATTTCCGCACTTTGTTGAAATATTAGTGTATGGCAGCTGTTTCCCTGACACTAATTTCCGCGCTTTGTTGAAATATTAGTGTACAGCCACAATTTTCTATCGCAAAAAAGGATCCGATGGAAAACCGGATCCTTTTAATACAAGGGGAAAAGACAAGGGGAAAAAAAAGAAAAGACAAAAGAACCGTCCCCCCTGTCTTCTAAACGCTGAAATCGATATTCGCGCCGACATGCGCGTTATTTACAGCCGCCCCTTCCCCGGAAGATCCGTAGTAACCGTTCACCATGTTTATAAGCTCATCCACTGAAGAAGCGGTGATTATCTCATATTGTGAAGTCGAATAGGAGCCGAACATATCTATGATCTTATCGTCATCCTCTATTGCGCCGTTGTAGCTGTCGATCTTCAGATCGAACTGCTCCCTTCTCTCTTCGCGGCTTTCCTCAAGCTTCTCCTTAAGCTTTTCTTCCTGTTCGGCCTTTTCTTCCTTCCTGGCCTTAATCTTTGCCTCTTCTCTTTTTTCTTCCCTTTTTTCCTCTATCCTTGCAGCCTGGTCATCGGATGCCTTCTTCATTATGGCAAAGAAGGAAGCGGTTCCGTTATCATTAACCTGCATTCCGTAGCCGGCCACATTGGAATTTCCGTCAAATGCATTCTTAAGCTTCGGGATGTTGGATGCCGCAGATTCTATCAGTCCTTCATACTGTTTCCTGAAGTCTTCATCCTCCGCCATCCTCTCGATCTTTTCCTCATCTATGAGAACGACCATTTTATTGGGATTGGCATAGCTTCCAGCCATCTGCTTGGCATAATCCTTCTTGTCGGCACTTACCAGGATGAAATCCATATTGCCGTATTTCTGCTTCAGCTCTTCATAATACTTCTTACCTTTTTCGGAAAGTCTGGGCTCGCCTATCGTTTTTCCCCCGACTTTGCTCTTTTCCGCCCCGTTTATTCCGTTCTCTTCATTTAACCCCTGATTGTTTACGCCCCTCTCAGCCGCTATCCGGCTCAGCATTCCTGCCTGATTGTTTGTAATTCCGTTTACATCCATATCGCATCCTCCTTGATCCTTTGAAGGTTTTCCGGCGAAAACCCTGCCATTACACCTATATCTATTTTATCGGCCATCCCGCGGAAATCCTTAATTGATTTCGTGGATATTTTCTGTTTGGCAGGGATTTTCCGCCTATACCGATAATGCATCTGTTTCCTGATCTACATATCATGCAGACAATTTCCGACATATTTCTATCGTCTCCGCACGATGATTTCAATGTGTTTTTATCGTGTGCACACGACAGATCTCTGTCTCCCTGATAAATTCATGGTAATCTTTCATGTTTTTATGAGTACCACTCAGCTCTCGGCTTATTTTCCAAAAATACCCACTAAACCGCTCTGTTGCACCGCTTAGTAGGTATTTTTCACTCGGTTCTGTCTTTTTTTTCTTCAAAAATACCCAATAAACCGCTCTTCTGCATCGCTTAGTAGGTATTTTTCACTCAGTTCTGTCTTTTTTTCTTCAAAAATACCCACTAAACCGCTCTGTCGACATGTTTAGTAGGGATTTTCCGCCCGGCACTCTCTCTTTTTTTCACAATTATACCCACCAAACCGCCCTGATGACCTGTTTAGTGGGTATTTTGTTCG
>JAIKZD010000124.1 GCA_024682555.1 Lachnospiraceae bacterium | reverse complement strand
AAACCTGCTGCATCATCTGCTGCTCTGTTGATCTGATAACCTGAAGAAAGCTTCTCTGTGTTCTTTGCCTGTGCGCTTGTTGTTACTCCCAACATTCTGTTGGAGTTCATTGCTGTAATGTTGTGCTGTACTACCATATTTATTTCCTCCTTGAATTTGATTATGCTGGCTTCCTTGCCATTTCCGGTTTTTGTTTGAGCCGGTCATGCACCTGACTTAAGGCCGTACGCTCCTCTTATCTGATGCCTCATTTTCCCTTACTGTATAGTATATCGGAGTTAATTTTCAAAACTTAACCCCTCTTTACTATTTTTTTATTTTTTTTGATCAAGGGTCGCAGGGATCTCCGTAGCAAAGGCTCCGGCCATTGTATTATAGTAATTGCTGGCAGCGCTTAAACTTTTTCTCTGCCCTTTGATCTCCTTTTTCGCACCGGTAAGAACTCTTTCAAGTTCGGCCCGGTTTCTTTCTTCCTTTGCCTTGATGGTCACGCCCTTATCGGTGACGGTCCTTATCAGTCTCTGGATCATCCGGATCTTTTCGGCGTATCTGTCCTTGTTTGCCTTGAGATCCTCACCGACCCTGTCATACAGAGCCTGAAAACCCGCATCGGAATCATTGAGCCTGTCTATCAGGTCATCCTTTTCCACTATAAGTACATTGAATTTGTCCCAGGCAATATCTCCGTACTCATTATCCGCTATGACCTCTGCCTGGGCTTCGCATTTTGCGATCAGGCTGTCAAGGATCTTTTCCTTCTTCTGAAGGCTCTCTATCATTATATCAATATAATTGCTTTCATCCGACATGGAAAACCCCTCTGTATCAGTGTGCAGTCTTCATTACTTCCTTCCAGGTATCTCTCATGGTCCTTAAATGTTCAAGAACCTCTTCGAGTATCTGTTTGTCTTTTTCCATATTTGCTTCCCTGAGCCGTCTGATCAGGTAATTGTATACATTATTGAAATCATTGGCTATGGGATAATCAAAATTCAGGGTTATCTGGAACTCTTCGATTATCCTCTGAACCTTCATTATATTATTGTGTGCTTTTTCCACATCATTATTTTCAAGTCCGATAATGGCTATATTACAAAATTTAATGGCACCCTCATAGAGCATCAGAGTAAGCTCCGCCGGGGATGCCGTTAAAATCTTATTTCTCATATACTGTGCATATGCATCATTTGCTGCAGCCATCTTAAACCTCCTGAAGGGCTGTACTAAATTGCCCCATTCCCTGCTCATGCGGGGCGGGTCCCAAAGTCATGAAGCGATTCATGCAAGCATGATCGCCTCATGACTTTTGTCCCCTGTAATCATCACATTCCAAACATGTTGGAAAGATAAGTCTGTGTGTTATTAAGCTTTGCCATGGCCGTTTCCATCTTCGAGAACTGTGCGTAATACTTGTCCTCGATCTTGGCCACATAATCCTCCCAGTCGGAAATCTTTCCTTCATAGGATTCATATTCCTTCTTGACCTTCTTATCATCGAAGAAGCTTCCGTAGGATCTGGAGCTTGATGATCTTGTAATGTTCTGGAAGGAATCATACATATTGGTTGCCAGTTTCTGGAAGAAGCTTGCTACCTTTGAAGGATCCGAAGCTATAGCGGCCTTCAGCTTGTCCGTATTTCCGCTGGTGGCCTCATCATCCTTGTCGCCGTCAATATGGTAGGCATTCTTCTGGTTATCGGGGGCACTGAAATATGAAAGAGTGTTTATCCCGAAGCTTGAAAGACTGAGAACCTCACCGTTTACGGTATAAGTTGAAGCCATCGCTTCTTTCATTATGCTTGCAACTGCGGAAACATCACCGTCTCTTCTGAGTAAGGATTCCTTGATCTTTGTTTCCCACTTTTCAACTTCCTCTTCGGTAAGGGCATCTTTTTCCTCTGCCGTAAGCGGCTCATATCCCTTTGCCGATTCGCCGTTGTATGCCTTGTCCAGGGCATTTATGAGTTCGCTGTAATCCTTGATGAATCCCTTTATGGAATCGTAGATGCTGTCATAATCCGTATCCGTCGAAAGCGTAACCTCACCGCTTGTAACATCCTTTGCGGTGATGGTCAGACCGTTAACACTGAATGCATTGTTCGAGGATGTGAATTTGGCTCCGTTTAAAAGGATCTCGGCATCCTGACCGTCAATTTTTGTTGCATAGGCATTTTCACCGACTTCGATATTGTTCTTGGTATAATACTCCTTCTTCTGAAGTCCCAGCTTAGCAAGAACATCATTGCCCGAAGCCGAATCAGCGGTAAGATTGAAATCATTCTTTGCTCCGGAGTCCTTTGAGCTTATGAAAAGCCTGCCGGTCTTGGTGTCAAGATTTGCATTTAATCCCGCACCGGAAAGGGCATCCGTGATGGTTGAAAGCTTTGTGTTTGCCGTCACGTCTATGGTTATGCTCTTGCCGTCTCCCTTGTTAAGGGTGATCTGCGTATCCTCTCCGCTGTATCCAAGATCCGCAAGGGTTGTGTTCTTCGAAACTGCCTTGCCGCTTGTGGTACTGAGCTGCCCGCCGGTCAGATATCCGGCCTTTGCAAGCTTGTTTACTTCTATGGTCTGTGTGCCGCTTACCGCATTATCACCGGTAACAACCGATACCTTTGAGGAATCGGATACATTGGTGGTCTTCTTGGCAAAATATGTGGAATACTGCATGTTGCTGACATACTTGGAACTGAAGGATTTGATCTTTTTATTCAGATCCGTCCATGCTTCCTGTTTCCACTCGGCCTTGGTCTGCTGCTTCTTGAGAGTTTCGGTTTTTTTGGAATATGACTTAACGAGTTCCTGGACCATGGCATCGGTGTCCATGCCGGAATTCATTCCTGTAATCCTGATCGACATATCCTGACCTCCTATCTCTTCTCGTCAACAATGATCCCGGCCATTTCCCATACCTTGGCGATCATGTCCAAAGTCTTTTCGGGCGGGAATTCCTTGATCACATCCTTTGTTTCCTGATCCACGATCTTGATCGTCAGTCTGTTGGTTTCTTCGTGGATACCAAACAGAGCTTCTGATCTCTTGCTCATCTTCTTGTTGAGCTCTTCAACGGCCTTTCTGATCTGCTCGTTTGAAGCTGTCTCGTTCTTTCCCTGGCCGTTGTCCCCTGTGCTGCCGTCTTCTGCTTTGTTGGCACTCTCAACAACGACTATCTTGTTATCCACTGCCTGCGCTGCGGCTTCATCCTGTGCTGTTCCCTCCGTGTATGCAGCAGTGGATGTACTTTTTTGAGCATTATTCACCTCAGGGATCATCTGCTGTGCCTGATAGGTCATAACGCTTCCGATAGGCTCTACTGCCATAAGTCATCACCTCCATGTGATCTTTAAAAAAATAATTATAAAATAAAGTTGGTAACGGATTTCTATATGTTATATCGGCAAAAGTCCGATATAATTAACACCCTTAAAAAAGATTTTTAAGAGCGGCAATCCCTTCATTTTTCATGGATGCCTTATTGGCCTCCTGGATCTGTAAATATACTTCTTTACGGTACACGGGGATCTCCTTCGGAGCGGTTATCCCGATCTTTACCTGATCGCCTTTTATTTCAAGAACGGTCACCTCTATATTATTGTCTATGACAAGCGCCTCGTTCTTCTTTCTGGACAGTGCTAACATCTCGCATCCTCCTTATCCGGTAATATTCCTGTTATTCCTCTGTGTCCTTTTTTACCTTGTCGAGCTTGTCATAAATATAATGCTTGATCTCATAATCACCCTCAAGGATCACCTGAACGGCCTTTTTGGTATCACCGTTTATTATGAGCGGAGCCTTTAAATTGACGGAAAGATTCTTTATGTCTACGGGAACCGTAACCGTAACAAGAACTAACATATTCTCGGGATACAGCTTTCCTATGGGCTTTAACAACTCGTCTTCAATGGTGGGATTGTAATCCGGTATCAGAATGAGCGGATCCATGACCGGCAATGCAAAAGCAGGCTCCTGTAAGGACTGCAGCCACTTGATGCCGCCCCCGTCAGGATCCTTAGTGTCCGCATCATGTATCAGCATGAAATCCTTCAGATCCGGAAATCCCACGATACCGCTCGGAAATGTGATCTTCTTCTCCTCATCCACCAATATTTCCCCGAATATTTTGGTAACAATATGCATATCCTTCTCCCTTCCTTACATTTCGTACATTCAGGTCTCTTTCAGCAAAGACCTCCGCACGGCTTTCTCCGTTTCTTTTATTACTTATACCAACATAAGTCTGTGCGGAGATCCACGCAGACTTTTGTTTCTATCCCATGTTATATTTTAAGTTTTCTGCCCTTCTAAATCAAGAGAAAAAAGTATTATCGCAAACGAAGTACAGCGTTTAAATATAATTGAGCAGGGTCTGCTGAACGATCTTGGCTGTGGCGGACTGCGCTGCCTGAAGAGCAACCTCGGCACTCTTAAGATCGATGGCGGTATCCGTAAGATCTATGTTGATATTGGAATCCGCAAGCTCTTTGAAATTCTGCCTCTGTTCGCTGACTCTCTCCTTGGTAAGGGCAAGTCTTTCGCTCTTACTGCCTGCTGCCGCATTTTCCGTATTGAGTCTTGCGGCATAATCCTGAAAACGTCCAATCCCCTGGGAGAATTTTTTCTGCATGATCTCCTTTAAGAAATCAAACTCCTTATTGCAGGCCTCAAGCATTCCGTTTATCTTTTCAAGATCTGTCTCCGAATAGCCTGTATCCTTCTGCATGCTCTCAAGGGTCTTTATCTTTTCCTCAACATCCACTACGGCCTGGGTGGCGGCTATGAGTTCGTCAACATCCCTTCCTATGTCATGTGAATAAACATCGCAGGCATTGGTATTGATCTCAAGCGACTGATTGAAAGCCACCTCATAGGTTATCTTCTGTTTTTTGAAATCCGGTGTTGTTCCTGTTTCATCATAGTTATAAGGAATGACTTTTGATGCGGCATCGGCGGTATCCTTGGACTTGCAGGCAAAATAGTGTTCGGGTCTTAAATCTCCCTTATCAAACTCGCTCTTGGAATATTCGATACTGAATTCGGCGCCGTCCGACTGGAGGTTTTGGGCCGCATTCCTTCCAAGGATCAGTTCTCCCGTATCCGCGATAAGGCGGACCTCGTCTTCACCTATGGAGGTATAATATCCGTCATTTACCGACTGATCGGGTGTAAGTGAGACCACGGACACATTGTAGGTACCTGTGGTACCATCCTTGAGCTTATATGATATCTCGGGGGAAAGAGCGGAACCGTCCGGATTTACCTGGGGATCATCAAGCTTGTTATAGGCTAACCTTACCCTGTAAACCTCGGTACAGTCTATATCCAGCTCTGATTTGTCAAGCAAGGCCGATTTATTTACGCCGAAGCTTCCGGAAACGTAATCGATCTTGCTCACATCCTTAAAGGTAAGATTCTGTATCATGGAATACTGAAGATTATCCGTATCATCAAGGAAGGTAAGGGATTCACCTGTCCTGTAACCGGTAAATACCGTTCTTCCTGCGTAATCCGCATTGCCTGCCGCATAGATCTGCTTACGGAGTGCCGCCATGTTCTCAAGCAGGTTCATCCTGTCACCGGCCGTGTTATCATCCGATGCACCGGTGGTAAGGTTTTTCTGTATGCTCTCAAGTATGGAATTGGTCTGATCAAGAGCAGTCTCCGTTGTTGTAAGCCATGATTCCGCATCGGGAATGTTCTTGTCATAATACTGATTGAGCTCGGCTATATTGGTATTAAGCCTTAAGGCTCTTATGGCGATAACGGGATCGTCCGAAGGTCTGGTGATCTTCTGTCCGGTTGCCACCTGGGTATTGAGCCTGTCGGCATACTCCTTGTTGAGGGTTATATTTGTCTTTGCATTATTGTTCATTATGCCGTTGGTTATTCTCATAAGCATTCCCTTTCTTACTTATCCTTAAATCGTCTGTTGATCCGTACAGCTCCCTGCGTACCGGCTCACACGGCATTTATCACAGGCGGTTTATACACCGGTCTGAAGTATCAGTCTGTCATAGATCTGCTGCATTACGGACATCATCTTTGCCGCAAGGTTATAGGCCTCCCTGAACTTGACAAGATTTAGGGCCTCTTCATCATTATCCACTCCGGATACGGATACCCTCTGATTATTTATGGAATTGTTGATATCGGTATAATTCCTGGTAAAGGTGGAGGCCGCTCCGGTTCCCAGTGCGATATCGGCGGTGATCGTCTGCAAAAACTCCTGAGAGCTGCAGCCTCTGAAGGACATCTTTGACTTATCCGTCTTCACGGTGAGAAGCTTCTGTGCAATATCCTGATCATCCTGTCCGGAATAATAATCTCTTCGCGTAAGGAATTTGTCGACATCCTTTAACATGCTCTCATTTACCATCATATTGGCTGCCGTCAGCTGGTAATAATTATTACCGGCCGAATAGACAACGTCACTCTTTACAGCAGGATCATCGGGATTGGGGTACTGGTCCGAGAATTCAAAGTATCCCTCTTCCGTAGCCTTTTTTGCGACGAATAACGGCTCGGCATAATTACCGTCCTGATCCCTTGCGGTCTTTTCGATATCGTTCATCGCCATGGCAAACTGTCTGACCCATTCATTCATCTGCTCCTGATAATAAGGTATCCCCAGATAATCCACTCCGGTACCGATGCGGGCCTCCCTGTCCTTATATCCGGACGCATTCTGGCCCGGAGCCATGTTAAAGGTATACTGTCCTTTATCGGCATCATACGACCAGCTCTCGTATTCGAATAATTCATTTCCAAGCCTTATGCTTCCCGATTCCGGAAGGGTGGCCTTGTTGATATCCAGAAGATAAGAATACTTGTTTACATCAATAGTCACGGAAGTGGTAGGACCCGCTGCCGGAGCCACATCCACGATCTTCCCGTGAAAGAACTCATTATTATTTCCGTCACGTATATCAATGAGTCCTTTCAGACAGCCGCCCAGGTTCTTTCCGTAAAAGTTAAAGTCAAGACCGTTTGACCATTGTATATCATAGAGACCTTCCGCATCCGACTGATTGACCTTGTGCTGTCTGGCGGTACAGGATAAGGTGTTGTACTCATAACTGCTCACCAGGGTCTGTCCGCCGCCGATCTTTACGGTGTACCGGTTCATTCCGGATTTCTCGGCATCCGGATCATCCGATCCTTCCTCCGTTGTATAGATAGGTGTCTCTATGACCTCCACGTCCACGATCTTGGCCAGCTCATCTATCATTAAGGATCTTTTGTCCCTGAGTTCATTGGCGATAACATGATTGCACTCTATCAGATTGATCTGTTTGTTGATGGTTGCTATCTCGGATGCCAGCGCGTTGATCTGATCCGCATAGTTCTTGATCTCTGAGTTTGCATCCTCCTGAAGCTTGGTCAGATTTGTATTCATCTCATTGAAATAAGTTGAAAGACTCGAGCACTGACCGAGGAACTGGGATTTTACCGCATCATCTCCCGGACTCTTGTAAACTTCGTCAAGAGAGGAGAACATATCCGAAAAAATGGTATTAAAACCTCTCATGGTATCCGTCTCGGTGAAATAATCCTCTATCTGGAGCATGTAGTCCTTCCGCTCCTCATAGATCCCGAGATTGGAACAGCTGTTCCAGTACTTGAGGTCATAATACTGATTGCGGATCTGGTCTACTGACAGCGAATTAACTCCTGCTCCGGCCATTCCGTATCTTGTATGCGTCCTTAAGGCATCTGCGGCCTGCTGTGTTACCTTCTGCCTCGAATAACCTTCCGTTTCAACATTGGCAATGTTGTTTCCGGTGGTATTCAGCCAGGCATTTGCGGCCTGAAGTCCCGTATATGCTATATTTAATCCGAAAAATGTTGAAGGCATATGTTCACCTCTTTCCTGACTTACATTCCGCCAAGTCTGTCGATTATATGTGCGATCATCTCATTCACGACATTTATATATCTGCTGGCAGCATTGAAGGCATTTTGAAACTTTATCATATTCTGCAGTTCTTCGTTTGAAGAAACTCCCAGGATCTGCTGTCTTGCATTATCTATGGAGGTAACGGTGGCGGACTGGGAATCTGCTATGGTTTTGTAAACATAACCTGCGGTTCCCACCGAAGAGACCATATCGGAATACAGATCGCTGAAATTACTGATCTTTGTAACATTGGGATTCAAAACAAGCGACGGTGAACTGAAGGCCTCTGCAAGCCGGTCGGCCTTGGTCTGGTCCACATTTTTATCATCCGTTATAAATCGTTCCTGCGGATATCCGAGTTTGGTAGGCTGCTTTAAAAGCTCGGGATTGATCTTTAGATTCGAGCAGGTGTACATGGTGGAAACATCTGCGGGAGAACCCGAAGTGTCCTCGGGAACATACTTATAATCGGTTCCGTCATAAACATATCTGTCACTTCCGAGTCTCTGGAAGAGTTCCATAGGACACTGACTTTCATCGGCATACTGAGGTATTCCCCCACCGTCGATCACATCCTTCTCGCCCGCCAGGACATTGTTTATATCCGTAACGATCTTATTGATAAGATTGTCAAACTCCGCCATGGAATTCATTATTATGGAATTGGAGGTGCACATCTTACCTGTGGTACCGTCATTGTAAACGCCTGTTTCAAGATCGTTATAATTAGCTCTCCTGTCACCCCTTGCAAGCACCAGGGCCTTCAGTTCCCCGATATTTGAATTCATCTTGCTGGATATTTCCTGGTTAAGGTCAAATACCTCCCTGTTTCCGTAAGAGGGCCATGAAGGCGTATAAAAACCGGTTCCGGCATCATAGGTTGTTCCCATATAGAAAGGCTGCCCCTTTCCGGGAACCACCATGGGGATACCCTCAAAGGATACCGTAACGCAGCCCTTGAGATCCTCTTTATAGGTGACGTTTCCATACGCTCCGAGATCATCCAAAAGCTTGTTTCTTGCATCTCTGAGATCATTGGCCTCTTCAAGTGCAAGGGACAGCTTTTTGGTATCTTCCGTATATTCGGGAGTCATCTCGACTCTTGCGATCTTTTCATTATATTCACAGATCTTGTCACCGAATTCGTTAATGGTGGTGACCATATCCCTGATCTTTTCGTTTAAGTTATCCTGATAGTCTATAAGCCCCTGATACACACCCTGGGCTCTCTCCAAAAACTCCGATGCACAGGATACGAACTGGCCTTCGGTAACCGCGCTTGAAGGATCCTTCTGAAGTTCCTCAACCGAAGTCCAGAGATTTGTAAGCGCATCCTTAAACGAAGCACCCGTAAGCTCTCCCAGAAATACTTCGAGCTCATTGGTCACTTCATAGCAGGTAGAATAAAAGGACTCCCTTCCCGATTCCTTCCTGAAGGAAGCATCGAGAAATTCGTCCCTTACCTGTCTTACCTTACTGTAAGCCACGCCAAGACCGGACTGCTCTGTGGAAACTGCGGCCGTACCGATGTTATGGTACACCCTGTCGCTCTGAAGCACCTGCTGTCTTGTATAGCCTTCAGTCTCTATATTTGATAAATTATGCGCCGTTGTATTGAGCGCATTCTGACTTGTCGATATTCCGGATTGTCCTACGTGTAAAGCACTGAATAAACTCATGTAATCACCTTCAAATGTTGATCTGTAAACCGATCATCACTGCTTTGCATCAAACCCGGTCATCGGACTTCCGAGCATATCCCCGGAATTGTATCCGCCCTTTCCGTAATTTGCGGTCTCAGGGGCCTGACGCATAGCCTGTATCATATTGAGATCAAATTCAACCATTTCGAGAGAATGGGCTATCAGATCCTGATTGTGTTCGTTGATCATCCTGACCTGCGTGACCACGCTCTTAAGCCTGTCATGCACTTCGGACAGCCTTTTTTTCTCCTTGGGCTGATTTGATAACAGTTCTATCAAATGTGTCAGCTTTAAGGTTTCAACATCCTTGTTGATTACGTTTGCGATATCAGCAGTAACTGTTTCACGCTTCTTCTCCAGAACAGCTATCTGATCCACAACGATCTGTTCTTCATCCGTGATCTTTTGTAAATTTGCAATGTCACCCTTCACTATTACGGGTGTCTTTTTTTCAGCCAGTTCCAAGAGTCTTTCATATATGACGCTTTCTTTTTCGAGTGTGTTTATCAGTTCCTCCATTAAGCTGGCCATATATATCCCCTTTCAATCTGCTGAATCTGACCCTGCCTGAGAGAATATGCTCTTAAGCGGGAAAGTAAGGACCTTTCCGCTTAAAAGCTGTACTTCTCTCCGAATTTTTCGAGCAGCTTTCCGGCGAAATCGTCGCTGTTTACTTTATATTCGCCTGACTGTATCCTGCTCTTCAAAGGCTCTGTAATGTCTGATCTTATATCGCTCGAATTTGCGATCGCCTGCCTTACGTTCTGCATATCCCTGCCAAAGCTTGATATGCTGACCTGATCGGTACGTGAAGCTGCCGATGTACCCGTAACCTTCGTCGGTTTCTTCGCCGAATAGATCTGTGACATTGCGTTATAAGCTTCTATACGCATAACATTGCCTCCCTTCCTTATATATTTGACGGAAAGAGAACAGCCTTCTCTGACCATCTATAATTTTTATCGGAAGTTTTTTTTGATACTTTATAG
>JAIKZD010000114.1 GCA_024682555.1 Lachnospiraceae bacterium | reverse complement strand
GTACCCTCGCCCTCTTTGCTGGTCGCCCATATATAGCCGCCGTGATCCTCCACTATCTTCTTCACTATCGACAGCCCTATGCCGCTCCCGCCCACGCGGGAAGTCCGCGATCTGTCGGTTCTGTAGAATCTGTCAAAAATATTGGCCAGATCTCTCTGGGCAATGCCCATGCCATTGTCCTCGATCTCTATACGCACGGCATCAGAATCATCGAGCACGCGTATCTCAATCTGTCCGGTTCCGTCATCGCGTCCCATATATTTTATACTGTTTCCGACGATATTGTTAATGACGCGTCCGAGCTGTTCGGGATCCGCGATGATCTGCGTCTCGGGTGCCGTGAGATTGGAATAATCAAGCTTTATCTGCTTGCTCTCGAGTTCGACTCCCAGCTCCTCCACACAGTCTCCGAAGTATTCCGCGACCTTAAGCTTTGTAAAATGGTAGGGTATACGGTTGTTGTCTATTCCGGAGTACAGCGTCAGCTCATTTATGAGCTTATTCATATCCTCTGCCTTATTGACGATCGTGCGCAGATACTTTTCTCTCTTCTCCGGAGTATCCGCCACGCCCTCCAGCAAACCCTCGGCGTAACCCTTAACTGTCGTGATGGGCGTCTTGAGGTCATGGGTTATGTTGCTCACAAGCTCCTGTCCGCGCTGCTCGTGCAAAAGCTTTTCCTCGGCGGACTCCTTTAACCTCAGACGCATGTCCTCATAGCTGCTGTAAAGCTCCCCTATCTCTCCCTTCACGACTCCCATACGGCCCGCCCGGGAATATCTGTCGGTGAGTCTGTATTCAAAATCCCCGTCCCTTATGTGCTGCATCGCATGGTTTAACTCGTCTATGGGCGCAGTGACTCCCTTGCTTATCCACAGAGTCAGTGCCACGCTGGTCACGAGCAATATGACAGCAGTGAGTATCACATTAGTAAGGTTTATACTCCTGCCCAACAGCATAAACAATGCCGTCAGCAATACAAGAGGCATCAATACTGTTGCTATTCCGCTGATAATAATCTTTGTCCTTAGTCTCAATTTTTTTACCTGTGTGACTGCGGGGACTGTCCCATTGTCACCTAAATGTGGTATACTGTATCAGTTATGAAAAGGTTTATATACAATATATGTGCTGTCATAATACTTTTTCTGTCAGTTTTCGCCGCGGTTCCTGTAAGGGTACATGCGGTCCCCGACAGGGGCATTTTTGTGACTCAGAATGCCGCCATAGCCACTACCACGGTGCGCGGGCTGGTATCGGACATAACGGCGGAGGTCAGGGGCCCTTCCTCTTCTTATACCCTTACTGCCGACAGCACGTCCGGCGATGACTTAAAGGCTCTGCTCACAAGTGCCGGCGTCAGATACAGCAATATCGAATGCTACGATCTTTCACTGACCGCGGTCGATGACAAAAACATAACAAGGAATCCCCAGTTCGGAGATGTCACCATCACTCTTCCCCTCGGTTCCTCGATGGATCCGGATAAAGGAACCTATGCAGTTTACACCACCGGCATCGACGGCGAGCCTGAAAAGCTTTCCTGTATCTGCAGGCACGGACGCTCGACCTCATATTGCCTGGAGTTCATGACCATCCATTTCTCGACTTATGCGATCGCCTACACCAGGGGCGGCTCAACCCGCGTATACGCGGCAAGAAGCAATGCCTACACCGGAAGTCAGACCAACTTCAATCTGGATGGAGATAATGCCGCGGATCAGTCCGGCGATGCCGCAGGACAGGCGGACACCGCTGGAGGGCAGGACGGAGCGGACTCTCAGGCTGCAGACACTCAGGCGGATACGACAAATGCGAACGCGGCTGCCGCCGGCCAGGCTGGTACGACAAACGCGGACGCGGCTTCTGCCGACAATGCCGCTGCAGGACAGTCCGCATACGATCCCGCATATGACACCGGAAAGGACGAATACGGCAAGGATCCCTACTCCGTACCTAAAACCGGCGACCGCAGGTACTATGGGATCCTGTCAGCCGCCATCATTCTGGCACTTTTTGCTTTTATCCTGATCGCAAGATACCGCAGGCGGGAGACTTCCGGGGTTTGATCCTCACATCCTGCTCTGCATCAAAAACTTCTTAGTCCTTTCCTGCGTGGGGTTGTCGATCACTTCCTTCGCGTCACCCGATTCCACTATGACGCCTCCGTCCATAAATATGCACGTATCAGCCACATCTCTGGCAAAAGTCATCTCGTGGGTAACTATGATCATTGTCGTCCTCTTCTCTGCAAGCTGCCTTATCACTCGCAGCACTTCGCCCGTAAGCTCGGGATCAAGTGCGCTGGTGGGCTCGTCAAAGCACAGGATGTCCGGCTTCATCGCGAGTGCCCTGGCTATCGCGACGCGCTGACACTGACCGCCTGAGAGCTGATGGGGATAATGCTCCATCCTGTCCGCAAGACCCATGACCGATAGAAGCTCCTCCCCCTCCTTCCGGATATTCTCCTTCTGCTGTGCGCTTACAGTTCCCCTTTCCCTGGCATGGAGCAAAGGTGCCAGAGTCACATTTTCAAGTGCCGTATACTGCGGGAACAGATTGAAAGCCTGGAATACCAGGCCGAAATGCAGGCGCTTTTCTCTGATCCGCGCCTCGCTTTCTTTGGATGTCTGCGAGACCTCTGATGCAGAAAAAAGCTCCTCTCCGCCCACAGAGATTTTGCCGGTATCGGGCGTCTCAAGAAAATTCAGACACCTTAGAAGAGTCGTTTTCCCGCTGCCCGAGGATCCGATTATAGACAGCGCGGATCCTTTATCGAGCGAGAACGATATATCCTTGAGAACCTTTGTATTATCAAAACTCTTTGACAGATTTTCTACTTCCAAAAGTGCCATGTCGAATCACCTGAAATAGTCCAGCTTGTTTTCAAGCCGGGAAAAGAGCATGGTCAGAAGTCCCGAGAACACAAGGTAAAACACGCCGGTGTAAAACAGCGGCCATACTATGCCGGCGCTCTTTATAAAGGACTGACCGCTCCATATGATCTCATAAACCGCGATGACTCTGGCAAGAGATGTGTCCTTCACCAGCGTTATTATTTCATTTGACATGGGAGGAACTATGCGCTTTATCACCTGCAGCAGTGTGATCCTGAAAAAGATCTGACTGCGCGTCAGACCCAGGACCTGCCCTGCTTCATACTGGCCCACGGGTATAGACTGAATGCCTCCCCGGTATATCTCTGAAAAATAGCAGGCGTAGTTGATAACAAACGCAACAAGGGCAGCGACAAACCTGCCGCTGTCCCCTGAACCCCATACATTATTCTTTATGATTATACCCGGTCCGTAATAGATGATAAGCAGCTGCAAAAGCAGGGGCGTACCGCGCACCACCCATATGAGAAACCTTATGGGGAGCCTCAGTGCGGCAAAGCGGCTCATGGATCCAAAGCTTATCACCAGTCCCAACGGCAGTGCAAAGACCAGCGTCAGGGCAAAGAGCCTGACTGTGGCGAGAAACCCCTCAAGCAGGGATGCTGTTACCGTCAGAAACATAGTCTTACTGCTGCTTCACGAGAGAATCCTGGACGCCGTACTTCTTTGCAATGCTTTCAAGAGTACCGTCCATATAATAGGTCGAAAACCGGTCGTTTATATACTCCGCGAGGTCGCTTCCCTTGCGGCAGCCCACACCGTATTCCTCGGTGGTGAGCTCCAGCGAGTGTGTCAGCTCGGGATAACTGGTGCCTTCGCCTATCATTGCGCCCGCCATGAGCAGATCTATGATCGAAGCATCGCTGGTGCCCGCCTGTACCTCCATAAGCGTATCCGACTGAGACGTCAGAGAAGTATAATTGAAGCCGTTTTCCTTAGCGGCGGCCTCACCGGCGCTTCCTGCTTCAACCGCAAATTTCAGAGCCTTCATGCTCTCGACATCCGGGTATGAGCCCTTCTGATCCGCGGGAAGCACAACCACCTGCGCATTGTTGCAATAGGGGTTGGTGCAGGTCATGGCATTTTTGACCTCATCAGTCAGAGTCATGCCGTTCCATACACAGTCTATGGATTTGTTTTCAAGCTCAAGGATCTTATTGTCCCAGTCGATCTCGACAAACTTGACCTCTACTCCCAGATCCTTGGCGACCAGTCTCGCGACATCCGCGTCAAAGCCGATCCAGTCACCGCCATCCTTGTAATCCATGGGTGCAAAATCGGTGATGCCTACAACCAGAGTACCTTTGTTCATGATGTACTCAAGGTCCTTGTCCGCTCCCTGCTTTGCCGCGCTGTTTCCGCAGGCTGCGAGAGATAATGCCATGATACCGGCAAGTGCTGCTGACAGTAACTTTTTCTTCATTTTTTCTTCCTCCTGATCATGCGGTATGTGTGATACAGATCACTCATCAACATCTATTTATAACTCTTGTTGCCGTCTGTGTCAAAATCAGACAAAAATCCCCCGTCATCTCACTGTGATATCCGCCAGCGCTGTAGATCGCCGCCGACGGTTCTGGGCAGGGGTTTTTCGCGCATGGATATGCCGGCTATCCTTTTGCTGATCGGCTGCTTTTTGTTGAAAATCTCCACCTGTTTTTCTATCTCTTCCCTTGTTTTATTCCTTGCAACGACCGCCAGGGTAAGTCGGTCATTTTCGAGATAGAGCTCCGTTTCCGTGCCCGTCATCGCATTCAGTTCGGCCTCTACCTCCGGACAGAAGAGCTTTTCTCCGTTGGAGAGCACCAGCACTTCGTCTTTTTTTCCGAGAATGATCAGGCGCCCTTCGCTGTCTATGTGTCCCAGATCGCCGGTCATAAGCCACCCGTCGACTATCTTTGCCGCCGTAAATTCGGGATTCCGGAAGTACCCGTCCATGATGGAGGGAGTTTTTATCATCACCTCTCCGTCGTTTGCGATCTTAAAGCTTGTACCGATACATGGCTCCATTGCAAAGATGTTCTTCGGATCCGTTGAGCACGCGACACCGCTTGAGGTCTCGGTCAGACCATAGCCCTGCATAACCCTTATTCCGCGCCTGAAGAGCATCTCCAGCGTCGCTTCGTCGCAGGGAGATCCGCCGATGATTACCGTCCCGAGGTTCTTATTCAGCGCGTCCATTGAAAGCATGTATTTTAAGAGCGACGGTATAACCGGTATGTAATCGGGCTCATAGGTTATGGGATCCTGAAGAGCATGCCTTATCCCGCGCGACAGCGCGACATGGGCTCCTATGGAAAGCGGCCACAATATGCCTGTCACAAAACCGAAAACATGCCACATGGGCAGCATGCACAGCACCATGTCCTCCGGTGTCCCGTGCGCTATCTGTTGTCCCGCCCAGGCATCGTAGAGAAGCGCCTGCTGCGAAAGCACCACTGCCTTGTAGAAATCCGTCGTACCGGAGGTGAAGAACAGGAGCTTTCCGGCCTCCTCTATCTCTTCATCGGGATTTATCGACATGCGGTTTGCCAGAGCCTCATGCAGCGCCCCGAATTCCTTTAGGTCCTCGCTGCGAAGGTCGTTCATATAACCGCCGAATATCTGTTTTCCCTCGCTGTTCGTAGCATAGAGCGAATCCACGCCGCATACGCGCACAAGTTCGATCAGTCTCTCCGGCGGGAACAATACGTCAAACAGTACAGTCCTCTTACCCGCAATGACTGAGGCGAACATGGTTATTATCCACATGGCCGACGCATTGGCATAGATACCCACGCAGGTACAATCCTCTCTTTTGTATCTGCTGGCTAACTCCATGACACGGTGATACAGCTCGCCGTAGGTGATGGTCACCTGCTCGCCGTACTCTGAGGTCATTATGGCCGTGCGCTCCGGATATCGGTCTGCCATATCGGAGAGCAGCCCGGCAAAGTCTTTATAGGGTTCGCTCTTTAAACTCATACGCCTATATGAACCGCATTCCTTTGAGATCTATCGCCGTGCCCGGAAGAAACACCAGGCTTACCTTCTGTGCGCCCTTTATGACGCCTTCCGGCGCCGCATCCAGCCTGAATTCATGTTCCGTAAAGTCTTTTTCTGCGGGAAACTCCACGATCTGTCTTATGACATTTCCGTTTCCGTCATCAAACACCACGTGGACGGAATTGGCCTGTTTTCCCTTTGCTGTAATGCTGACCGTCCCGGCGCCTTTTTCTCCGAAGTCCAGATCTTCATAAACGATCGAAACATTATTGCCTATGTCGTAGACCGCGTCCTCCTCTTTTCTGAAAAGGTCGCCGTAAATCGCATCCGCCTGCGCCGCGGCCAAAAAGGCAAACGCCCTCGCGGTCCTCTCAAATACAAAGCCCTTGATGTGGAACTTCCGGTCCACCTCGAGGCTCACGGTCTGTATACCGGTGAGAGGCTCAGCCAGTCCAAACGTCTCCTCCTGATATGTGTTCCATATGGTGGGCTTCTGATATACTCCGTCGCACAAAAGCTTTGCACCCTCTTCGCCCGGCACGCCCTTCCAGATCTTAACCGGATAGGGCTCATCCGTCAGGGTAAATAAGGGCAGCGTAATGCTCTCCGCAAGATCCCTGCCGAAATCCAGATCGTCCCATATTATGATCGTTCTCTTATCTCTGGCGGAGGCGATGCCCTTTTCATTGCCGTTGCCTACATCGCCGATAGATCTTGTAAACAGACTCCCGGATACGAACGAATAGGGATCGATATACGCCGTTCCCACACCTTCTATGGCAAATTCCAGCTCGGATATGATCCTGGGCGCTGTCGTCCCGCTCTTCGATACCGCTCTCAGCCTGAAGTTTCCGTCACCCATTGCCGTCATTAAGATCTGCTGATCGCCTTTTTCATTCCTTGTGACATCACCCGTTTTGACCAGCTGCGATACGACGCCGCAGTCATTGACCGCCGAAAAAGATACCTGAACGTCTGTAGCATTTTTCGGGAGTATATGCACAGATGCGGTCAGCGTCTTTTTGTCTGCGGAAAAACGCCTTCCATCCGGTGCTGATATCTCCAGCTTTCTGACTGATATCTGAGGCGTGCTCCGGCTGATCTTAAGGGCGATCTTCTCTGTGTCCGCGCCGTCTGCTGTCTTTACTATCGCCAGAAGCTTTCCGTTGAACAGTCTTTTTGAATCGGTATTGTAATCGTCATAGTCGGTGCTGTCGCCGTTGTCCAGTCCCACCAGTTTTCCGGGACCCATAACTTCCACATGTACTCTGTCGGAGGCGTTCCCCACAGGGTTTCCGTTTTCGTCGACCGCACTGATGTCAAAGAACAGATAATCCTGTTCTCCTATGTCGTTTTCTTTTACGGCGGTAAAGCTGACCGTATCTCCGAATGATCTTAGCGTTTCTTTCGCGGCTTCCTTTCCATCCGCATCATAGGCGACGGCTGTTACCTCGCCTTTTTCATACGGCACGCGGTAGTCCGCGAAAAAATCATATCCTGATCCGGGCTTATGTGTGAGCCTCTTTTCCCCCAGACTCTTTCCGTTAACGAAAAACTCCACGCGGTCCAGATTGGATACCACGCGCACATCTATCATCTGTCCGTCATTGAAATCCCAATAACACGGGATGATATGCACCATCGGTGCCTTCCCGGGATCAGTCCAGACCGACTGCCAGAAGAAAAACGCATCTTTGCCGAAGCCCGCCGTATCTATCTGTCCGAAATAAGAATTCTTGGAGTGATAGGGTGTGGGCTCGCCTATATAGTCAAAGCCGCTCCAGAGAAACTGTCCCATGGAATACGACAGATCCCTGTCAAACCCCGCAACCTCCTCAAAACAGCGGCCGCCCCAGCTTGTTGAACTGTTTCCGAGAGAGGAGCACTGGCCGTCCTCCTCCGCAAGTGTGCCCTGTGCTAAAGGAAAATGATAAACGCCGCGGCTCATGACAAGAGATGCGGTCTCACTTCCGTAGATCACCCAGTCAGGATGCTCTTTGTGCTGCTCCTCATAGTATCTCTCGCCGTAATTATATCCCGCTATCTTGTAGACATCGGCACATTTCCTCGCGCCTTCCCATGGCATGTAGTTGGAAGCCACGGTAACTCTGGCATTCTTCATGGGATCGTATTTTTCTACAAGCGACTTCAGATCGGCGGTTATGGTGACACCCCTTTTATCGGCATGTGTGTCATAGATCTCGTTGCCAACGGACCACATGATGATGCACGGATGGTTCCTGTCCCTTCTTATCCAGCTCTCAACATCCCTGGCATGCCATTTTTTAAAGAATCTCGCGTAGTCATACTCGGTCTTGGGCCTCTCCCACATATCAAAGCCCTCGGATATGACGAGGATCCCCATCTCATCGCACAATTCCAGTGCGGCAAGCGCAGCCATGTTATGAGCGAAACGGATCGCGTTCACTCCCATTGCCTTTAGTTTTATGATCTTTCTCTTAAATGCCGTTCTGTGGAATGCCGCACCGAAAGCACCAAGGTCGTGATGTTCGCACACACCGTTAAGTTTAAAGCTCCTGCCGTTCAGGATCAGTCCTTTCTCCGGATCCATTACAAATGTGCGAAAACCGACTCTTGATATTTCACTGTCAACGCGCTCGCCGCCCACAAAGAGAGAAGCGGTCAGCGTATATAACGCGGGGTCATCGGGATCCCAGCGTCTCACATTTTTTACCTTAAAGCGCTGCTCCAAAACTCTGAGCTCCGCTTTCTTTCTGCCCATACCGGAGGTGCGTCCCTGTATAAAGGGTTCCTCTCTTGTAAGCTCAGCCCTGAACACGGGCTCCAGCCTGACCTCCTTACCGTCCGGATCTTTCAGGGAATATTCGACTTCCGCTTCCTCCTCGGAATCAGGTCCCCATATTTCTGTCTGTACGACCATCTCCCAGATGTCCGGCGCTGTCTCCTGTGCATGAAAATAGACGCCGTTTACCGGTATTGATGTGGCGCTTTTTCTGATGAGGGTAACGTCCCTGAAAATGCCGGCTCCCGAATACCACCTGCTGTTTGGTGACTGATGCCTGATGCAGACGACGAGAAGATTGTCCTCATCGGGGATTATATGGTCAGTTATGTCAACGATAAACGGAGAATAGCCGTATTTCCACTGAGCGATCTCTTCGCCGTTCATAAGCACACGGCTGTCCATATAGACACCGTCAAAACTTATGTAGAGGCGCTCTCCGGGTTCCAGAACCGTTTCCTCTGCAGACAGGATCCTCTGATAATACCCCGTGGCGTTCCTGTACAGCGCTCTCGCGTCTGTTATCAGAAAATCATGAGGAATGAGGATGTCCTTCCAGACATCCCCGGGTATATCCGTATAGGGGGTATCTAAAGAAACCTCCGCAAATTCCCATTTATCATTGATCAGTGTTCGCATTATTTTCCTCATCCTCAGCCGGATCCTGCTCCGTGTCAGTTTCCGGATCCGACACCTTTTCTCTGACCTTGGCTATCTGCGCCACCTTCACTCCTTCGTCAAGCCGGATCAGCCTTACGCCGGATGCGTAGCGGCTGTATACGTTGACATCCGCCATACGTATCTGAATGAGGACACCGCCGGTGGTGATCATCATGATCTCATGATCATCGTTTACGGCCTTTATTCCCATCAGATCGCCGGTCTTGTCACTGGTCTTGAAGCAGATCAGTCCCTTTCCGCCTCTTCTCTGCAATTTGAAATTATCCAGATTCGTGCGCTTTCCGTAGCCGTTCTCAGTTACCATGAGAAGCGAAGAACCCTGACTTTCCTTCTGCATGCCCACGATCTCATCATCGGGATCGAGGTTCATGCCGCGCACGCCTGATGCTGTGCGCCCCATGGGTCTTACATCCTTTTCATTGAAGCGGATGCACATTCCGCTCTTTGTCACCAGGAAGACCTCCTGATCGGGTCTGGTGGTCTTGACCTCTATGAGCTCATCATCCTCTCTCAGATGTATGGCGTTAAGTCCGTTCTTTCTGACATTTGCAAATTCATTTATAGGCGTCTTCTTCACCACGCCCTTCTTTGTCACCATGAACAGACACTTATATTCATCCAGGCCCTTTACGGGTATGATCGCCGTGATCTTTTCTCCGGCGGCAAGCTGCAGGATGTTGACAATTGCCACCCCTCTGGAATTTCTTGAACCCTCAGGGATCTCGTAGGCTTTAAGTCTGTAGCAGCGGCCGGTACTTGTGAAGAACATGACCCAGGAATGGGTCTGCGTCATCAGAAGATCCTCGATATAGTCGTTGTCGATGGTTGCCATGCCCTTGACACCGCGTCCGCCGCGGCCCTGGGAATGGAAATTGTCGACACTCATGCGCTTTATATAGCCGAGGCTCGTCATTGCGATGACCGTGTTCTCATTGGGGATCAGATCCTCGTCCACTATATCTGCCTCGGACTCATCGCGCTCAATACGGCTTCTTCTGTCATCGCCGTATTGTTCGGATATGGCCAGCATCTCATCTTTTATGACACCAAGGAGCAGCTTTCTGTCAGCCAGTATGGCGGTCAGTCTCTCGATCTCCTTTACAAGGGCAGCATGCTCGGCTTCAAGCTTCTCTCTTTCGAGACCTGTCAGAGCCCTCAGCCTCATATCCACTATGGCCTGAGCCTGTATATCCGTCAGGCCGAAACGCGCCATGAGTTCTGTCTTGGCTTCCTGGACATTGGCGCTTCCGCGGATTATCCTTATGACCTCGTCTATGTTGTCGAGAGCAATGAGCAGTCCCTGCAGGATGTGATCGCGCTCCTTGGCTTTTGCGAGATCAAATTCCGTGCGGCGTCTGACCACATCCTCCTGGTGTGCGAGGTAGGTCTTCAGCATCTCCTTCAGTCCCAGTACCTTGGGCTCACCGTTCACAAGAGCGAGCATGATAATGCCGAAGGAATCCTGCAGCTGGGTATGCTTGTAAAGCCGGTTCAATATGACGTTCGGATTGGCGTCATGCCTGAGTTCTATCACGATCCGCATGCCCTCGCGGTCCGACTCGTCCCTTAAAGCAGTGATACCATCTATCCTCTTGTCCTTGACCATCTCTGCGATCTTCTGGATGAGCATCGCTTTATTTACCAGATACGGAAGCTCCGTCACAACTATGCGGTTCTTGCCGTTCTCCATGGTCTCGATATCAGTGACCGCGCGGCATATAACTTTTCCGCGGCCGGTGCGGTATGCGGCTTCCGCTCCCTTTGTTCCCAGAATGATGCCGCCTGTGGGGAAATCAGGCGCCTTGACGATATCAAGGAGCTCTTCCACATCGGTATCCCTGTCCTCATTCACCCTGTTCTCGATCATCCTGACGCAGGCGCCTATGACCTCGCGCAGATTGTGCGGCGGGATATTGGTAGCCATTCCGACTGCTATACCGGTCGTTCCGTTGACCAGGATATTGGGAAATCTCGACGGCATGACAGCCGGTTCTTTTTCCGTCTCGTCAAAGTTGGGAACAAAATCCACCGTATTCTTGTTCAGATCGGCGGTCATCTCCATGGAGATCTTGGTCAGCCTCGCCTCTGTATATCGCATGGCCGCGGCACCGTCGCCGTCGACGGAACCGAAATTCCCGTGCCCGTCCACAAGACAGTATCTCATTGACCAGGGCTGTGCCATATTTACAAGGGCGCCGTAGATGGAGCTGTCACCGTGAGGATGATATTTACCCATGGTATCGCCGACGATACGGGCACATTTCCTGTGAGGCTTATCCGGACCGTTCCCAAGTTCTATCATGGAATACAGGATCCTGCGCTGAACCGGTTTTAAACCGTCCCTCACATCAGGAAGCGCTCTTGAAGTGATGACGCTCATGGAGTAATCGATAAACGACGTCTCCATGGTCTTCTTCAGGTCAACTTCATGTATCCTGTCTGTGGTATACGGCTCGGAGATCTCCTCCGGCATTTCATTCCCTGTGTTATTGCCGTTAATATCTGACATTGTGCACCTCGTCTGAAAACTTATATCCTGTAATGACTCTCATTGTCCGGTCATGATCAGATGTCAAGATTCTTCACGAATCTCGCATTCTTTTCTATGAATTCGCGTCTGGGTTCAACATTATCTCCCATCAGTGTTGTAAAGGTCATATCCACATCGCTCTCTTCGTCTTCGGCGATGCCGACCCGCAGCAGTATCCTCTTCTCGGGATCCATAGTAGTTTCCCAAAGCTGTTCGGGATCCATCTCACCCAGACCTTTGTATCTCTGGATCTTGTTGCTATTGTCTCTTCCCACCTCTGAAAGAATGGCATTTAGTTCCTCGTCGCTGTATGCGTACCAGGTTTTCTTGTTCTTCTCGAGCTTATAGAGCGGCGGCTGTGCAAGGTATACATGTCCGGTCTTTATGAGCTCCGGCATGAACCTGTAGAGGAAGGTAAGCATCAGCGTCGCAATATGGGCACCGTCCACGTCGGCATCGGTCATGATGATGATCTTGTCGTAGCGGAGTTTTGAGACGTCAAAGTCTTCATGTATACCGGTTCCAAAGGCGGTGATCATGGCCTTTATCTCCGCGTTGCCGTAAATCCTGTCCTCTCTCGCTTTTTCCACATTCAGGATTTTTCCGCGGAGTGGCAGGATCGCCTGTGTGGCGCGCTTTCTGGCGGATTTGGCACTGCCTCCGGCGGAATCTCCCTCAACGATGAAGATTTCGCAGTTCTTGGGATCCTTATCCGAGCAGTCCGCCAGTTTTCCGGGAAGCCCCAGTCCGTCTAGCGCGGATTTTCTGCGGGTGAGATCTCTGGCTTTTCTTGCGGCATCCCTCGCCCTCTGGGCGAGTACTGCCTTTTCGAGAGTGAGCTTGGCAACTTGGGGATTCTGCTCGAGATAATAGGTGAGCTGCTCCGAGAATACGCTGTTGACAGCGGTCCTCGCTTCGGAATTTCCAAGCTTCTGCTTGGTCTGTCCCTCAAACTGGGGATCCTCTATCTTTACAGAGATTATGGCAGTTATACCCTCTCTCAGATCCTCACCGGAGAGATTGTCCTCGTTGTCCTTTATTATCTTGTTGGTCCTGCCGTAGTCGTTGAAAATCTTGGTGAGCGCAGTCTTAAAGCCCTCCAGATGCGTACCTCCCTCAGGAGTGTTGATATTATTGACAAAGGTATATATGCTCTCATTGTAGGAATCATTGTGCTGAAGCGCCACTTCCACGTGTACTCCCGCCTTGTCCCCCTCGAAGTACATTACCTTTTCGTAGAGAGGATTCTTGTGTTTGTTCAGGTAGGAAACAAACTCGGATATACCTCCCTCATAGCAGAAGCTTTCCACATGCGGCTTCCAGGTCTCACCTTCCTCAAGAGGCTGATCCTCTTCCCTTCTCATATCGGTGAGGGATATCTTGAGTCCCTTTGTAAGAAACGCCATTTCCCTGAGGCGTCTCTTCAGCACATCATACTCATAAACCGTTGTCTCAGTGAATATGGCGGCATCGGGTTTGAATCTGATCCTTGAACCCGTTTTTTCCGGCGGACAATCGCCTGTGATCTTCAGATCATAACAGACCTTGCCCCGTTCATAGCGCTGGTTGTAGATCTTACCTTCGTGAAATACATCGACCTCGAGCCATTCGGAGAGGGCGTTGACGACTGACGCGCCGACGCCGTGCAGACCGCCGGAAACCTTATATCCCCCGCCGCCGAATTTTCCGCCTGCGTGCAGGATCGTAAACACCACCTCAACCGCGGGTTTTCCGGTCTTGTGGTTGATACCTACAGGAATGCCGCGGCCGTTATCCTCGACGGTTATGGTATTGTCTTCATTTATCGTGACTTCTATGTGATCACAGTAGCCCGCAAGAGCTTCATCCACAGAGTTATCAACAATTTCATACACCAGATGATGCAGACCCCTTGAAGCCGTGGTCCCAATATACATTCCGGGTCTTCTGCGTACCGCCTCAAGACCCTCAAGAACCTGTATCTGGTCCCCGCCGTATTCGTGATTAACCGGTGTGTTAAAATCTTCAGTCATCTTTCTCCCCCGTCTACCGTGGTCTCAGAGATTTCTCCCTCTGTTACCCTGAACAATCTGTCTATCTTAAGCCTGCTGTTTACGAACTCGTCATAGCCCGTACAGGTTATAAGCGTCTGTATTCCTCCGATCTCATCCAAAAGTGCATTCTGTCTGTTGACATCAAGCTCGGAAAGTACATCATCGAGAAGAAGGATCGGATTCTCCTTTTTTGAATTCTTTACTATCTCTATTTCCGCAAGCTTAAGCGACAGAGATGCCGTTCTCTGCTGTCCCTGCGATCCGAACTTTCTGATATCGACCTCTCCGCCCGGCACATTTTTTCTTGTGACCATAAAGGAAAAATCATCTCTGTGAGGTCCGGCGGTAGTCTGCTTCAGTATTATGTCCTTTTCTCTCGCCTTTGCTATGGCGTCTTCAAGATCATCCTCAGTTGCAAACGGCTCATACCGAAGCTCCAGCTTCTCATCGCCCTTCGTGAGCTTATCATGTATAGGCGCGATGATCTCCTTTACCTGTTCAAGAAAGATCTGTCTGAAGCGGATGATCTCCCTGCCGTAAACCGACAGCTGCCTGTCTTCAACATCAAGGAGGGGTTTTTGCTCAGGATGCTCATAAATATCCTTTAGCAGTTTGTTCCTCTGCTGCATGACCTTGTTATATCTGGTCAGATTGTAGAGATATGAGGCATCCAGCTGGCACAGCTCCATATCCATGAAGCGCCTTCTCTCGGAAGGACCCTCCTTCACAATAGCCAGATCCTCCGGAGAGAAAAAGACCACCGGCACCTTTCCTACAAGATCCGCAGCTTTTTTTACCCGCTGACCGTCTATTGCGATGCCCTTGTTTCTTCGGCTCATCAGGTGCATATCAATCCGCCAGGTTGCTCCGTCCCTGACGACTTCTCCCCTTATATGGGCTTCATTTGTGCCAAACCTTACAACGTCCTTATCCCTTGTTCCCCTGTGGGATTTGGTCGTCGCCATCATGTAGATGGCTTCAAGTACATTGGTCTTTCCCTGGGCGTTATCGCCGTAAAGAATATTAATGCCGTCTCCCGGCGACAGTTCAAGTTCTTTATAGTTTCTGAAATCCTTTAACTGCAGGGATTTTATATACATTCTGTCACACTATCTTTATCTGTGTCTTCCCGAAAACAAAAACATCTCCGGACACAAGCTTTCTGCCGGGGCGGTCATCCGTCTCCCCGTTTACCTTTACCTCGCCGAGTCTTATCCTTGTCTTGGCCTCGGCTCCGTTCTCCACAAGTCCGGCCTTTTTTAAAGCCTGGGACAGCTTGATGAAATCGTCCCCTTCTCTTAACTCAATGCTTTCCATAATCCGTCAGACCGTCGTGAAATTGATGGGAAGTATGAGGTAATTGTAGCTTTCTTCCTCGTTTTTGAAGAAGCACGGCGCCTTCGGATTAACAAAATATATATCCGCCTTCTCCTCTTCTATTACCTTCAGCACATCCATCACAAACTTGGGATTGAAGCCTATCATAAGATTCTTTCCCTGCTTGTTTATATCTATCGACTCATTCATGCTTCCTATAGTCGAATTGATCCTGATCTCCATGTCATTGTCGTTAATTTCAAAAATTACAGGCTTTTTGTCTCCCTCCTTCACCAGAAGAGTAGCTCTGTCAATACTGTCCGTAAGTTCCTTTCTCGAGACCGATACCTTTGTCTCATAATCGCTTGAAAGCATCTGATCGATGTTGAAATAATTGCCCTCTATGAGTCTTGATACGACAGTCGTCCTGTCAAAAGAAAACATGACATGCTTGTCCGTAAAGAATATCTCAGCCTTTTTCTCTGTGCTGTCTTCAAGTATTTTTGAGAGTTCGGACATCGTTTTTCCCGGAACCACAACCTTCTTGGAGGGATAAGAACCTGACAGGTTTATCTTTCTGATAGCAATCCTGTGGCCGTCCAGAGCAACAACTCTCAGTATATCGCTGTTTATTTCCAGGAGTTCGCCGCTCATCATGCGGTTAGTATCATTTCCGGCGGATATGGCAAAAATAGTCTGATTTATCACATTCTTCAGCGAATACTGTGATATCTCGATCCCGTCTATCCTGGCAATATCAGGCAGGAAATTAAACTCCTCCCCTGCCCTGCCCGGGATCTTAAATTCAGCCTTTAGAGCATTTATCGTTACGATAGAGTTATCTCCCAAAGTGATCGTCACATCAGTTTCCGGGAGCTTTCTTACAACATCGAGAAATAGTCTGGCACCGAGAGCTATATAACCTCTCTCCATCACATCACATTTAATGACTGTCTCTATGCCAAGCTCCATATCGTTACCAATGAGCTTGACCTCAGGTCCGGTAGCATCGATAAGTATGTATTCCAGTATCGACATGGTCGTCTTGGTGGGGATAGCCCTTGAGACTATCTGCAGACCCTTTGCGAGTTCGTTTTTATTACAGACTATCTTCATCAGTCAGACTCCTTTCGCGCGCGTAACCAATATATTTATAAACTTAAACAGTATTATTAGTATAGGCGGTGGATAAGTGGAAAAAACCGCGCAAAATACAAATTATTGATAGGCAGCACCCTTTATTATACAAGAAATTGTGAAAATTCTCAACCGCCGGGGTTGATCTTTTGGCGGATGTTATCCACCTGTTCAAATAAAACACTGTCAACCTGAACCTGATCCCTGATCTTATTAATGCCACTCATGACGGTGGTATGATCTCTTCCGCCGAGAAGCTTTCCTATCTCATCAAAAGAAGTATCCGTAAGCGTTCTGATAAAGTACATTGCCACCTGTCTTGGAAGAGCTATGTCTCTGCTTCTTTTCTGAGAAATGATCTCTGCTTTTGATATACCGTAGTATTCACAAGTCTTGTCTATGATGGAAGCAGGAGTGACGGCCTGGTTCTTTTCGGAAATAAGATCCTTTAGGGCCTCTTCAGCTTTTTCAAGATTGATATCCTCGCCGAATATCCTTGAATGGGCGATTATCTTATTGAAAGCTCCCTCCAGTTCGCGGATATTGGATTTAACATTTTCTGCTATATATGAAAAGATCTCATCATCTATATGACCGGGATAGCTTTCGGCATTCTTTCTTAAGATAGCCATCCTTGTCTCATAATCGGGGGGCTGTATATCAGCGATCAGACCGCATTCGAAGCGGGAACGGAATCTCTCTTCGAGAGTGGTCATGTCCTTCGGAGGCTTATCGGAGGAAAGGATTATCTGTTTTCCGGCGTTGTGAAGTTCGTTAAAAGTGTGGAAAAACTCTTCCTGTGTTGATTCCTTTCCTATAATAAACTGAACATCGTCTACCATCAGGACATCCACATCCCTGTATTTTCTCCTGAGTCTGGACATGTTCTGTGCATTGTTTGAACGAATGGATTCGATAACCTCATTAGTGAAAGCCTCGGAGGTCACGTATAAAACTCTTGCGTTCGGATTCTGTTTTATTATGTAGTTACCGATCGAGTGTATCAGGTGGGTCTTACCAAGACCGGCATCGCTGTACAGAAACAGAGGATTGTAACTTTTTCCCGGTGATTCGGCAACTGAGAGTGAGGCAGCCTGAGCCAGGTTGTTATTCTTTCCGACAACAAAGGTGTCAAAGGTATAACGCGCATTAAGATTGGAGGATCTGCGGTTTTCCTCCAGTGTGCTGCCTGAATTATCCCTGCCTGAAAACCCGGTATTGCCGGATTGCAGAGTAAAGATAACATCGACGTCGGAATCCAGCTTCTCTGAAATAGCAACACGGAAAAAATCTCTGTAGGTTGCGGTTATATGTGAGAGAGCGGGCGCGATCTCTCCGGGAACGCCTATTTTTACTATGTCCCCTTCAATAGCTTCCAGGGAAAGAGGCTTGATCCAGGTTTCAAAGGAGATCTTTGTGATGCCGTAATTCTCGAATATGTCCTGTTTTATGTCCTCGAAATGTTCGCGTAAGAATACTTCCTGTTCGTTCATAGATACCTCGATAAATCTGACTTCTGACACTTCACATCATTATAGAATATTTGTTTTGGAAGTGCAAACGCGGGGAAGAAGGGTGGAAAATTCATATAAAAAAAGTAAAGATTTTTATTATGTGGAAAAAGTGGACGTTATCCACATAGCTCATTAACATTGATAAAAGGCAGAATACAATACATCAATTTAATAACAGAGGAAATAAAACAAAGTTATCCACATTTTCCAACAGTAAATGTGGATAACTTGGGACAATTTTCTGTACCCACGAGTTTTCAACTTTTTCAACATTTTGTTGTGGATTAAAAATTTTGAACAATATGTGGTACCGCCTTTTTTTTATTATTTTTTCACGGTTTTCTATGCTTGACGGGAGTGAGTTTCTTCTTTATAATAATTCAGCACGCCTGTCGGGAGAACAGATCTTCCCGTCAGAGTGCATAGATCATCGTTTTTTTATTCGGAGGTAATTATCATGAAAATGACATTTCAGCCTCACAGGCTGCAGAGAAAAAGAGTGCACGGTTTTCGTTCAAGAATGAGCACCACAGGCGGAAGAAAGGTTCTTGCTGCCAGAAGGGCAAAGGGCAGAAAGAGATTATCAGCCTGAGCGGGTATAGCATAATATACCGCATACTCCAAGCAGTAACGGATATCCGGCCCGAGGCTGACGCTTTGGGCTTTTTGTGCGAATAGGAGATTTCCGGATCCGGTCCGATTCTGATCAAATGAGGTTTATCAAGGCTGACCCCGAATTCAGGGAAATCTATAAAACCGGCAGATCCACAGCCGACAGAAATATCGTACTCTATGCTTCAAAGAGCCGTGAGCACGATGACTGTGCCATGGGTGTATCCGTGGGAAAAAAGTACGGAAACAGCGTAAAGAGACATCTCTTTAAGAGACGCTTCAAGGAAATATCAAGAGCTGAGGAACCGCACCTGACAGATGGCATACGGCTTGTGGTGATCGCAAGAACAGGCGCAAGCAATGATTTTTCCGAATTAAGGAATTCCTTCAGAAAGCTCGCGGCGAGGCTTAGGATCTATGATCCGGGTGAAAACAGGTTATGAGAGAGTTTCTTATCCGTTTGATCAGGCTTTACAGACGGTTCATTTCTCCTTATAAAAGGACAAAATGTCCCTATATTCCTTCCTGTTCCACATATACCGAGGAGGCGATCAGAAAGTATGGTCCGATCAAGGGGATCATCCTGGGCATGTGGAGGATACTCCGCTGTAATCCGTTTTCTTCGGGAGGCTATGATCCCGTGCCTGTTGCATTTTCTTTAATTGGAAGAAATGAGAGCAGGAAGTTTTTTGTCAATGGAAATCTCGAAGCGGGAAATACCCGCATGAGACCTATCGTAAAGAAGAGGACAGACTATTGAGTATTATGGTTTTATCGCAGTATGAGGGAAAAATCCTGGGACCCATTGCATGGATCCTGGGTAAACTGATGAACGGAATATACTTTTTGCTGGATGCGATAGGTATTCCGAACGTAGGCCTCAGCATCATAATTTTCACCTTTGTCATATACATGTGTCTGATGCCCCTGACCATCCGTCAGCAGAAATTCTCCAAGCTCTCGGCCAAGATGAACCCCGAGCTTCAGGCCATTCAGGCTAAATACAAGGGAAAGACGGACCAGAATTCAATGATGATGCAGCAGCAGGAGATCAAGGATCTCTACGGCAAGTACGGCGTATCATCCGCCGGAAGCTGTGTCCAGCTGCTGATCCAGATGCCTATCCTATTTGCTCTCTATCGTGTTATCAATGCGATCCCCGCATATGTCACACAGGTAAAGGAAATGTATATTCCTCTCGTGCAGCAGCTCATCTCCACGAGCGGAACATCTGAGTTCCTGCAGGAACTGCAGGCAGCGATGCAGTACAAGAAGCAGTTTACGGACGAGGCATTTATCCTTGATGCCGCCAATACATTTACGCAGAACACATATATCGATGTGTTAAACAAGGCGTCGACGGCTGACTGGAATTCTCTGGCAGCTACTTTCCCGTCACTCACGGATATCATCAACAGCACGCACGAACAGATTACAAGGGTCAACACGTTTTTCTTCCTGAATATCGGTGATACCCCCCTGTATACTCTTAAGAACGCATGGGCTGACAAGTCTTTCGGCATGCTTATTCTTGCACTGTGCATACCTTTCCTGGCAGCCTTCACTCAGTGGGTCAACGTGAAACTCATGCCCACGGCTACCGGCGGAAATGACAAGAAAGCCGATCCCAATGATCAGGCGGCGCAGATGCAGCAATCCATGAAGATGATGAACACAATGATGCCTCTCATGAGTGCGTTCTTCTGCCTATCACTTCCTTCAGGTATGGGACTTTACTGGATCGCGGGTTCAGTCATAAGAAGTATCCAGCAGGTCTTCATCAACAAACACATAGACAGCATCGATATCGACGCGCAGATCGCAAAGAATGAGGAAAAATACAGGGAAAAACAGAAGAAGCGCGGCGATGTCACAGCAAATATGAATAAATATGCGCAGATGAGAACCAGAAACACGGTAGATGCAAGCGGTTTCCAGTCAAAGGTGAATGAAGCGGACAAGGAAAAAGCGATGACCAATGCAAACGATATCTATAAGAGCGGAAAGGCCTCGAAAAACTCGCTCCTTGCAAAAGCCAACATGGTTCAGGACTTCAATAATAAAACCGAGTAAACAGGAGGTTATAAGATATGGAAGATATGGATTATCTGCAGTTCAGTTCCAAGTCGGTGGAGGATGCCATTACCGAAGCATGTGAACAGCTGATGGTAACAAGCGATGAGCTTGAGTATGAGGTCATATCCGAGGGTTCTTCAGGATTTCTTGGCATCGCGGTAAAGCCGGCTGTGATCAAGGCCAGGGTAAAGGGCGCAGGTCCCATCATCCGCGCCGAGGAGGAAGAAAAAGAAGCCGGGGAGCCTGCCGTTAAAGAAGCTCCCGCACTCCGTGAGGAAGAGATCGCACCAGTGAAAGATGAAGAGAAAAAAGAACCTTCAAATGTCAACGGGGATGCAGTCATCGAAAGGGCTAAGAAGTTCCTGAATGACGTATTTGCCGCAATGCAGCTTCCGGTCAATATGGAGGCAACCTATGACAATATGGATGATGTGCTTTCGATCGACTTAAAGGGAGATGATATGGGAGTGCTGATCGGCAAGCGCGGACAGACTCTTGATGCGCTTCAGTATCTTGTATCTCTTACAGTCAACAAGGAAGAAGAGAATTATATTCATGTGAAACTCGACACCGAGGGTTACAGGGAACGCCGCAAGGAGACCCTGGAGATACTTGCAAAGAACATCGCATATAAAGTGAGAAAGAGCCGCAGCAGTATGTCGCTTGAGCCCATGAATCCATATGAGAGAAGGATCATACATGCTGCACTCCAGCACGACAGATTTGTCACTACCCACAGTGAGGGAGAGGATCCTTACAGGAGGGTGGTAGTTACCCTCAAGTGATGGGACCGGACAGCGATGATACGATCGCGGCTATAGCCACTGCACAGGCGCCGGCCGGGATCGGCATAGTGAGGATCAGCGGCAGAGAGGCTTTGTCTGTCGCAGACATGGTTTTTGAGAATGCCCGCGGGGAACATGTTCTTACAGGTTCTCCCGCGGGATTTTTGCGCTACGGATATGTCGCGGGAGAAGATGGAAACCGGATCGACGAGGTAATGGCCGTGTTCTTCAAAGCCCCGCATTCATATACCGGTGAGGACATGGCGGAGCTTCAGTGCCACGGCGGTGTATATGTTTTGTCCCGCGTGCTGGAGAGAGTTATAGAAGCCGGAAAGACAATGGGTGTCCGCCTGGCAAAGCCCGGAGAATTTACCAAAAGAGCATTTCTTAACGGACGCATCGATCTGACCCAGGCAGAGGCAGTGATGGACATTATCGCTGCCGACAGTGATTTTTCCCTGAAAAACGCCCAAAGACAGATAAGCGGAGAGTTGAAATTAAAGATAGGTGGGCTGCGTAAATGTCTTTTGCATGAGAGCGCGTTCATTGAAGCTTCTCTCGACGATCCGGAAAGCTATGCTGCTCTTCTTGAGGATTATTCGTCAAGACTGATGCCTGTAATATCAGACACGATAAGCAAACTGACAGATATGATAAACGGCTCGTCTAATGGCATGATGATGCGTGAGGGTGTAAGAACGGTCATTGTCGGAAGACCCAATGCAGGTAAATCTTCGCTGATGAATCTCCTTGCGGGATATGACAGAGCGATCGTGTCACCGATACCCGGAACTACGAGAGATACCATCGAAGAGAAGATCCGCATCGGCGATATCGTGCTTAAAGTCACTGATACCGCAGGTATTTCCGACGGCTCGGAAAGGGAGCGGGATATTATTGAAAAAACAGGTATCGAGCGTGCGCGCAGGGCCATGGACGATGCCGAGCTGATACTTTTTGTTGTTGATCTTACAAAAAAGCCGGATGAACAGCTGCTTACTCTCTATAGAGAAACCAAAAACCGCAGGCGCATATTGATCGCGAATAAGACGGATATAGCTGACGAGGCTGTACTGACCGGTGAATTATCTTCTGAGGACTGTGTTTATATGTCGGCAAAGACCGGAGAGGGATATGAACAGCTCGCGGATAAGATACGGGATATGTTCAGAAAAGGTGTTCTGAACACAGACGATATAGTCATAACGCACGCAAGGCACAAAGAACTGCTCGAAGCGGCACGGTCTGCGTTGTGCGCTCTGACAGAAACAATCGAGAGCGGTATGAGCGAGGATCTCTATACTGTGGATCTGATGGAGGCATACCGGTGCCTGGGTGAGATCATCGGTGAGGAAGTGGGCGAAGATCTCGTAGATGAGATTTTTTCTACATTCTGCATGGGAAAGTGAAACCCGATAGGATATATCAGAACTAAGCGAGCTTCGGAGGAACGGGGGTCCGTAACGGGCGCCTTGGCGTCAGAGCGCCGGATTCCATGCAGATGCAGCGCCGCCGTTTTATGGCGTTCAAGCGAGCCATAGTTTCAGTGAAAGGCAATCTGTTCAAGGCGAGCGCGTTCAATAAACCGGCGGCGCAAAAGGGCGTCGCATGGAATACGGCGGGATAGCGGCGTCCGGGATGGACCCCCGTCCCTCCGAAGTGTGAAAATCTGTATCAGATATCCATACAAGAGTATGCGAGGCCGAATATATGATATCTCATGAATATGATTCGATAATAATAGGAGCGGGACATGCCGGATGCGAAGCAGCACTGGCCTGCGCAAGGCTTGGTCTTAAGACTATCATCTTCACAATGAGTGTAGACAATGTGGCATTCATGCCGTGCAATCCTCACATCGGTGGATCTTCCAAGGGACATCTTGTCCGTGAGATCGATGCGCTCGGCGGAGAGATGGCAAAGGTCACGGATAAGATTTTTCTACAGTCCAAAATGTTGAATACTTCCAAGGGACCGGCGGTTCATTCGCTGAGAGTTCAGGCTGACAAGCACAGGTACTCGATCGAGATGAGAAGAGTACTTGAGGAACAGGATAATCTCGAGATCAAACAGGCAGAAGTAACAGAGATCCTGGCGGAACCTTCGGTCAATGGGTCCGGGGCAAAGCAGATCACAGGAGTAAGGATAGATACAGGCATCATTTATAATGCAGGTATTGTCATAGTTTGTACAGGTACATATGGGAGATCAAGATGTCTGTGCGGCGAAGCGATTGCCGAAACGGGACCCAACGGAATGGTGAGGTCCATGTCACTTTCTCCCTCACTTGAAAATCTGGGAGTGAAGCTGCGCCGTTTTAAGACAGGAACTCCCGCGAGAATGGACGGCAGGACAGTCGACCTGTCAAAGATGACCGAGCAGAAGGGTGACGATCCGGTCATTCCGTTTTCATATTCCACCGATCCGGAAACATTGAGGAAGGAGCAGGTCTCATGTTATCTGACTTATACAAATGAAAAGACTCATGAGATAATCAGAAACAATCTGGACAGATCACCTCTTTTTGCGGGTATCATTGAAGGAGTAGGTCCCAGATATTGTCCATCCATAGAGGATAAGGTTGTAAAATTCCCCGACCATGAAAGACACCAGGTATTCATAGAGCCGGAAGGACTGTATACCAACGAGCTTTATGTCGACGGAATGAGTTCATCAATGCCTGAAGATGTACAGGAACAGATGTACCGGACGGTGCCAGGACTTGAGAATGCAAAGATAGTGAAGCATGCCTATGCCATAGAATATGACTGTCTTTGCCCGGGTCAGCTGACAAACGAACTCGAAATCAGAGATATCCATGGTCTGTATTGTGCCGGACAGATAAACGGATCCAGCGGATATGAGGAAGCGGCGGCACAGGGTCTTTACGCAGGCATAAATGCGGCCATGAAGTTTCACGGGAAAGATCCTATGATCATCGATCGCTCGGAGGGATATATCGGGGTTCTTGTAGATGATCTGGTCACAAAAGAGAACAACGAGCCTTACAGAATGATGACATCGAGGGCGGAATACAGACTGCTCTTAAGACAGGACAATGCAGATCTTCGCCTGAGGGAAAAAGGATATGCTGTTGGTCTTATCACAGAAGAAGAGATCACGGCACTTCGGGAAAAGAAAAGACTGATCGAGGAAGAGAAGGAACGCTTAAGAAGCTGTCAGCTGGGAGCATCTCCCAACGTGCAGAGGTTTATGGAAGAACACGGAAGTGCTCTTTTAAAAACGGGAATGTCTCTTGCGCAGCTGATGAACAGACCGGAACTCAGTTATGAAATACTCGCACCTCTTGATCCCGAAAGAAAGCCTTTGCCCGGAGAGGTTACGGAACAGGTGGAGATAGATCTGCGATACGCCGGATACCTTGAAAGGCAGGAAAGACAGGTCAGGCAGTTCAAAAAAGCAGAGCAGCGCCATATACCTGAGAACATAGATTACGACGATGTCGGTTCGCTCAGACTGGAGGCGAGACAGAAATTAAAACAGTACCGTCCGGCGAATATCGGACAGGCTTCACGACTTGCAGGTGTAACTCCTGCTGACATATCTGTACTGATGATTTATCTTGAAGCAAGGAAAAGATAACGGCGGATCCTGAATGTTTATACTGTGTTTCATATGAAACAGAAAGGAAGAGAGCAGCCATGGAAAATGATACGATAGAAATCTTTAGAAAAGAAATGGATGCAACCGGTCTTTCTGTATCTGCCAAACAGATCGATCAATTCTCTTTGTATTATGATCTGCTCGTGGAATGGAACTCCAAGATAAATCTGACCCGCATTACTGAACCGGTTGATGTATGCAGACTGCACTTCATGGACAGCATTGCACCGATGCGATTTGTTTCTTTTGAAGAAAGATCTCTCATAGACATCGGAACCGGAGCCGGATTTCCCGGCATTCCCCTTAAGATCACGAATCCATCTTTGAAGCTTACTCTTCTGGATGCCCTGGACAAAAGATGCCGTTTTCTGAAAGAAGTAACGGACAGTCTTGGACTGGATAATGTGACGATAATCCATGGCAGGGCCGAAGATGCCGCGTCGGGAAAACTGAAGCTGTGCGATAATAAAGCAGTATCGATAATAAACATATCTGAAGATGAAAAGGACACGGATGTTTCTCTGCGTGGTCGCTATGATTTTGCCACGTCGCGAGCTGTTGCAAAACTGAATATTCTCTGTGAATATGCAGTACCCTTTCTGAAAACCGGAGGCAGATTTGTGGCATACAAATCACTCGATGAGAATAATACCGAGCTCGGCGATGCCGGTAAAGCGATGCAGATATTGGGTGCCGTATGTGAGCGGCATGAAGATTACTCTGTGCCCGGTCATGCAAATGACAGAACTCTATACTTTATTCTAAAAGAAAAGGAAACACCGGAAAAATATCCGCGAAGAACAGGACTACCGGATAAAAAGCCGTTATAATTCAAAATGTTTCATGTGAAACATTTTTATTCACGTCTCAAAAATCACAAATCGATGTTTTGAATAAATTTTCTGATACCATATGTTGAATAACAAAAGAAATGTTTCACATGAAACATTTATGTTTTTCAAAAAATCCAAAAAGATTATTGCCATAATACAGAAAAAGAAATAAAATAGTGTTTCAGTGTCACGACAGAGAAAAACACGGTATAAGACATATGCCAACAGTCAATAACAGAGGAGAGTCATATGGGAAGAGCAATCGCAATCGCAAACCAGAAGGGCGGTGTCGGTAAGACGACGACCGCGATCAATCTCAGCGCATGCCTTGCGGAGGCGGGTCAAAAGGTGCTGGTCATCGACATCGATCCGCAGGGAAACACCACCACCGGTGTGGGCGTTAAGAAAAACGAGATAGAAAATACCATATATGAGCTCATGCTTGGAGAGAAGACTTTTGACGAGTGTGTAGTCCGCGGGGTGGCCGGTGGCATGGACCTTCTCCCGGCAAATGTCAATCTGTCCGGGGCTGAAATTGATTTCATCGACGTGGAAAACAGGCAGTACATCCTCAGGGATAAGCTGGCAGAAGTGAGGAACAACTATGATTTCATCATTATTGATTGTCCTCCGTCACTGTCTATGCTTACCGTAAACGCAATGACCGCTGCCGATACGGTATTGGTCACTGTTCAGTGCGAGTATTATGCTCTGGACGGACTGAGCCAGCTGTTCAATACAGTCAACCTGATCCGTTCGCGTATGCACCAGAAGCTTGAGATGGACGGTATCGTCTTTACCATGTACGACTCAAGGACCAATCTTGCGTACGAGGTGGTAGAAAATGTAAAGAGCAATATCAGGGAGCATGTCTACACGACCATAATTCCGCGAAATATCAGACTTGCCGAGGCACCCAGCTATGGACAGCCGATAAATATTTATGAACCCAGATCAGCGGGAGCAGAGGCATACAGACTGCTGGCCAAAGAAGTAATTGAGAGAAAGTTCGGATAATTCCCGGACAAAGATGATAAGAATCCGGATACAGAGAGAATCGAAACTCTGTATAATATCATATTAAGACAGGAGAAAAAGAGATGGCTAAAAGAAGAGGACTGGGCGGCGGCCTGGAAAACCTGATACCTTCGGCAGCACCTATTGCCGATATGGCCGGTGTTAAGATACCTGAGGGACAGGTGGTACAAAGCATTAACATTACAAGGATCGAACCCAACAAAGAGCAGGCAAGAAAGACCTTTAATGAAGACAAATTAAATGAACTGGCCGAATCCATTAAACAGCACGGTGTTGTCGCTCCGATCCTTGTGGTAAGTAAAGGTGACCACTACGAGATCGTGGCGGGCGAGCGCAGATGGCGCGCTGCACATCTGGCAAATCTTAAAGAGATACCTGCGATAGTAAAAGACGATCTGAGCGAGCAGGAGCTTGCCGAGATATCTCTCATTGAGAACATCCAGCGCGAGAACCTGAATTCCATTGAGGAAGCCAGGGCATACAAGCAGCTTATAGAGGTCTTTCATCTGAAGCAGGATGAAGTTGCGGAGCGCGTTTCCAAGAGCAGGACCGCGATCACCAATTCACTCCGTCTTCTTAAACTCACCGATGATGTACAGCAGATGCTAATCGATGAGAAGCTTACCACGGGTCACGCGCGGGCCCTTATCCCCATTGAGGACAAGGAACTCCAGATTACAACCGCGCAGCAGGTCTTTGATGAAAACTTGAGTGTCAGGGAGACCGAAAAACTGGTAAAGAGTCTGGATCGTCCCAAAAAACCGAAGAAGACAAAGCAGAAGGATGCCAATCTCGATGCGGTCTATCGTGAGCTTGAGGAAAAACTCACGGAAGAACTGGGGACCAGAGTTATTATTACGGGTGAAGATGCAGGTACCGGAAAGATCGAGATAGAATTTTACTCGGGAGATGATCTGGAAAGAATAGTCGATCGCCTGAGAAACCGGGTCTGAAAGGAGAGCGGAGATGGCCGGCGAGACGGTATTGTTATCGGATCCGCTGCTTTTGGCAGTGATCGCGGTATTGGCGGTTTTGCTCATCATCATGTTCATACTGTGGTCGCGGGACAGAAAAACTATAAAGGATATCAACAGGCGTCTGGACAGGCTTCTTCGCGGAAAGACCGCGTCCAGTCTGGAATCGGAGATCATACATCTCTTTGAGGCAAATGATATCCTGACCGAGGACGCACATGATATTCATGAGAGACTGGATAAACAACAGGCATTGCTTGAAACCAGCTTCAGGAAGCTGGGACTGATAAAGTACGATGCCTTCAATCAGATGGGCGGGAAGCTCTCTTTTGCGTTGGCACTTTTGAATGATGATGATAATGGCATAGTCCTGAACTCGGTTCACAGCCAGGAAGGGAATTATACATATGTCAAGGAAATAAAGGACGGCCGCTCGGATCTGGAGCTCGGCACTGAGGAAAAACAGGCGTTGGACCGCGCACTGGCGCAGGAATAAGGAGGCAGAAGATATGTTAGATATCAAATTTGTAAGGGAAAATCCCGATGCGGTAAAGGAAAACATCAAAAAGAAATTCCAGGACGAAAAGCTGCCGCTTGTTGATGAGGTGATCGCACTCGATCAAAAGAGCCGCGAGACCCAGAGAGAAGCGGATGAGCTGCGCGCTCAGAGAAACAAGATCTCAAAGGAGATCGGCGCACTTATGTCCCAGGGCAAAAAGGAAGAGGCGGAAAAGATCAAGGCTCAGGTCGCGACCGACGGCGAGCGGATAAAGGAACTCGAAAAGATCCAGCATGAGGTCGATGATGAGCTCCGCTCCAAAATGATGGTGATCCCGCAGATGATCGATGATACAGTTCCGATCGGCAAGGATGACAGCTGCAATGTAGAGATAGAGAAATTCGGCGAACCCTTTGTACCTGCCTTTGAGATACCTTATCACACGGATATCATGGAAAAGCTTGGCGGGATAGATCTTGATTCCGCGAGGCGCGTGGCTGGCAACGGTTTCTATTATCTGATCGGCGATGTGGCGAGACTTCATTCCGCAGTTCTTGCATATGCGCGTGATTTTATGATCGACAGGGGCTTTACATATGTCATACCTCCGTTCATGATCCATGCTGCTGTCGTCGAAGGAGTTATGAGCTTCCCCGAGATGGACGCAATGATGTATAAGATCGAAGGCGAGGATCTGTACCTTATCGGTACCAGCGAGCATTCCATGATCGGTAAGTTTATTGATCAGCAGATACCCGAGGCTGATCTGCCCCAGACCCTTACAAGCTATTCGCCCTGCTTCCGCAAGGAAAAGGGAGCGCATGGGTTGGAAGAGCGCGGTGTTTACAGGATACATCAGTTTGAAAAGCAGGAGATGATCGTCGTATGTAAGCCAGAGGATTCCAAGGTATGGTACGACAGGCTCTGGAAGAATACGGTCGATCTCTTCCGCAGTCTTGATATTCCGGTGAGAACGCTTGAATGCTGCTCCGGCGATCTGGCTGATCTCAAAGTCAAATCCTGTGATGTGGAAGCATGGTCTCCCAGACAGAAGAAGTATTTCGAGGTGGGCAGCTGCTCCAACCTCGGTGATGCCCAGGCCAGAAGGCTTCGCATCAGGATCAAGGGTGAGAACGGCAACTACCTCGCGCATACCTTAAACAATACGGTTGTGGCGCCGCCCAGAATGCTGATCGCCTTCCTCGAGAACAACCTCAATGCAGATGGCAGTGTAAACATACCCGTGGCGCTCAGACCTTACATGGGCGGCAAGGAAATCCTGACTGCGCGCTGATCTTAACGGGAGAAGATATTTGCACCAGTTTCTAAGAGCGGTCGGTTTTTCCGATATAGAAAGCCGCACTGAACTGAACAATATAATAGGCGATGCGGTACATGATGCCGATAAAAGGCTGTATACAACCGGGAGCGATACGCACCTCACGGCGCAATTCGACCGGGATTTCGGCGCAGGCATAGGACTGTCCATATGCGGTGAGATGGATGAGAACGACCATTTCATCTATGATTATTATTTTCCTTATCTGCGCGGCTCCGGAGTAAGTACTGCCGAAGAGGTGATCGTTGAGAGGAATAAGTATGATGATTCATTTGCCGGGGTCTGCGAGGAACTGCGGGTAGGAGTCACGCTCATATTCTACCTGCAGAATAAGATTCCCTATCTTCGGGCTGCGGGGCAGGATAGTTTCCCCGAGCCCGGCATGTCGGTTTCTCTGTCAGCGCTTTCTCTTTCCGGAAAGATCATTATGCCGCTCGAAAAAACGAGTGAGCAGAAAGAGGAACTAAGGCGCAGAGCGGCAGGCAGGAATCAGGTTATCGCTGCGGCCAGAGCCGGCGACGAGGATGCGATGGAGACGCTGTCGCTCTACGACATGGATATGTATGCGGTTTTGTCGCAGAAGGCAAAAAAAGATGATATATACTCTCTGGTTGACACCAGTTTTATGCCCCGCGGTGTGGAGTGCGATCTGTACTCCATACTGGGGGAGATCGTGGATCACCGCGTGACGACCAATTTCCTCACAAGGGAGAGGGTGGTTGTGATGCGCGTCATGTGTAACGAGCTGATGTTTGATGTTGCGATAAACGAAAAGGATCTTTTCGGCGAGCCGGCTCCGGGGCGAAGATTCAAAGGAGATATATGGATGCAGGGCTTTTTGAATTTTCCAAATGAGCCGAGCGCCATAGATATTTCTCTGTAGCAGGCTTGAAATACAGTAGAAAAGCATGTATAATAATTGTTTGGGTCCGCGTAGCTCAGCTGGATAGAGCGACCGCCTCCTAAGCGGTAGGTCGGAGGTTCGAATCCTCTCGTGGACGCTCAGAACACAAGAGGCCGGGGCATGAATGCCCCGGCTTCTTGTGTTGTTCGAGTCCTGATCGGACTCGAACAGGTTCGTATCTCGCAGGGCTGGCGCCCTGTGTCTTTTTCTTTTTTCGTTTCTATTCCATCATTTCGTTTCGTATAAATACCGAATAAACACGAAAAACGACCGAATAAACACGCACACGACGGAGTCATAACGGATATCATATAATATAATTACTATATTTTCAGCAAATGGACGGTGAACAGATGAAAGATATGGTAGAAATCGAGGTGGTCCTTGATGAACGTTATACAGATCCGTTCGTTACGATCAGAACCAAATCGAACACACAACAGGTTGAAAACATCATTTGCGCTATCGAAGATGCGTCTCATAGTGATTTTCCACAGATAGCGGCTGTTAAAGACGACGTGGTCGAGTTTGTTTCCCAAAAGGATATAGTAAGGGTGCATACGGAGGGCCGTAAGATCGTAGTACAGACAGAGAAGGACGTATTCACGGTTAAAAGGACTCTTGCGGGTATAGAGGATGTGCTTAATCCCACGCGGTTCTTAAGGATATCCCAGTCGGAGATCATAAATATTTATAAGGTCAAGAGCCTGGATTTTAATCTGGCAGGAACGATCGGAGTAGAGTTTGACTGCGGTATCAAATCATGGGCATCAAGAAGCCGTGTCAAACAGATCAAGGAGTTTCTGACGCAGAATCATATCAGGGGGTTTGAATGATGGAACTGAAAGACAGATTTATCATAAACTCACTTATAGGCACTTTAGCCGGGATCATTGTAGGGATCTTCACCTGGATGATCAATATCGGAAATCCGGAAGGAAGAAGCTTTGTCCTTCATATAGTCATGTCCGGCATACACGGACTGATCCCCTGCGGGGCGGCCACGGTATATGCCATGGAAAGCTGGGGCCTGACAAAATCCACGATCGTTCACGCCACGATCACACTGGCCACGATAATGGCCATAGAGCTCCCGATGAAATGGTTTCGATGGAACATAGAGTTTGTCATCATGATGATCATCTACGTTGTCATCTATACGATCATCTGGATCATCAATTACTCATATTGGAAACATACCATCAGAAAGCTCAACGAAGAGCTTAAGTATTTCAAGAAAAACGAAGAATAGAAAACACAGGATGGTTATGAAATGCAGTTAAAAATTCTGGTTACCGGAAAAAACCGCAAAATCATCACGGATATCTGCGGACATCTTGAAGAAGACAGAGGGTATATGACGATCAAATGCAGCCCTGGCAAGACGGCCCTGTTTGACACCATGATCGCGGAACGCCCCAAGGTCGTGATCATCTGTCTCGGAAACGAAACTGCAGATACGATACAGCCATATAATGTGATGCAGACGGCGCTGAAGCAGGGAAGCATCACCATAATCGTCATTACGGATGATGATAATGAGAAGCTGTTTGTGAAATATACGGAACTTGACAGGGTTTTCTTCCTCTCCCGCCCTGTTTCCCTGCTCGCGCTTTACGAAAAACTCACCGAGATCGAGCAGACCCTTGATCGGGACAGGGAAAACAATCTGTTAGCCTTTCGGGAATTTGTCAATGAGAACAAAGACCGCAGAAACAGAAGAAAGCATATACTTGTCGTGGATGATGACACCGAGCAGCTGATCCATATCAAAGAACTGCTTGAGGAATTCTATGACGTTACCTGTGTCAAAAGCGGAGAAGCAGCAGTCCGTTTTCTCGTAAACAAGCGGCCGGATCTGATCCTGCTTGATTACGTGATGCCCGTCATGGACGGTCCCGATGTTTTGCGGTATATCCATAATTCAGAGAGATGGGAAGATATCCCGGTCATATTCCTTACCGGCATGACCGAAAAAAACGCGGTTGTGAAGACACTCTCCGAGCTCAAACCGCAGGGGTATATAGTTAAGCCTGCAAAGAAATCCGAAGTGGTGGCAAAGATCATAGATGTTCTGGGGTGATGATATGGAGATCGATCTTACATGGATAAGGGAAACCGGACTTGATACCGAAACGGGGATTTCATATACGGGAGGAGAGGACAAGTATGTCTCGGCCCTTATGCGGTTTTATAAGAATTATGAGAAGAACAGGGCCAGGATAACGGAGTACCTTGATGCAAAGGACTACGAAAGTTATATGATCACCGTACATGCCCTGAAGAGCAACGCCAGGATGATAGGCGCACCGGAGCTGTCGTCATTGTTTGAGACGCTTGAGATGGCAGCACGAAACAGGGAGTTCGAAGTTATCGATGCCCAAAACGGGACCGCGCTGCAGGAATATGACGCCCTCATACAGAAGCTTTCCCCCATGGGAAGTTTGGGCGACGTTCGGGCAGCAGATGAGATATCAGCGGATATTGCGAAGCAGACGGCAGATAAACTTCTTGCGGCGCTTGATGATTTTGATGATGAAGAAGCAAAGAAACAGGCCAAAGCACTGTCCGGTTATCCTTTCAGATTGACACAGGCCGAAAAGCTTAAGGATGCCGTCGCGTTTATTGAGGATTTTATGTACGACGAGGCTGCCGAAATTATCAGACAGATCGCAACGGCGATAGAATAGGCTCATATATTGAAGAAGATACAAACGATCCTTGCGGTCATACTCATATCCGTATTCGGATATATCATAGGCGGCGAGATATTCATGCCGGCAAATACCCCTGTGAACGGAAATATTTGCGATATTCTCCCCGGTGACAACTGGGTGGAGATAAAGCCTGACGGTTCAAGAGAGCCCTTTGCCGTGCCCGGGAGAACGGATTCGGACATCATCCTTGAAACAATTCTGCCTGAACAGTTTAACAAAGATTACAGCGTATTGTGCTTTCGCGGAATGGATATGGAGATCTATGTTAATGACGATGAGAGAGCAGTCTATAAGACGGAGGATTACCGTCTTTTGGGCGACCGATCCGCCGAGTGCTATGTTATGGCTTCGCTGTATCCCGATGATGCAGGGAAAGTGCTTCGCGTACACTATGAGTACAATTCCGGAATGGTATATGAGGTATATATCGGAACAAGACTGGGAATATTGGCGTATCTGTTCAGGTCATATGGTCTGGAACTGTTTGTCGGAATGGCTCTCATGCTCCTGGGTATCATTTGCCTGATCGCAGCTGTAACATACAAGTTTATCCACAGAAAATATCTGGAGATGGAGCACCTGTCCATCGGTGTCATAATAGGCGCCTGCTGGGTATTGTCCAACTCTATATTCCGACAGCTGTATACAAGGAATATTTCGGTCATGTCCGACATACCGTTTTTGATGGTAATGGTCATGCCGCTGCCGTTCTTTGTATTTTTGAATTCGCTCCAAAAAGGACGTTATGCAAAACCGCTCGGGAGTGCAGCGGTCGTTGTGATGCTGAATTTTGCTGTTTGCGCTGTGCTTTTCATATCAGGGAAAGTGCCGCTTGTTGACAGTTTTCTGAGCTCTGCTGTATGTGCACTAGTCGGGATCATTATAATGTTTGCTACTTTGTTGATGGATCTGAAAAAACATCAGCTGACATCCTACAGGTTTGTGGCAGTAGGATTTGTTGTTCTGGCTGTTGCGGCGATCATTCAGATATTTGTTTATGCATTTGCCCACAACGGAGTATTCTCCGGACTGTTTATGGCTCTGGGCCTTTTTGGATTTATGATCTGCTCCATAATACATACGATCAAGCAGCTCATCGGTATAAGGCTGGAAGCAAATGAACTGATGCATATCAACAAGGCCAAGGACGATTTTCTTGCCAACATGTCTCATGAGATAAGGACTCCGCTTAACGGAATACTCGGCATGGATGAGATGATCATCAGGGACACCAGGGAGAGCCGGATAAGGGATTATGCATTCGAGATCAAGAGCGCGGGAAACACGCTGCTTTCGATAATCAATGATATTCTTGATCTTTCCAAGATAGAATCCGGAAATTTCGAGATAGTCACCGGTGAGTATGATATCGCTTCGGTACTTAACGATGTACTCAATATGACAAGGTACAGAGCAAATAAGAAAGGTCTTGCCTTTGAATACAATGTATCCGGATCGATCCCTTCCGTGCTTGAGGGCGATGAGATCAGGATCCGGCAGATCATGCTCAATATCATAAACAATGCCATTAAGTATACGCAGGAAGGCAGTGTTTCGGTCGATATATCTTCAGAATCCGTAATGATGGGCAATTATATCAATCTGATCATCAGGGTAACCGATACCGGAATGGGAATAAAGGAGGAGGACAAGGACAAACTTTTCAAGAGCTTCCAGCGGCTTGACGAAAGGAAAAATCACAGCATAGAGGGAACAGGCCTGGGGCTCCATATTACTAACAGCCTGCTTCAGATGATGGACGGGAATATTTCCTTTGAGAGTGAGTATGGTAAAGGAAGCGAATTTATCATTACGGTACCACAGAAGGTCGTCAATACTGCGCCGATAGGGATTTTTTCAAAAGCAGTCAGGGAGTATCTCGGAAACATGGAGACTGATGCAGTCGGCCTGTATGCTCCGGGTGCAAGACTTCTCGTGGTTGACGACAACGAGATGAACCTTAATGTCATGGAAGGACTTCTTCGCGACACAAAGATACCTACAGACTATGTGGAATCCGGTGCTGCATGTATAGAAAAGGTTGCAGAAGGAAAGTATGATTGTATACTCCTGGATCAGATGATGCCTGGTATGAGCGGGGAAGAGGCACTGGCTGAGATGAAAAGGCTTGATATCCTGAAAGGGACCCCTGTTATCGCACTTACAGCGGACGCGATCATAGGTGCCAAGGAAAGCTATCTGGCCAAGGGTTTTACAGATTATATATCAAAGCCTGTAAAATACGAAATTCTTGAAGCGGTATTAAAAGAGTATATACCAAAGGAAAAACAGCTTTCGCCAAGCGGTGCGGATGAACTTCCGGTAATGCTCATATGGGGCGATGATCCCGGGAAACTCAAGCAGGAGAAAACAAGACTCGACGGCATATACAAATGTGTGTGCGTGGTCGGAGAGGCTGCAAAAGAAAAGTATCTTAAGACGCATGAGACCTCGGGAATCATGAACGTCGTGTAGAAAGGCTTTATTAACATGGGTAATACTGTTAACAACAGTATAAAAGAGCGAATAAAGATTCGCTCACACAAAAAAACGGGAATGATCATACCAATGATCTTTCTGTTCATATTCATGACTGTCATGGTGATCTACATGACAAGGCTTATGTACAACGTTGCGGTTTCCAACTCGAATGCCGTAATGGAAGACAGGATTCTGACGGTCTCCGCGATGATCAACAATCATATAAATACAGCGGAAAACGTATTGCATGTTGCCGGCGACAGTGTTCACCACATGCTCGTAAGCGGGACCACTTCGGCAAGGATACATGAATTCCTTGTAGATGAAACGAATACAGTTGCCGAGCAGTTCGATGAGAATTATACAGGTATTTACGGTTATATAATGGGAAAATATCTTGATGGTCTTAACTGGGTACCTCCGGAGGACTATGACCCGAAGAGTCGTGACTGGTTCATAGAGGCGATGGCCGCGGACGGGAGTGTTGTATTTACAATTCCTTATATAGATGCCCAGACAGGTAATCTGATAGTATCGGCCTGCAGAATGCTGCCGGACAGGCAGAGCGTTATAGCACTCGATGTTCAGCTTAAGGGAATACAGTCAATAATGAGAGAGCTGACATTAAACGGTAAGGGATACGGATTTGTTGTCAGCGATGACGGCATGATCATCGCTCATCGTGATGAGACCATAAAGGGAACGAATATATGTGATATACCGGGCGGCAGTGATTTCCTGGATGCCATTAAGGCTGCTGATTCCGGAAGCTTTACACACACATGGGATGGTGAACAGAATACGGTCTATGTCAACAGGATTGCAAATAACTGGAATACGGTAATGGTAGTCAGCGATCACGATCTGTACGCGGAAGTCAGAATCCAGCGCGTGGTCATTATCATCATATGCGCCCTTATTTTCATGATGATCGCAGCGATCTATTATATCGGTCACAGGAATGAAATTAAGTACAACAAGGAAATGGAGGAGATGAAGCTCGAAGAGCAGAAGACAGCTTACGACCGTAAGCTGCTCGAGCTTGAGAAGGACGCAGCAAACGCCTCGAACAAGGCAAAGAGTGACTTTCTGGCAAATATGTCCCATGAAATAAGAACCCCGATGAACGCGATCATCGGAATGGATGAGATGATACTTAGAGAAAAGGTATCGGATAAGGTCAGAAGGTACGCTATTGATATTCAAAGCGCAGGCAGGACATTGTTGTCGATCATCAACGATATACTCGATTTTTCCAAGATCGAATCCGGCAAGATGGAGCTTGTCCCGGTTGAATACGGATTTGCATCGGTGATGAACGACGTTGTGAACATGACTATGAAGAAAGCTCAGGATAAGGGTCTTATATATGATCTTAAGGTTTCGAAAGACATACCTTCCATACTTCGCGGTGATGAGATAAGGGTACGTCAGGTAATGCTCAACCTTATCAACAACGCTATCAAGTATACTCCCGAGGGAACGGTATCCGTTGATGTTTCGTATGATAACACCGATGGCATGATGAAGGTGATCGTTTCCGATACAGGGATAGGGATCAAACATGAAGATCTCGGAAAACTGTTCGGATCCTTCCAGAGACTCGAAGAGGATAAGAACAGAAATATAGAAGGTACCGGCCTTGGCCTCAACATCACGATGCGCCTTGTAAAGATGATGGACGGAACGATCGGTGTCAGCAGCAAATACGGTGAGGGAACGACGTTTACAGCCACGATGAAACAGGAGGCGATAGACACGACTCCGATCGGGGATTTCGCGGACAAGCTTTCAAAAATGCTGGATGAGGGTAAGGAGTTTAAACCGGCGCTTGTTGCTCCTAAGGCAAAAATACTTGTCGTGGATGACAATGATATGAACCTCGAGGTTTTCACGGCGCTTCTTGAAGATACAAAGATGAGAGTCACGACTGCCGAATCGGGCAGGGAGTGTATAGATATCCTTAAGGAAATGTCCTTTGACCTGATATTTCTTGATCAGATGATGCCGGGTATGTCCGGTGTTCAGACGCTTGAGAGTATACGCGGTGATCATCTTGCTGATGATACAAAGGTTATCGCGCTTACCGCAGACGCGATCGTCGGAGCGAAGGAGAATTACATCAGTGAAGGATTCTCGGATTATCTGAGTAAACCTGTAATGTACGAGGCTCTTGAAGAGATGCTGATAAAACACCTTGATCCGTCGCTGATACAAAAAGAGGATGATATGAGTAAGAGCGATGCGGAAGAGAGTGCACCGGATGAAGAAAAACCGGTTGTCATCGCGATTTCCGGATCATCTGATAAACTGCGGGCCCTCAAGGAACTGCTTGGCAGTAAATATAAAGGGGTATTTGTCAAGGATATGGACAGTGCGGCGAAGTTTGTAGAAAAGAACAGGGGATAGAAAAGTATCAAGGAGAAGGTTATGAAAAAATACTTGTGTTCTGTCATGGCGGCAATGCTCATGTTTTCCGTGACAGCATGCGGCAGTTCAAAGGACGCGGCAGTTGTAACAAAGGATACACTGGAAGAGACACCGGCTGCGGCGGTCAATACCGCCCTGGAACAAGCAGATGAAGAGAAGCCGGCACAGTCTGAAGAGGATGCCGATGATTTCCGCATAGGCATCGTTACGGGATCATTCTCGCAGTCCGAGGATGACAGGCGCGGCGCCGAGGCTTTCCAGAAAAAATACGGATCCGACAAGGTAACGCTCGCCATTTATCCCGACAATTTCACTGATGAAGCGGAGACCACGATAGGAGTTATGACCGGGCTTGCGGATGATCCCAAAATGAAGGCCATCATTGTTAATCAGGCAGTTGAGGGAACCGAAGAAGCCTTTAAAAGGATCAAGGAGAAGCGGCCTGATATCCTGTGTATTGCAGGCGAAACCTTCGATGTCTTCGAAGATATAAAAGATATGGCCGATCTTGTGGTCAATAATGATTTTGTCTCCCGCGGATATCTTATCATACGCACTGCGCATGAACTCGGCTGTGATACATTTGTACATATTTCCTTTCCAAGACATCTTTCATATGAAACATATGCAAGACGCGTGAACATCATGAAGGCGGCCTGTGAGGAATTCGGCATGAAGTTTGCAATGGAGGAGGCTCCGGACCCGACTACCGAAGTGGGGGTCCCCGGCGCTCAGGAGTATATAACGCAGCATGTACCTGAATGGGTGGAAAAATACGGAAAGAATTCAGCATATTTCTGCACAAATGATGCACATACGGAGCCTCTTATCAAGGGTCTTATGGAAAACGGAGGATATTTTATCGAAGCGGATCTTCCCTCACCGATAATGGGTTATCCCGGAGCACTGGACTTAAACCTTACGGGTGCGGACGGAGACTTTGACAAGATAACCTCCGAAGTGGAAAAAGCTGTTGTTGCAGCAGGCGGAGCAGGCAGATTCGGTACATGGACATCTTCATACGGTTTTACGAATTCGGCGGGTCTTGCGGAACATGCAAGAAATGTTATCATGGGAAAATCGGAACTGACCGATCTAAATGCGATAAGAGAGGCATATAAGATCTATACGCCCCGGACCGAATGGAACGGATCAAAATATACCAACGCCGAAACGGGTGAGGTAATGGATAATGTATTCCTGGTTTATCAGGATACTTATATTTTCGGAGACCCCGGCCATTACATGGGTGTAACAAAGGTAAACGTTCCCGAGGAGTACTTCACCATCAAATAGGATAATAGACCTTTGGGGGTAGTTTTGTCCCCTCATTTTGTATAATATTAATACTGTGACGGTGACAGCACTCCCATGACCGGCAGTTACCGGATGAGAATGCAGATTTATTCTATAGCTTACAAAATGAGGAAGACATGGATAATAAAAATCATAAAAGAGCAAAGATCCTGACCCTGATACCGCTTATTATTTTTGCGGTCACGGCAGCATGCTTAATACCGCTTATGATCAGTTATTTTTCCACCGGAAGCGATGTGACAGCGGTTGCGATAATCCTCGCAGGCACATTGATCCTGATTTTTACAACACTGCCCTGCCTGGTGATGTCCGTTATGGGTACGGTGTTTGCTTCAAAGGCCAAAAATGAGGGACAGAGTGAGTCCCGCAAATTCTTTGTGATCGGTATAATTGAGATCATTGTCTATGGTTTCGGCATGCTGATCACCATAGCAGCCGAATTGGTCACCCTCATAGCCGCAAACAGATGAGACTGTGAGATTGGTGAGACGGAGGGACGGTTCCTCCGTCTCATTTTTTTTGAGAAAAAAGAACCGTCCCTAAATCTCATAAATCTCACGTTCTCAGGATACTCCCGATAGACCTGCCCCAGTTTAGAACCAGTTTATCCACACTCCATGCGGCATTGGCAGGGCTGGTGGACGGCAGACAAACTGCTTTTTTTCCTGTTTTCGGCTCGATATATCTCTTATAATACTTTTCCGCAGTTTTTCCGTTCACAAAAATGCAACGGATATCAGCCTCTTTCAAGATCTTTGAGATGTCATTGACTACTACGTTTTCAATGCTTGAATCGGATGATCCCTCAATATCGCAGGAACCGATTACATCCCACAAAGCAATATGATGTGTTCTCAAAAATGACTTCTTTTCGGGAACCGTTTCAGGTTCCTTATCCGAAAAGACCGACGCGATTACCTTCCAGAATCTGTTCTGGGGATGCCCGTAAAAAAACATCTGATCACGTGATTTAACTGACGGAAAGCTTCCAAGGATAAGTATTTTTGATTCCTTGTCATAAAAAGGCGGGATTGGATGTAATATGTGCTCTTTCAATTTCTCCGCCCTTCCCTGTGAAAAAAGAAGCCAAGATTGATCCGGACTTCCCTCCGTCCTATGTCATTATTTGTATAGCAGCATGTGTCAAATCCGATCAATTCAAACCCCTGATGAAGGTAAAACCCGATGGCATGTGTATTGCAGGACTGAGTTTCCAGAATGATCGCTCGGCGATCCTGTTTTACGGCAATTTCTTTTGCCTTATCCATAAGTCTTTTACCGAGACCCTTTCCCTGCAGTTCATCACAGACCCATAGTTCTGTTACCATCAGTCTGTTAGACCATTCTTCCGGGCAAACCTCGATACAGGCAAGCAAATGGCCATCTTCACCAACAATTCCATAAGCCTCTGCATTTTCCCAATGATCCGCATACAAACCATCCGGAAAATCATATTCCTCCGGAGTATGTACTATTTTCTGTCCGGAGAGTTTTTGCACTATCTTAACCGTACATCCGTCCTGATCAAGAGGGGCAATTTCAAAATCATAATAACTGTCGCTCTTTATAACAAGCGGAATGGGAGTGCCTTTCCACTTGTCCTTCGGTAAAACAACTATCCTGATATCGTTACTCATCTATCTGTTTTTCGCCTTTCTGTGAGATTTGTGAGATTTGGGGACGGTTCCTCCGTCTCATTTTTTTGAGAAAAAGGAACCGTCCCTAAATCTCAAACCGCTAACGTGTTACTTTCAATGATTTCAAATAGATCTTCTGTTCCTCTGTAATCCTTCTGCTCTCCAGACTCTTTTGAATTGCTTTGTTGTGTGTCCAGTCATCAAGCCTTTTCTGTTCTATATATGGAATTACGCTTTCATACTGTTTGGCAAGGGCAGTTGCAAAATACCAGGCTATCATCATATTGACGTAATACTCTTCGCTTCTCAGTCCGGCTACCATCTCCGGGTACTTCGGATCATAGTCATCATCAAGAAAATGTTCCATCAGCATCCCCACGCCAAATCTTACAGTATAGGTCTCTTCAGAATTAATCCACTCTTTTATATGCGTAAGAAGCGCTTCTCTGTGCTTCTTAAAGATCTTCGGTGACATCTGGTCGCAGGTAGCCCAGTTATCCACATAGGGAAGAAACTTTTCCAGTTCCTCCATACATTCATCATAATCTTTCATCCCGGAAAGGATAAAGGCATGCAACTGGTTTTCTTCAAAATATTCATGCGAAAGCTCCCTCAAAAAATCCTTATACTCTTCGGATTTCAACATTTCCTTTGCGATACTCTTAAGCTTAGGAGTCTTCACTCCAATGATCGACTCGGGATTTATGTTCGGGATTATCTTTATCTGCATATTGCGATATTTCAGATCCTGAAAGCTGTACAATTCCTTATGCAAATCCGTTTTATTCATGTTCGTCACGTATAATCCAATCATCAGTTGATGATTGGATTTTTCCTTTCTCCCAGATTCTACTGGGTAATCTAATCCTCTTTCTGATATATTTATCAAGGCGCTGTGGATCTGTGCCTATGTTTTTACAGCTTTGACTGGTACGAGGTGACTCAGACCACAGCTTTTCGTCTATTACTGTTAATCAGTTTGTTAACGCTCTGACGTTTCTATTTACGTGATTACACAGTCGGATTCTCTGTGGAAGACAAGCAGCGCCAAATCTTATATTCAAGGAGGTACCACTATGTCCATGTACTTTGTCGGGATAGACATCTCAAAGTACAAACATGACTGTTGTATCATCAATGCAACAGATCAAAGTATCGTCGCCAAATTCACTATCCGTAATGATAAAAAAGGGTTCGACGAATTACTCACTTCTCTCCAGTCTCTGTCCACTCCGGAGGACATAAGAATAGGGTTTGAATCTACTGCCCATTATGCCCTCAATCTTGAACTCTTCTTTGAGAAAGCCCACCACAGCTTTATGGAAGTTAATCCAGTCCTCATTAGCGAGTACAAGAAGTCTACTTCTTTGAGGCGGACAAAAACGGATTCCATTGACTGTGAATCCATTGCCCGTTGGTTAATGACCGTAGAATACAAACCCTATTCAAAGGGATTTTATCATGCTTACTCATTAAAGTCATTAACCCGTTTAAGAGATCGTCTTATTCGTCAGCGTTCTTTTTATCTTGTTAAGATTACAAATGTGCTGGATCACACCTTCCCAGAGTTCAAACCATTCTTTCAAGAACGTTTCAGCAAGACCGCACTATACCTTCTTGAAAACTACGGCTCCGCAGAAAAGATGGCTCACATGAACTCTGCTTCGTATGATAATCTCAGGCGTATTTCTCGTGGCAAATTTACACCTCAGAAATTTATAGAACTTAAAGCTCTTGCAACCAATACTGTTGGTGTAAACAACTCAATTTTCGATACAGAGCTTACCTGTCTGCTGACACTTTACAAGGAGGTCGCTAAGCAGATTTCAGTTCTTGAAGCCCAAATAACTGAACTCATCGAAGAAGTTCATCCACACTATATGTCAATCCCCGGCATCGGCCCTTTGTCTGCCGCTGTCATCTACGCTGAATACGGAGATATTTCAAATTTTTCATCACCGGCGCAGATGCTCGCTTTTGCAGGTTTAGAGCCTGGTATCAGCGAATCGGGAACGGAGTCTCATAAAGGACGGATGGTTAAGCGTGGATCATCCCAACTTCGGTACACACTTATGAATTGTGCTTTACCACTGATCCGCTTCGATGTAACCTTTGCAACCTACTACGCCAAGAAGCGTTCTGAGGGAAAGCCACATCGTGTAGCTATATCACATGTCGCAAAGAAATTGGTCAGAGTCATTTTTGCATTGGAGAGGCAGAACACTGACTTTGTAGCTACCACTCTTCGCTGACATCAATAACCGCTTCTATTGCACCATCTGAAATACGATGCATTCAGATGGTTTATTTGTCATGCTCATTTTTATTAAATCAAAAAATCTTTAAAAGCACTTGACTGTTTATAGTTTGTCACCTCTGTACCTTTCCCTGCATCAGCGCTGTCTTTGATCCAATAGCCTGAAAAAAATGCCTGCTATTTCCAGATCTCAGTTTTTCAGCTGATGAGATTTGGGGACGGTTCCTCCGTCTCAATTTTTTGAGAAAAAGGAACCGTCCCTAAATCTCACTTCAGAATATTGAATATATCTCCGTCCATATTATTAGTGTAACTCTTTACGCTTATGATAACGAGGTTTTTTTGGAATATCTAAAGAGGAGGTATCAAAATCAATTAAGAACATGATGAAAGAATATCTGGGAAATGCTTACAGCAGCAACCATCTGAGGAATTTCTGCCTGTATTGGATCAAGGTGCTTGAATGCAGGGAAAGATACGCATCTTTTGACGAGTGGCGAAAGAATAATGACCTTGACTGCCTGTATCTTGACGGTGAGCTCAGGGCAGACACACTTATGAGTGCCTGGACACCCATAAAGTGGGTAGCTGATCATCTAAACAGGGGTACAGGCGTGACTTTCCGCAAAATAAGCAGGGGAAGCAGCGATCCGCTTCATGACCTGCGGATCCTGGCAGAGAATAAAGGCTGCTATATCCCGGGCAGGCATGAACTTGTAAAACTTTTATACAGGTTCCTTGAGCTGGCGGAACTCAGATGCAACTTCATTCTTCTTCCCTTCAGAGAGATGAATCCTTCCAGATATCAGTGCTTTATAGGCAACGAAAAAGTCTGGCTTTTTGATGAGGTTCCCGCTACTCTTTCCCATATTTTTGACAAAAAATCTCTTGGGAGATTTTTTGAAGGCAAGGATCAGGTGATCGGATGGGTAAAACGTGAGCATCTTGAAATGGGGTTTGAGGATAATAAGATAGATCCGGGTCATGTCAGACCCTTGATCAAAGGACTGGATCCCTATAACCCCAAATGGCTCACGGAAGAAAAAGAGATCAAAGGTGTTTACGGGGTTTTTTTCACAGATTTGAATTTTTTCAATTTTTTTTTAGGGGAATTCCTTTTTCGGTTGTTTATATATATGACAGTATTTTTAAAGATGCCTCTTTAACATGTAAAGGATCACAGCGGAAAACCGGCCATTAACAGCATCAAACTCGGGGAAAGGAATGTTATGAAGAAAAAAGCATTAAGGAGCGTTATAGCAGCATTGATCTGTCTGACATTATTATGTGACAGTCAGATCCATACTTCCATGGCAGAGACGGTTGATCTTATTGATGCAGACATTCTGAGGGAAGCAGACATCAATGATACGGTTATGCAGGAAAATGCCGATGAACCGGAAACGGCTGTGCCAAAAGAAGATGTGGCGGACACTTATATCCCGGAAAATACAGATGTTTCGGAAACAGCCACATCAAAAGATGACATTACGGACATGATAATATCGGAAAACGCCGATATTTCGGAAACAGCCGCATCTGAAGAGGATGTTTTGACAGAGGAAATGCCTGATGAGGACGATGCTTTGGAAATGATCATACCGGAAGAAGCCGGTGTTTTGGAAGAAAGTCCGTCTGAGATCGTGGAATCCATTGAAAAGGATGAAACGGAAGATGAACTGATGGGTTCCTCTTATGTACCATATGATGGAGCTAAGTATAGTCTGATATATGAAGAACTGAATAATGGCTCGATCAAGATTACCGGATTCAATGGAAGTGCAAGAGGAGAACTGGTCATTCCGAACAGGATCTCCGGAAAACCGGTGTCAGTGATCGGAACTTATGCATTTGCGAAATTTCCTATTTTGCGGATATATACTGCATCGAATACCGTCTCCCGAGAGAAAGCGGAAAATACTATATAAAGATCACGGGAACAGGTAACTATACCGGAGAAAAGGTAATACCCTTTGTGATCGCGGATTCCGGGAAAAAACCCGTGAGTGTTTTAAAGGTCGATAAGATCGCAGACAGACAGTATACGGGAGAAGAATTCAAACCGGAGGTGACCATCCGGGACGGAAATACTGTTCTGACAAAGGACACACACTATACGGTGGTCGGATACACGGACAACACCTTGCCCGGGACTGCAAAGATAGTGATCAAAGGGGTCGAGGAAGAGGGATATGTCGGAAAAATGACCGTAACCTTCAGGATCTTAGCGATCCCGATCAGAAAGACAGTGATAACAGGGCCTGCGGACTGCGATTTTAGCGGAATTAAACAGGTACCTGAACCGGTCGTAAAGTATAACGGCACGGAACTTGAAAAAGATGCGGACTACAAACTGATTTATGACAGGAACGAGAATGCAGGCAAAGCCAGGGTAACCATCAGCGGAATCGGCGGTTATACCGGAAGTGTAAGCAAAACCTTTACGATCAGACCGGCAGATATAGACACGGCAGCGATTACCCTGGACGGGGAAGCACCTTATGAGTACCCTTATGTAAAATCCGGAGTGAAACCCGCTGTGACCGTTAAGCTTTATGATATCCCGCTGAAAGAGGGGAAGGATTATACCCTGAAATTTACCGGAAATACAGCGATAACAACAGATTCGACAACAAAACTTCCGACAGTCACCATCACCGGAAAAGGGAATCTTAAGGGGAAAAAGGATATGACTTTCAAGATCACGAAATCCCCGATAAATAACTGTAAGATAGTTACTGATGTCGTTCTGTACACACCCAGACCCGGAAACTGGAAGACAAAACCATAATCTTTACCATCGGACCAAAGGATATCCTGTAGTGGTGGAGAAATCTCTTCAACTGATCCTGCATAAGGGGATCGAAATATTAAGCCGCAAGGAAATTTAATGAGGGACAGGCAGAAATCTGTCCCTTTTTTATGTTTCTTTTCCGGTAAAGTCATATAATCCCACTGACCCCGGATCGGCTGACAAACTGTTTCACAGCATTACTTCATCAACCGGTTCCGTTTCCATGATCAACTCCCACGGACAGGAGTGCATTCTTGCCTATACCCCCGTATTGGCCACCGCCGGCTGGACGTTACTTGGAATCGTGCCGGCAGAGGACCTCAATGTTGATACGGATACCGAAAACCGGCTGCTGTTTGGCATGGTATTTACCGGTTTACTGATCCTGTTCATCTGCGATATGGTCTATATGCGTCACTTAAACCGGCGCCTTCAGATCTCGGCAATGGAAGCGGAATCCGCAAACAGGGCAAAAACCGATTTCCTCTCGACCATGTCACATGATATACGTACTCCCATGAATGCCATACTGGGGCTTACGGCCATTGCCGAAAAAAATCTCGGGGATGTGGAATCCACAGCGGAAAATCTCCGAAAGATCAGTCTTGCCGGCAATCATCTTCTGACTCTTATAAATGACATTCTTGATATATCGAAGGTGGAAAGCGGGAAACTGAAACTGAGTCCCATGACCTTCTCCATTGTTGAAACGGTTGAGAACCTTATTAATATTTCCCAGCCCATGATCAAGGAAAAAAATATAGAATTCAGCTTTAATATCGATCAGATGGAAAAGGAATACCTGTATGCCGACCAGTTAAGACTGAATCAGATCTATATCAACATCCTCTCAAATGCCATCAAATACACACAACCCGGCGGATTAGTCAGTGTGGATCTGCATCAGGGAAAGAGTACCCTGCCCGGCTGCGTAAAAATGTCCTATATTGTGTCTGATACGGGCATCGGAATGAGCCCGGAGTTCATGGCAAACATGTATCAGCCTTTTTCCAGGCAGACAGACAGCCGCGTTAACAGCATTCAGGGAACCGGCCTGGGGCTTACCATTACCAGACAGATGGTAGAACTGCTCGGCGGAACCATTGACTGCAAGAGCGAACAGGGCAAAGGAACAACCTTCACTATCATACTGGACATCCCCATTTCCGACAGACAGCGGGATGACATGAAACTTGATCCCCTTGACATACTGATCGTTGATGATGATGATATCATGCTTCAGACTACTTCCGGCACCCTTGAATCTCTCGGTGCGTCTGTATGGGAAGCGCGAAGCGGTTCACAGGCCCTTGACATGATAAAACAGAGACATCAGTCCGGACAGGATTACGACATTGTCATCGTTGACTGGAAAATGCCTGAAATGGACGGCCTTGAGACCATCAGGCGGATCCGTCCGGAGGTAGGCCCTGATATTCCCATCTTACTGATCTCCGCCTATGACTGGTCGGATATCGAGGACAGGGCAAAAGAGGCCGGAGCCAGCGGCTTTGTCAGCAAACCGCTGTTCCGCTCGACGCTTTATGATAAGATTAACCGTCTTACCGGAAAGAAGCCCGTTTCCATTGAGCCGGAAGACGATCATTCGGATATACAGGGTATGCACATCCTGGTAACCGAGGATAATGATATCAACTGGGAGATCATATCCTACATGCTGAATACCTTTGGGATAATCGCCGATCGTGCGGAAAACGGGCAGGTCTGCGTGGATATGATAAGCGAAGCGGCAGAGGACAGTTACGATCTTATCTTTATGGACATACAGATGCCGGTAATGAATGGTCTGGATGCGACAAGAGCCATCAGAGCACTGGAAGCCGAATTTGACGCTTTCAATGAGTATTATCCCAATGCCGAACTGACGTATATAAAGATCGATGATTATAACAACATGATCGGCACGGTCTTAAACGGAAACGATGCACCTGATATCTATGTCAATTACTCCTGGATGTACGGCAGAGATCAGTATAAATCTTCCATAGATCATGCCGTAGATCTGGCAGATCCCGCACTGGGACTCGATCTTGACTGTATCAGGAAAAACATAATCCTGAAAACGGAGGATGGTTCGCTTCCCATGGTACCGGTATTCTCAAATACCTATGGGATGCTTGTTAACAACAGTCTTTTCGAAAAAGAAGGCTTAACCGTTCCCACCACCTACAAAGAGCTTGTGGATGTGTGTGGGGCATTTCGTGAAAAGGGCTACGATAATCCGATAATGGGCTTCTCCGAACAGGAGATCACCTCTCTTTTCACTGTAACGATATACCCTTTCTTCTGCGGGACCGTTGCAGATGATGAAGAGGCTGTCAATAAGCTCAACTCCCTTGATCCTTCGGCCGGTGAGTATTTACGGTCTTCTCTTGAAAAGATCGGGCAATTTTTAAATGATTGCCAGGTAGATCTTAATGCCTGTGCAGAGATCGAAAACAACTATGATGCCGTGATCCTTCGCTTTTTTGAAGGTGACGTTCCCATGATGACCTGCTCGGGAGATACCGTATCCGGTCTGTTCCTGATCCGTTTTACGCTCTCTCTTTATGCGGAAAGCTTTCCGATGGCCTCCGTAATATAGTCGACCTGGGATTCATAATAATCATCGATCTCGATATTTGCTTCGTCAAGGGGCAGGTATATCAGGTTCGAAAATACAGATCTCAGATCTCCGTGAAATCCGTTCTGGTTTATCTTACCCCTGATACCGTACCTGTCAGCTATTTTCTTAAGTTCCATAAGGTCTTTTACCGAATTGATCTTTACCGAATAGTTTAACATACCGATCCCTCCTTTTTTGTTTTGATCTATCTGTCTGAATACTTGCATTTCTTTCTTTCTGATTATATGATAATCCTATGGATGCCATATTGTAAGTACATAAACGGACAGGTTTTATAAATATCCGGACAGATGGATTTTCCGGTTTTACGGCATTTTTGGAGAATAATATAAATATATGATCGTAAACTACAACTTTTCAACCGATGAGGACAACAGGGAATCTATTCCCTTCAGCAAAAATTTTCCCTTTGTTATCAAATATACGGACTTTGCCAGAATGACCGGCGGCATCGCCGGCTGGCACTGGCATGATTTTTTCGAACTGACCATTCCCTTAAAGGACGGGATGATCCTTAAGACTCCGGATCACACGGTACATTTAAACTGCGGGGAGGCAGCCTTTGTAAACAGCAGTATCCTCCATTCGGTCAGCTGGAGAGATGACCCTGCAGGCAAGTCCTGTTACACCTTTTTCTTTGACAGGTCGATCCTGACAGGAGAATACGGCAGCGTGTTTGAGGAAAAATATGTCAGTCCCGTAACCCTGTGCAGGGATCTTGACTGTTTTGCCATAAGGCCCCAAAACAGAGAAGGCCTCAGAATGATGACTCTGATAGATGAGACGGTCTCCCTTTTCAAAGCGGAGGAATACGGCTATGAGATGAGGTCCCGTTCTGCCCTGTCGGAGCTGTGGCTCATCCTTCTTGATGAAACAGAGGAAACAAGAAAAAATTCCGGAAAGATCGATTCCGTTGACAGTAACAGGATGAAACAGATGATGAACTATATCCATGAGCATTTCAGGGAAAAGATCTATCTCGAGGATATCGCTTCTTCCGCGGATATCAGTCCCAGGGAATGCTCAAGATGCTTTAAGCGCCAGATCGGGTTTACTCCCATGGATTATCTCAACCACTACAGGGTCCGCATGGCTGCCGAAGAACTTAAGATGAGTGCAAGATCCATATCCCTTATAGGTGAAGACTGCGGATTTGCATCCGACAGCTATTTCGGAAAGATCTTCAGGCAGTATATGAACTGCTCTCCCAGGGAATACCGCAGGATGTCTGACAGGAAGGGTAATACATAGAGATACCCTTATTGTAATTATCCCTGATAACCGCTATGATTATAGACAGACAGGGAATACAACAATCGGAGGTGACCATGAGCATAAACAACATTAGCTATGATCCGTATGAGGCAAGGCTTGATGACTTTGCCGCTTCGGTCATGAAACAGAAAACAGTTGATTTCGGATATCCCCTTAACCAGAAAAGCAAACTTGTCGGATTTTACAAGTGGATCGCAGGAAGCGGGATCAACCTGTCAACCCTTGACAATGCGGGGGATCCTTTTGACATACACGAAAAGGTTCCTAATACTCTCGAATATGAAAGGGAAGTCATTGAATATTTCGGACCCCTATACGGCTTTAATGAAGACGAGGTCTGGGGAATAGTCACCTTCAGCGGGACTGACGGTAATAATCACGGCCTTTATTTCGGATCTAAATATCTTGAGAAAAAAACAAAAAAGAAACCCGTCCTGTATGTATCGGATTCCGCCCATTATTCAAGCAGACGTCTGGCGGATCTGCAGAATCTGGATATGGTGCTGATCCCCTCCGATGTTCACGGAAGCATGGATCCTGCGGAATTCGAAAAAGCCCTTAAGCCGGATCGTCCGGCACTTGTAGTATACGCAATGGGAACTACCTTTAAAGGCGGCATTGATGATCAGGACGCTCTGAACGCTGTTCTTTCAAGACATCCGGAGATCGAGGTTTACCGTCATATCGACGCTGCTCTTTTCGGCGGATACATCCCTCATACAAAATACAGCGATATCTTAAACAGAAAGCTCCATCCCTTTGATTCCATTGCCATAAGCGGCCACAAATATTTCGGCATGGATGAACCCGCCGGGATCTTTCTTACAACAAAGGAGATCCTTAACAATCAGAATCCCTTCGATGTTTCCTATTTAAACCGGAACATGCCCATGATAAACTGTTCCCGTTCTGCGCTGTCGCCCCTTAAGCTCTGGTGGATAATACGTCATACAAGCAGGGAAGAATTTGAAAAACAGACCGAAGAAATGCTTGAAAATGCCGCATGGCTGTGTGAAGAACTAAACAAGACCGGCTGTCAGGCCTGGCTGGAACATGCATCCAATACGGTATACTTCAAACGTCCTCCGGAGGAGATAACCGAAAAATATGACCTCGCGCCGGATCATGATGACAGGCTCGGCGGAGATCTGTCCCATATAGTGGTTATGCAGCATGTAACAAGGGAGAGACTTTCCCGATTTCTTGAAGATCTAAGGAAATGCATGAACTGAATATAAAGACTGACCGTATTAGGAGGATAGGGTCAAAAGTCAAATGGCACAAAGTGCCATGATGAATTCGCATGATGGCAGGGCCGGAAAGTTCACTTTCCGGCCCTGTCTCCATGCGAATTGCTCATGCAGCTTCGCTGCATGGCGCTTTTGACACGGTATACCGTTATATAATGTCTGTCCGCTCCCCCTTAAACTCCCTTCTTCTGACCGCATAGTACGCCGTAAGTGTCAGGATTCCGGTTATCACCCATGAGATGGGATATACACGGAACAGCGCCTCAAAGGTGTGTACTTTCGATACATACAGAAAGACATACAGAAGCCTGAACACGCAGGTCCCTATTATGGATATGAGCGCAGGCAGAAGGGAATGGTTCATCCCACGAAGACATCCGCCGCTCACCTCGTAGCTTGCAATGAGAAAATGCAGGAAAAAGGCATTCATGATACGCTTCATGGCAAACTCAATGACCTCGGGATCTGTGGTAAAGATCTCTATTATCCCGTGTCTGAAGGTGACCATCAGAAAAACGATGAAGGCTGAGGTCAGAAAACCGCATAACATACACATCCTGAAAACAGACCTGCATCTTTCATATTTTCTTGCACTGAAATTCTGACTCGTAAAGGTTACGGAAGTCTGGGAAAAGGCGCTTATCACACAGTATGAGATAAAATCAAAATTAGAGGCCGCGGTGGAACCGGCTATGGCAGCTGCACCGAAGCTGTTTACCGCCGACTGTATAACAACATTTGACAGTGAGAATACGCCTCCCTGAAGTCCTGCCGGCAGTCCTATCTTCATCATCAGTTCCAGATATTTCCGTTTAACGGTCAGTTTTTTAAAGCTTAACCTGAAGGGTTCTTCCTCCGTCACGAGAAAGAGTATTATCATTCCCGCACCGAAAAGGTTTGAAATAACGGTTGCCAGCGCAACCCCTATGACATGAAGATGAAAAACGATAACAAACAGCAGGTTAAGGAGGATATTTATCACTCCCGATAATATAAGCGCATAGAGCGGTCTCTTGCTGTCCCCCTTTGATCTGAGTATTGCGGATCCGTAGTTATAGACCATTATTGCCGGCATTGCCAGGAAATAGATCCTTAAATACACCACGGCAAGGCTTAAGACTTCATCCGGAGCACCCATCATGTGAAGTATCGGGGCGGAAAGGGCGATACCGAGGATAATGAGAACCGCACCCGCTATAAGGGAGACAGTAATCACGGTATGTACCGTTTCACTTATCCTTTCCCTGTGACCGCTTCCTATCTGCATGGCGATCACTGCGTTTGCACCGACTGAAAGTCCTACAAACAGGCATATTATCAGGTTTATAACGGCTGCATTGCTCCCGACTGCTGCCATGGCCTGGGCAGACGCAAATCTGCCGACCACGGCAAGGTCCGCTGCATTAAAAAGCTGCTGCAGCACACTGCTTGCGGCCAAAGGAAGGGCAAAAACCACTATCTTGTCAAGCAGGCTTCCCTCCAGCATATTTATCTGATTTGCGGTATTTTTATTCCTTGAAAACATCTTATCCAATACTGATCATAAAATAATATTTTGGTTTAGGTTAATAATACATTTATTTTCAGAAAAAGGTATCATATAAACATGAAAGATAACACCATGGACATGACCACGGGTAATCCCGTGAGACATATCATTCTGTTTGCCCTGCCTTCCCTCTTTGGAAGCATATTCCAGCAGGTTTATAACCTTGCGGATTCAATGATAGTGGGGCGTTTTGTCGGTCCCGATGCACTGGCTTCGGTGGGTGCCACCTCTTCCATTACTTTTCTGTTTTTCGCCCTCTGTAATGGTATCGGCGGAGGCGGGGGTATCATAGTTTCCCAGTATTTCGGTGCCCATAAATATGACAGGGTCAGAAACTGTATCGTAAATACGGGATTTATCATGCTGCTTGTTCCTCTTATATTCGGTATTACGGGATTTCTGAGTGCAAAGAGTCTGCTGACTCTTTTAAGCACCCCTGAAAACATAATTTCCGACTCCGTTTCCTATACCAGGATATTATGTCTCGGTCTTATTTTTGTTTCAATCTATAATTTTGTGGCCTCCATGCTCAAGGCTCTGGGCGATTCCAGATCACCACTGTATTTTCTCATAATGTCCACAGTTATCAACGTTATTCTGGATCTTATCATGGTCTGTTATTTCAGGCAGGGGATCAGGGGTGCGGCTTATGCTACCGTTATTTCCCAGTTTCTGGCAATGATCACAAGCTTTCTCTTCGCTCTTAAGAATAATCCGTTTTTTAAATTTAAAAAAGAAGACTTCTCAATCACTCTGCACATGTCCTTTAAGGTCATACGCCTCGGAGTGCCTTTGTCCCTGCAGTTTGGACTCATAGCAATATCTTCCATGGCAGTACAGAGGATAGTCAATTCCTACGGTTCGGTTGTGGTAGCCGCTTTTACCGCCACAAACAGGATCGAACAGCTTATCCACCAGCCCTATATGATCCTCGGGACTTCTCTTTCCACTTACTGCGGACAGAATTATGGTGCCAGAAGATACGACAGGGTCTATGAGGGTTATAAAAAAAGCCTGTATATGATGCTTCTTTTGTCCGTAATCATGATCGTATCCATGCAGCTCTTCGGTGAGAATCTGACATCGCTCTTTGTTTCCGATCCTTCGGTAATAGAGCTTGGAGGAATGGGGCTTAAGATAACAAGTCTGTTTTATCCCGCACTGGGACTCATATACATCGTCCGTGGGATTCTTATGGGTGCCTCGGATGCATTCTTTGCACTGTTTAACGGTATAGTGGAAGTGGCAGGCAGATTCACCATCCCCCTTATAATGACCGGATATATGGGCTTCGGTATCCCCGGAATATGGTGGTCTGCGGGTATCGTATGGGTACTCAGCGGATCTACCGCCTGGCTTCGGTATTACGTGAAACTTCACAAAACCATCACCGGTGTATCTTCGGATACCTCCGGTGATCCCCGTAACTGACTAAGGTCTTATGGCTGCATGACCGGCTTAATCATCATAAAAGATCAGAGTCTGTCATCGTAATCGTCATAAAATGTATCCCTGTCACGACCGTTATCAACAGGCCTTGTGATCTCTATGGTTTTGACATTCCTTCTCTTCTTATATCTTTTCCTGACAACCTTCAGAGTTCTGCGTCTTGATGAATACATATAACCGGTAATGAGGTTTTTGATAAAAAATCCGAATATTATGACGGCTGCGGTTATACCCAGTATGATCACGACCCTTTCCACATTGACAAAGATCCTGTTTTTTTCGGGCTGTAAGGATCTGGGAATCTCATCCATGGTTGCATATCTGATAACATTAGAAAATTCGAACACTTTTTTTTCTATATCGGCGTATTCGATCAAAGCCTCACCGACTTCTCTCGTGTTAAAATCGTATTTTAACAGGGCTACGGCATTTGCAGGCACATCTTCATAGTAAACGGATACATTCAGATCCTCAAATCCGCAGGTTTTGGGGATGATCACGTAATTGTCCCTGTTAATGACAAGTATCGGTTTCGAACTGCCTATTATATCAAGATCCGTATTAAAAAAAGTGGCTGAATTGAGGGTATATTTTTTTTCATTTTCCGAAATGTTCAGCTTCTTAAAACAGTCAAAACCGTAATCGAAAAGAGCGGCTGTATCCAGAAACTGATTGGGGCTTTCCTCCTTGAGGATCACGCAGATAAGCCTCATTCCCTCCCTTTCCGCACAGGTAACAAGGGTCTGTCTTGCATCTTTTGTATAGCCGGTTTTTCCGCCCACGAAGCCGTCATAGGCATACTTTAACCCCCCGACCATAAGGTGATGATTCTCAAGTGGTCTTTCTTCGGGCTGTTTATTGGTGGGTGGTATGGTATACTTTGCGGTTCCGGATATGGTGACCAAAGACTCATTTTTGAAACAGGCCCTGGCAATAATTGAAAGATCCAGAGCACTAACGTAATGCTCGGGATCCGGCAGTCCGTTTGGATTCACAAAATGCGTATTCGTACATCCGAGCTCGGCGGCTCTTTCATTCATCATGGCTACAAAGCTGTCAACATCTCCCGCCACATGTTCGGCAAGAGCGTAGGCTACCTCATTGCCCGAACCTAACAGAAGTCCATAGAGGCACTGTTCCACGGTGAGTTCTTCACCCTCGTCTATTCCTATCCTGGATGAGCTGCTCTCTATATTGTGTATGGCATCATGTGAAAAAGTGACCACATCATTCATTGCCGTGTTTTCGATGGTCAGAAGCGCGGTCATCAGTTTTGTGGTGCTCGCCGGATAGAGACGGTCATTTACGTTTTTTTCATAGAGGATCATGCCCGAATAGGCATCCACCAAAATAGCAGACTGTGCCCCGATGATGGGTCCTTCAGGCCAGCCGTTTACAAGATTTGACTCTACCGTGATCAGTTTTCTCTGATCTGCTGCCTCGTTCTGCTCTGCCGTAGGTACGGTATTGACAGCAAACACGTTACAGGTCACGGACAGACTTAATATGACCATAACAAACAGGGAACAAATCTTCTTCATCAAAAATTAACCTTCCCCTGTAACAGGATGACTCCCTTGAACCTCCTCCCTGCCTCGGGTTCTCCGAGTACATCCTTTTTGTTTATGCATAACATAATGGGCATGCTGTTATAGTTAAGCTCCATTATGTATAATTCTTCACCCGTTATTTCATTAACGGTCTCACTGACATTTTCGATCTCCGCTAAGATCGAATAAAGATCGCACTCAAGACCATAGGGCATCATATAAGATTCCACCAGGGTGAATACATCTTCATTCAATATCTGCCTGGAAATGCTGGTATAGGTGTCTATATCCTCTAAGGCAAGCTGCTCAAGTGCGTCTTCGTCTCCGTTTCTTGCGGCGATTATCCTTTCGTTCCTGTCCGAGGCAGCCTTTCTTATCATTTCCTTCTCATTATCGTTCTTCTGAATGGGAAGCATTATGACGCCTTCTATGGAAAGAGCGCCGAAACAAACCGAAGTATTCCCTGAGATCCGGTCCTTTTTCATGCTCTGCTTCAGATAGTCAAGTCCGTTCTGAACATCAAAGATCAGTGAAACACCGACTCTGGAATCCTCACATACTCCGGCATAAGCGTCCTTTTCAACGTATCTTTCTATCGTCAGTTCCTCAAAGGTGCTGACAATATCACTGTTCACCACCGGATAATAATATTCAAGGGTAAGCTCGTTTCCGTTATCAAACTCGCCCCTGAGGGTCACTCCGGCATTTTCCGCAAAAAAGCGGGTATATTCAACCAGAGCCCTGTCATCTTCCGCTTCCAGACAGGACTTTTTATCGGGTGACTGAACCACTTTATTTAACAGATCCTTTAAATCCGATCTGCTTTTTATATTGCTGAATCCTACTGCACGTAAATATGAATGCAAGATCTTTACCTCTGTTTTATATAGCCTTTATCGATCCTTATCAGTCAAACTGAACACTGTCGCCTTCAAGAGCAAGCATCAGTGCCTTCTTTTCTTCATCTCCCAGGGTTATGTTACATTCACCCTCTATTATCTCTTTGGTATATACATAGCAGCCTTCACTGCTGTGAACGGAATTCAGGATAAATCCCGTGGCATTGTCATCAAGGAGAGCTATGGAAAAACTAAGTTTCCCTCCCATTTCCTTAAATGCATCATACTTGACTATCCCGACTCTCTGATAGGTTTCCCTGAGATTCATGATGATCTTGTTGATATCGCCTCTGTTTTTTTCCGCTCCTGCCCTGAGCCTCGCCACATCATCGAACAGCTGTTCTATTTCTTCCTCGAGACTTGCCGCATTTCTGCCTCTCATAAAGGCCTCAAAGCTCGATCTCATGACACCGTATCTGTATGTCTGTATCATGAAGGCTGCAAGCAGCACTATGATCAGTATGAACAATATCAAAAACAGAATCCCCGGATCTATATCTATACCTATCGATGAAAACAGTTTACTTTCCATTTATTTCCCCCTCTGTATCCGATGTTTTGATATTCTTATTTCTCCGCATTTAACAGAGCGTCCGTTATTTTTTCCAAATCATCCTTGGAATAGTATTCTATTTCAATCTTGCCCTTATTGTCATCCTTAGGATTTATCACTACCTTTGTTCCGATGACATTCTTAAGTTTTTCCTCAAGATCTTTATAGATAACCTCCATGGCTATCTTTTTCTTAGTCTTTTTTTCCGCGGGATTTTTGAGCTTTCTGACCTCCTTCTCGATATCCCTTACGGTCAGGTCCTTGTCCATTATATCCTGGGCAAGTTCAAACTGCTTATCGTTATCCTCGATGGCAAGCAGAGCCCTGGCATGTCCCTGGGTGATGCTCTCATCCACCAGAAGATCCTGCACCCTTTTGTCAAGCTTTAACAGTCTCATTGAATTGGTTATATAGGATCTGGATTTGGAAACCCTGTCGGCTACCTCTTCCTGCTTAAGCTTATACCTTTCTATCAGCTTTTTGTATGCCTGTGCCTCCTCTATGGGAGTAAAATCATCTCTCTGTATGTTCTCGATGATGGAGATAATAGCCACCTGCTCATCGGTAAATTCTCTTATTATAACAGGAATCTCCTTAAGGCCTGCCTTTTTTGCGGCTCTCCACCTTCTCTCACCGCTGACTATCATGTAATGAGAGCCTTTGTCCTGTACCAGTAAGGGTTCAAGAACACCCATCTGTTTGATGGAATCCGTCATTTCCTGAAGCTTATCTTCGTCAAAATAATGTCTCGGCTGATCCGGATTAGGCTCAACCTGTGTTATCTTTACATGCTTTATCTGTGTTTTGTCATCACTTGTCTTCTTATCATTGTCAAGTGTTCCTGCCGGTATCAGTACATCCAGTCCTTTTCCTAAACCTCTTTTTACTGCCATGTTTTCACTCTCCTGTTTTGTCTTATTGGGAATCTTATTCCTCAGCGTTATGCTTTATCACTTCTTCCGCAAGCTTCATATAACTTTCCGCTCCTACGGATTTCGGGTCCAAATAGATCACCGGCATTCCGTGGCTGGGAGCCTCTGCCGTTCTGATATTCCTGGGGATGATAGTCTCATATAAATGATATTTGAGATTCGTCTTTACGGTTTCCACAACATCCGCAGACAGATTCGTTCTGGAATCATACATGGTGAATACTCCTCCGTCTATGTAGAGGTCATCGTTTAGCCTCTCCCTTACCAGATTAATGGTGTAGATAAGCTGGCTCAGTCCCTCAAGTGCATAATACTCACACTGTATGGTTACCATAATGGCATTTGCCGCGGTCATGGCATTTATGGTGAGCATGCTGAGGGAAGGAGGACAGTCTATTAGGATAAAATCGTAATCGTTCCTTACCCAGTCAACCTCATTCTTTAAGATATACTCTTTCTGCTTAACATCAATTGTCTGTACCTCGATGGCAGCCAGATTAATGTTTGACGGTATCAGTGAAAGATTCGGATAAATTTCCGTCATGATGGCTTCCTTTATCGAGCACTCTCCAAGCAGCAGTTCATATACGGTTATCATTTCACTGTTTTTATTAACTCCGAGACCGCTGGTGGTGTTACCCTGAGGGTCACAGTCTATTACAAGGACCTTTTTTCCCAGCTTAGCCAGGGCTGCAGAAAGATTTATGGTGGTAGTTGTCTTTCCGACCCCTCCTTTTTGGTTGGCTATGGCTATTACTTTACCCATTTATTCATACTCCTTTTTGTGCCGGATCCCGCCTGTACTGCTTATGGATCCCTTATTATTTTCATTCATTTTTTATTCATGTTTCAATGCTTATAATACAATACGGGTTTATCATTTTCAATGTAAACCTTTTATATTGACTTTTATATGAATCGCTGTATCATAATCATATGTTTCACATCGATATACCATATCTTGTTTTATAATGTTTCACGTGAAACATTATCTTGTGTTCCGGAATAAATAACATCAAAATGTTTCACGTGAAACGCAAATAAGACATTATTTACCCGGTCAAATAGATATACCTGATATAACACTCCATATTCAGGAAAGTATTATTCCACATTCGGGATCTAAGATTTATGCTTCAGATCATAAAGTATCGAACCAAGTTCAACTTTTCCTTTTACGGGATCCGAATCCATAATGGAAACGATCCTTTCCAGTCTTCGTATAAGCTGATCCATCTCTGACATGGTAAATATGATCTTATCCCCACCCCCGGAAGAATTCTTCTGCAGTATGATCCCGTCAAAGGTCCGGCCCGTGATCTGACGGCTGTCACCGTCATTTACATCAATATTCTCTTCGGCTGATCCGGCTTTAATAACATCTTCCGTATCCGCTGCAACTGTTCCGGCAGCCTCTGTTTCCGAATTACCATTGTCCGAACCTTCATCGGTTTCGGAAATCTTATCGTAATCCGCAAATACGGAACTGATGGACTCGGATTTGTCACTGTAATATTTTAACTGCTCCGTGATGACAACGTTTTCTTCCTCGATCTCCGCTTTTTCTTTCAGAAGCTCCTCTATCCTGACAGAATTGTCATTCACAACCTGTCTTGGTGAAAACATATTGCTCTCATCACTGTATCGTTTCAGTTCTTCAATGGTGGATTCTATGATGTCGATCCTGTTCAGATTATCATCATATCTTATCTTAAGATCATTTTTTTCCTGTTCGAATTCATCGAAAAGGTCCGATAACAGTTCTTTTGTGTTTTTGGTATCCATTCTTATGTCCTCTTATCAATATCACAGGGGATCCTTTACCGGAGTCCCTTCTTTTCTCGGATATTTTTTCGGTGTATTCTTTTCTTTACCTATGATAACAAAAGTCCTGGAAATATCCGTATAAGGTATTTCCGTTTTTTCTATCCTCTCAGGTATTCCTCCAAGTATATTTATGGCCCTGCCCGCATTTTTTATTTCCTCATCGGCATCATTTCCCTTGTAGGATATAAAATAACCTCCGCATCTCACAAAGGGAAGACACAGCTCGGAAAGAGAGGAAAGATTTGCAACTGCCCTGCTCACACACAGATCATACCTTTCCCTGTATTCGTTATTTCCTGCCAGAGTCTCGGCTCTTGAATGGATGGTGCTTACATCCCGTAATTCAAGAGAAGATATAAGGGTATCAAGAAACCTGATCCTTTTATTTAAGGAATCCACAAGAGTAAGCTTTATATGAGGAAAGATAATCTTAAGCGGTACAGAAGGAAATCCTGCACCCGTTCCGATATCGATGACCGACTCAACAGCATTAAGATCCGTGTATCTGCTCAAAAGTATGCTGTCAGCAAAGTGTTTGTCTATCACATCATCCTGACCGGTGATGGCCGTCAGATTCATAAACGCGTTCCATTCCGTCAGCAGTTCATAGTACCGGTAAAATTTCGATAACTGTCCCTCCGTGACAGCTATGTTTAACTGAGATAATGATCTTTTTAAATGCTCATCAAAGTCTGTGTGCAAATCTGTTTCTCCAAAATGAATAAAGACGCTTATGAACTAAAGTAATATATTACGGTTAAGTCATAAGGTCCTGTCAGTCTTTCTTAAGATATACCAGAAGTACGGATATATCAGCCGGGCTTACGCCGGATATCCTGGAAGCCTGACCGATGGATATGGGTCTGTATTGTTTAAGCTTCTGTCTTGCCTCTAATCTTAAGCTCTTAACATCATCATAATCAAGATCTTTGGGGATCAGCTTTTTTTCAAGTTTCTTGAAGGCTTCCACCTGTTTGAGCTGTCTCTCTATATAGCCATGATATTTTATATTGATATCCACCTGTTCTGTAACATCGGAAGATAATGGCTTTCTGTCCTTATCTATGGGAGCCGTATCTGAATAGGTTATTTCAGGTCTCGATATCAGTTCATACAGGGACAGCCCGGAAGAAAGGGGAGCGGTATTTAGGGACATGAGAAGATCATTCACTTCTTTAGTATTACCCACATAAGTGTTCTTTAATCTTTCAGTCTCTTCTTCTATCTCTTTTTCTTTTATCAGCAGCTTTTCATACTGTTCGTCACTTATAAGACCGATATCATGCCCTTTTTTCATAAGTCTCTGATCAGCATTATCCTGTCTTAACAGAAGTCTGTATTCGGATCTTGAAGTCATCATCCTGTAAGGCTCATGATTTTCCTTGGTCACCAGATCATCGATAAGCACACCGATATAACCCTCCGATCTGTCTATGACGATCTTATCCCTGTCAAGAACCGACATGGCTGCATTGATCCCCGCGATCAGACCCTGGGCCGCCGCTTCTTCATAACCGGAACTTCCGTTGAACTGGCCTGCGGCAAAGAGATTTCTTATGGTTTTAAATTCAAGAGTGGGATACAGCTGGTTTGGATCTATACAGTCATACTCAATGGCATAAGCATTCCTTACGATCTTACAGTTCTCAAGTCCGGGAATGGTCCTGTACATCCTGATCTGAACATCCTCGGGAAGGGAAGAGGAAGCACCCGAAATATACATTTCATTGGTATGTATGCCTTCAGGCTCCACAAAGAGCTGATGTCTTTCCTTATCCCTGAATCTAACGACCTTATCTTCGATGGAAGGACAGTATCTCGGTCCTGTTCCCTCTATAACACCGGAAAAAAGAGGAGATCTGTCTATATTATCAAGTATGATCTCATGTGTTTTATCATTTGTATAAGTCAGATAGCATAAAACCTGTTCTTTTTGAACGGAAGAAGGATCCGTGGAAAAAGAAAAAGGAATGACGGGATCATCACCATACTGGGGAGTCATCTTATCAAAGTCGATAGTCCTCTTATCAATCCTTGCAGGTGTTCCGGTCTTAAATCTCACGAGTCTGATGCCTGCATCAATAAGGGACTGTGATAAATGATTGGCCGCCATGAGACCGTTTGGCCCGGTATATGTAACGGCATCTCCGCAGAGACATCTTGCTTTAAGATAGGTACCGGTGCAAAGGATTACGGCTTTTGCAAGATAGGTGCCTCCGGTAAAGATCTTAACCCCTTTAACAGTATCATCTTCTATTATCAGTTCGCATACTTCAGCCTGCTTAACTGTAAGATTATCCTGATTTTCCAGAGTCTGTCTCATCTCTCTCGAATAATCGGCCTTATCTGCCTGGGCACGCAAAGAATGAACCGCAGGACCTTTTGATCTGTTTAACATCTTAGACTGGATAAAGGTCTTGTCGATATTCTTTCCCATCTCACCCCCAAGAGCATCTATCTCACGTACAAGATGACCCTTGGAAGTTCCGCCGATATTCGGATTGCACGGCATCAGGGCGATACTGTTTACGCTGACCGTGAATATTATCGTATTAAGATTGAGCCTTGCCGCGGCAAGAGCAGCTTCACAGCCTGCATGTCCTGCCCCTACGACAACAACATCATATTCTTCGCAAAAACCCATAATATATACCTGTTTATAAAAGTGATCAAAAAACAGATCGGGACATCACCCGCTTATTTCCCCATACAGAATCTGGAAAAAATGGTATCAACAAGATCGTCCTCCGCCTTTTCCCCGATAATGAGTCCCAGATCGTCATAAGCATCCACAAGATCGATGGAATAAAAATCCTCGGGAAGACGGTTGTCTATTGAAACAAGCACATTTTTAAGACTTTCGGCGGCTCGTCCTAACAGTTCCCTGTGACGCTCATTGGTTATGATGATCTCATCATTATAGGAAATATCACCCTTTAAGAACATGGAATGCAAAAGTTTTGAGAATTCCTCAATTCCGGTATTGTTTTTTACCGAAACACTGATACAGGGAATATCGCTTAAGGCTCCGATGTCACCGGTATCCGTGCGGCTCTCAAGATCGGATTTATTCAAAAGTATGACGGAGCATCTGTTCCTTATATATGAAAGAAGCTTTTTATCGTCTTCATCAAGTTCGGAGGAAGAGTCGAGCATGAGTATCAGAAGATCCGAATCCTCAGCCTGCTTTATTGCTTTTTCCACACCGATCTTTTCAACCCTGTCCTCACTGGAACGGATTCCCGCGGTATCGGATATTATCAGATTGAGCCCGTCAAGATCTATGCTTTCCTCTATGATATCCCTGGTGGTACCGGGAATATCGGTGACTATTGCCCTTTCATATCCGGACAGGAGATTTAACAGTGAAGACTTGCCGACATTTGGTTTGCCGATTATCACGGCATGAATGCCTTCCTTGATGATACGTCCGTTATCAAAGGATGAGGCAAGAGCTTCTATCTTTTTAATAATAGATGTTATTTTATCTCTGAGTATCTCCGAATATCCTAAAAGACTGTAATGTTCGGGATCATCGATGGCAGCTTCTATCTTAGCCGTTTCATACAGGATATCTTCCCTTAACAGAACTATCTCATCATGCAGCCTGCCTGTAAGCTGTCTGAGAGAATTTTCAAGGGCAAGGGAATTCTTTGATCCTATCAGATCCATAACGGCTTCCGCCTCCGAAAGATCGATGCGGCCGTTTAAAAATGCTCTTTTTGTGAATTCTCCGGGATCTGCCGTTCTGGCACCGTTTTTTATGACTGTCTTAAGTACCTTTCTCAGTACAAGATTTCCTCCGTGGCAGTCGATCTCAACGGTATCCTCGGCGGTAAAACTGCGGGGAGCCTTCATGGTGATCACTATCACTTCATCCACCATGGTATCTTCATCAAAAATATAGCCGTAATATACCCTGTGGCTTTCAAGGCCGGTAAATCTCTCACCTTTTTTATCCGCAAAGATCTTCTGAATGATCGCAAATGAGTCCGGACCGGATATCCTTACGATACCTATTCCCGAATTGTTAAATCCGGTGGCTATTGAAGCGATAGTGTCACTGTTTCTGTTCATAAAAGCTCCATATCATCAGGATTTACTGTTATATGTGATAACAACCTTTCTGAAGGGTTCGTCACCCTCTGAATGAGTATTAACGTATTTGTCGTTCTGAAGGGCAGAATGGATTATCCTTCTCTCATAGGGATTCATGGGCTCAAGAGATACGGGCCTCTTGGTACGCTTAACCTTGTAAGCTATGTTCTTTGCCAGGTTCTCAAGGGTTTCCTTTCTCCTGTCCCTGTAATTCTCGGTATCTAACTTAACCCTTACATATGAATCGGAATTCTTGTTAACAAAAAGACTTGTAAGATACTGAAGAGAATCGAGAGTCTGTCCTCTTTTTCCTATAAGGACTCCCATATCATTACCTGAAAGCTCGATATCCATTTCATTTCCGATCACTTCGGTCTTTATCTCGACCTTCATTCCCATTGCATCAAATACCTTGTCAAGAAAGATCTTGGGATCGTTCTTTGCGGTAATGGAAACATAGGTCTTTTCCTCTTTTTCATCAGCTGCCTTAAAGGTATCGGATGTATCCTTACCGGCCGATGCCGTATCGGAAGATTCCTCCGTTTCTGCTGTCTCACTCTTTATACATGCCTTTATCATTGCAGGCTTGCTGGCAAATCCGAGAAAACCGCTTGTTCCCTTTTCAACAACTTCATAATATAATCTGTCGCTCGTAACCTCGAGAGTACGGCAGGCTTCGGTAATGGCGTCATCAACTGTTTTTCCCGTAAAATCCTTTAATTCCATTATTATGTCCTCCTAATTATTATTCTCATTAAACTTTTTTACCAGATTTGCTTTATCTCTGATACTTCCCGTTCCGGTACCGCCGGATCCGGTATTTTTTGCCGGTGCACCGGCATCTTCGGCATTTGATGATCCTGAACTCTTGTTACTGCTGCTTTTTTTCCCTGGATCACCGGCTTTTGAAACTATTCCGGCCTTTTCCCTCATTGAAAGCTGCTTAACCGGTTCGGAGTTTTCATTTATGCCTCTTGTTGAAAGATTGGCATATTTTTCCATTAAAGATGATGAAGCGGACTTACCGCCTCTTTTCTCATTCTTCTTCTTCATCTTTTCAACATTTTTGGCTACCATCTCATCTATATCTTCTTTATCAATATATTTATTGATTCCGACCTGCTGGATGGATCTTACAATAGCACCTGCTATCCAGTAAATTCCCATACCGGAAGGAAGGGAAAAACAGAAGAATGCCGACATAAGAGGCATCATCACATTCATTGTCTTCATTGACTGTGCCATTGCATCCTGCTGTTCATTTCCGGAAGGTGCGTTGTTTGTCTGTGGCTGGAGTTTGACATTAAGCCACTGAGTGATGGCTGCCAGGGCAGGAATGATTATTGCTCCCGCCATAAGGCCGAAGGAATGTGTTGCAAATCCTTCCTTAAAAATATAGGAAGGTGAGTTTGCTATGTTGATCCCCAGGAAATTGTTGTATTTGCTGAAAAGATCATAAGTACCGTTATGAGCCGCATTTGTTATAAGATCCTTAAGTCCGGCAAAATTCCCCGGAGCATAGATGTTTGCCCACTCGGATGTTGTGGATTTGTTCAGGATATCAATGATGACATTGGTGGTATACTCGGTATTTGCAACGGTAAACTGGTCATTGTTCACAAACTTTGAAAAACGTGAAACAGCCGAGAAATTCTCGGAATTACCTATAAAATCGAGAGCACCCTTTTCATTTATGAACTTTGAAACAAATGGGATAAATATATCCTTTACCTTGGTAACATATGCGGGTATGTTATCTATTACCCTGTAAAGGGCAAACAGTATGGGCATCTGTATCACAAGAAACAGACAGCTGCCTGTAGGAGATGTCCCGTATTTTGCATAAACCGCCTTCGTTTCCTCGTTCATACGCATCATTGCGTTCTGATCGTTCTTTTTGTCACCGTACTTTTTCTGAATAGCCTGAATTTCAGGATTCATCTTTGTCTGAAGCTTTGAAAACCTCTGCTGTTTAACGGTAAGCGGCATCAGAAGAAGATAGATCACTATCGTAAAGATTATGATCGCAAGTCCTATATTCGGGATACCTATTTTATCAAGAGCAATGAATATCACATTCATTATCTTTCCGAGTATCCAGGCGATCGGACCGAGTAACTTACCGTCATATTGTGTTAATACAATAACTGACACTTTTTTCCTCCTTGATTACTGATTTTTGGATATTAAAAAGCAAACCCACAGGTACATAAAACCCGGCTTCATCATAATGAAAACGGGTTTACTCTTTAAATCTGATACGCAGGTTATAGGATCAGGGCACGGGATCGTATCCGCCCTTTGAAAACGGATTACATCTTAAGATCCTGTACATTGCAAGAAAGCTTCCTTTTAATGCCCCATACTTTTCTATTGCCTGATAACCGTATTCAGAGCATGAAGGTATATAAGGACATTTGGTTCTTTTTAAGGGAGAAATGTACTTCTGATATGTTCTTATTAAATATAATAAAAATTTTTTCATCATGATATCTTTTATCCGTGAAAAAATAAAACTCTCTACACCTTTAAAATATGAAGAAGCTTTGAAACATGCAATAATGCACTCTGCATCTCACCAAAACATGCGACCTTTGCATTATCGCGGGCTACGACTACTATGTCCAAACCACTATTGAACATATCTTCACTGAGTCTGTAGCTCTCTTTGATAAGTCTTTTTACTCTATGCCTTACGACACTGTTTCCCACCTTTTTACTTACCGAAATACCTAACCTGTTTTTACCGGGTTGGGAGTCATTATCGCAAATATACATGATCAGATATCTGTTTGCTTTTGAAATTCCCTTTTTATAGACTCTCTTAAAATCGATATTACTTTTTAAGGATTCGGTAAACATCATAATCTGTATTACTCCGGATCAACAGATATAAAAAGATGGACAAAAGGAAAATAGACCACATAAATGCGGTCTATGCTGATAATTTTTTTCTTCCCTTTAATCTTCTGGAAGCTAAAACTTTTCTTCCGCCCGGACTGCTCATTCTGCTTCTGAATCCATGAACCTTTGATCTCTGCCTGTTCTTAGGCTGAAATGTCATTTTCATATTCTGGCACCTCCTGTCTTATGATAATATATAAAAGATCATGTATATTGTCTTTTGAAAAGCGACATTCTGATTATATTCAAATAAATAACGCACGTCAAGAAAAAAAGAGGCTATCTTTCATATATAATTATCCACACTGTGTGGAAAGACTGTGGATAATAAGGTTAAAAAGTTGAAATTGATAAAAACACCCTTTTGTTATAAGATTATAAATAGCGGATTTTTTCTGATATCAGCCTTATAAAGCCCGTAAATGTGATAATGCCGCATAATCGTAAATGATGGGAACACATTATGATCATAGATGATGTTAAATGGGAAAAAATAAAAAAATCAATAGAGAGAGAATACAGCCTTACAAAGATATCTTATGATACCTGGATAGAACCATTAAAACTCCATAAGATAGACGAAGATGAGGTTATAATCCTGATCCCTTCAAATCAGGCACCGGCGGAAAGCTATATAACAAATAAATATACACTTCCATTTAAAGTAGCCATATCCGAGGCTCTGGGTAAAACATACGATATAAGGTTTATTCTCGAAAAAGAGGTCAAAAATCTCAATAAAGCTGCTGATACAGAGAATAATATAAAATACGAAAAGGCAAATCTTAACAGAAAATATACCTTTGACACCTTTGTAGTCGGGGATAACAACAGGCTTGCCCACTCTGTTTCCCTTGCGGTTGCGGAATCTCCGGGAGAAGCTTATAATCCGCTGTTTTTATATGGAGGTGTGGGACTTGGAAAAACTCATCTCATGCATTCCATAGCTCATTTCATAATAGACAATGATCCCGATGCCAAGGTTTTATACGTTTCAAGCGAAACCTTTACAAATGAAGTTATAGAGGCATTAAGAAATGTAAAGGAATCAGCCTCCGCAATGAAGGAGCTTCGGGAAAAATACAGGAATGTCGATGTCCTTCTCATAGATGACATACAGTTTATAATAGGAAAGAAAAGCACACAGGAAGAATTTTTCAATACATTTAACAAGCTCTACGAAGACAAAAAACAGATAATAATATCTTCCGACAAGCCTCCGAAGGATATGGATATCCTCGAAGAAAGATACAGATCCAGGTTTGGCTGGGGTCTTATAGCGGATATCCAGTCACCGGATTACGAAACAAGGATGGCTATCCTTAAGAACAAGATTGAAATGGACGGCTATTCCATCAGTGAAGACATAATAAAATACATAGCCGAAAACATAACCACAAATATAAGGGATCTTGAAGGGGCATTAAATAAGATAAAAGCCTATTCAAGGCTTGAAAACAGAAGCATTGACATGGAAATAGCCGAAAAAGCTTTGAAGGATGTCATATCACCCAAGGAAGACATAGTCCTTACACCTGATTATATAATGGATGTTGTATGTGATCATTACAATATAACCAGGGAGGATGTATTATCAAAGAAAAGAAATGATGATATAGCAACGCCAAGACAGATAATAATGTATCTCTGCAATAAATATGCAAATGTTCCGAAGATCAAGATATCCGAGATCCTTGGAAGGGATCATTCAACTATCCACCATGGCATAGAAAAAATAGAAAACTGCATTAAATTTGATGAAGAGATAAAAACAAACCTGGATGCAATAAAGAAAAAGATAAACATAAGTTAACCTATTTATTCAACGTGTTATTTCAGGATTTAAACACTGTTATAAAACATGAAAAGCATGTAAATTAAAGGTTTTTAAGGGTTATCAACTTATCCACACACAGTATTATTTATATTATTATAAAAAATATATATATAAACATAATGCAGCATAAACCGGCTGCGTTTTAAAAAGAGAGGAGCTGTAAAATGAAGATCAAATGTTTAAAATCGGAGATACTTAACGGTATCCAGACTGTTTATAAGGCAGTATCGGTAAAATCATCCATGTCAATAATCGAATGCATACTCGTTGATGCGGAAAATGACAGGATCAAGCTTACCGCAAACAACATGGAACTTGGAATAGAAACCTATATAAACGGTGAGATCATAGAAAAGGGTGAGATAGCACTTGAAGCAAGGATACTTCAGGAGATAATCCGCCATCTTCCCGAAAGTGAAGTTACTTTTACCACGGATGACAACAACATAACCACCATAACCTGTGAAAAATCCAAGTTTAACATTGTTGGAAGGCCAGGAGATGATTTTCCCGCTCTTCCCGATGTTGAAAAGAAGAATCCTCTTACAATATCCCAGTTTACTTTAAAGGAAATAGTAAGGCAGACCATCTTCTCTATTTCGGAAAGCGAAACAAACAAGATGATGTCAGGTGAGCTTTTTGAAATAAGCAACAATAAATTAAGGCTTGTATCTCTTGACGGACACCGCATATCCATAAGAAAGGTTGATCTTAAGAACGATTATGATGACATAAAGGTGGTGGTTCCCGGAAAAACCCTCAGTGAGGTCAGCAAGATAATTTCAGGAGATAACGACAAGGATATAGATGTATTCTTTACGGATAAGCATATCCTGTTTGAATTTGATGATACTACCGTCGTATCAAGGCTTATAGAAGGTGAGTACTTCAAGGTTGAACAGATGCTTTCAAACGATTATGAAACAAAGTTCAACATCAACAAGAAAAACTTCATAGAATGCATCGAGAGATCCACCCTTCTGGTAAAAGAGGGTGACAAGAAACCCATAATTATCGACGTTACCGATGAGAGCATTGAATTAAAGATAAGCTCCACCATCGGTTCCCTTGATGAATTCATCGACATAGAGAAGGAAGGAAGAGACATAAAGATAGGCTTTAATCCTAAATTCCTCATAGATGCGTTAAAGGCCATAGATGAAGAGACCATAGACGTTTATATGGTTAATTCCAAGGCACCCTGCATCATAAGGGATGAGGAGGAAAACTATATTTATCTTATCCTTCCCGTTAATTTCACTACCGTAGACTGAGCTTAAAGATCAGGATCGGGGATGGTAAGAAAAATAATGGAAACAGTTAAGATCAAAGATGAATATATAAAACTCGGACAGCTTTTAAAGCTTGCAGGCATAGCCGGATCCGGACTTGAGGCAAAGATCCTTATAAATGAAGGAAAAGTCAAGGTAAATAACGAGACGGTCACCCAGAGGGGAAAAAAGATAATACCGGGTGATACCGTATCCTTTAAGGATGTGACCGTCAGAGTAGAAAACTGATATGAACATAAGATCCATAGAATTAACAAATTTCAGAAATTATGAATATCTTTTCATCAAGTTTGATGAAGGGGTAAATATCCTTTACGGAGACAATGCCCAGGGAAAAACAAACATTCTGGAATCAATATATATGTTTGGAAATACAAAATCCCACAGAGGCTCCAAGGATAAGGAGATCATAAGGTTTAACCAGGCAGAATCCCACATGAGGGCTCTTTTTAACAAAAACGACATCGATTACCAGATCGACATGCATTTAAGAAAAGAAAAATCAAAGGGAATAGCCGTAAACGGTGTAAGACTGAAAAAAGCTACCGAACTTCTCGGGATAGCAAATATCATCCTTTTTTCACCGGAAGATCTTTCAATAATAAAGAACGGTCCGGCCGACAGAAGAAGATTCATAGACACCGAACTCTGCCAGCTTGATAAGGTATATCTTTATAATCTCACAAACTATAACAAGATAGTAAATCAGAGGAACGAGCTCTTAAAGGATATACAGTTCCATCCCGAGCTCACGGACACTCTCGATGTCTGGGATTCGCAGCTTGTCTCCCTCGGAACGAAGATAATAGACCGAAGGACAATGTTTATAAACCAGTTAAACGAGATAATCTATGATATACATAAAAATCTTTCCGGAGGCAACGAAAAGCTTACCATCAAATATGAACCCAATATAGAGATCATGGATTATGAAGGCAAGATCAAGAGAAACAGGGTTAAGGATATAAAGTTTAAGCTGACTTCGGTAGGCCCTCACAGGGATGATTTTATTTTTTACATAAACGATACCGATGTTAAAAAATACGGATCCCAGGGACAGCAGAGAACGGCAGCCCTTTCCCTTAAGCTTTCCGAGATAAAACTCGTGAAGAACCTTGCGGGAAGCACACCCATACTTTTGCTTGATGATGTTCTTTCCGAGCTTGATTCGCACAGGCAGAACTTTCTGTTAAACAGCATCGGTGATATTCAGACCATCGTCACCTGTACGGGACTTGATGAGTTTATTAATTCAAGGATCAAGATAGATAAGGTTTTCCGGGTTGTAAACGGGACCGTCACAAAAGAAAACTAATATTTTTACGGAGGCGCAGCATTAAATATGCTTGATAAAGACGACATTACGAATGTTGAAAAAGAATATGGTGCCGATCAGATACAGATACTCGAAGGTCTTGAAGCCGTAAGAAAAAGACCTGGTATGTATATAGGGACCACATCACTGAGAGGTCTTCATCATCTTGTTTACGAAATAGTGGATAACTCTGTTGATGAAGCACTGGCGGGATATTGCGATACCATAACCGTAACCATCAATAAGGATAATTCCGTCACCGTTACCGATAACGGAAGGGGTATCCCGGTGGGGATAAACCATAAAGCGGGAATACCTGCGGTTGAGGTTGTATTTACCGTTCTTCATGCAGGCGGAAAATTCGGCGGCGGCGGATACAAGGTATCCGGAGGACTGCACGGAGTCGGTGCTTCCGTCGTAAATGCTCTCTCAAACTGGCTTGAAGTCAGGATATATAACGAAGGCCACGTATACATGCAGAGGTACGAAAGAGGTCATGCTATCGAACCTCTTAAGATAATCGAGGACTGTGAAAAGGATAAAACAGGCACCACCGTTACCTTTATGCCCGACGATACAATATTTGAGGAAACGGTCTTTGATTTTGACACCTTAAAACAGAGGCTCAGGGAAATGGCCTTTCTTACCAAGAATTTAAGGATCGTCTTAAGGGATTTAAGGGGAGAAGAGGTAAATGAAAGGGAATTCCATTATGCCGGCGGTATCAGGGAATTCGTAACATATCTCAATAAGAGTAAAACTCCTCTCTATGAGGATGTCATATATTTTGAAGGCATCAGGGAAAACGTTTATGTCGAAGTTGCGATGCAGCATAACGATTCCTATAACGAGAGCGTTTACAGTTTTGTAAACAATATAAACACACCTGAAGGCGGTACCCACTTAACGGGCTACAGAAACGCCATAACAAAGACCTTTAACGATTATGCAAGAAACGCAAAGCTTTTAAAGGAAAAAGATCAGAATCTTTCGGGCGATGACATAAGGGAAGGTCTTACGGCTATAATATCCGTGAAGATCGAGGAACCCCAGTTTGAAGGTCAGACCAAACAGAAGCTCGGAAACAGCGAGGCAAGAACGGCAGTGGAAAGTCTCGTAAGTGAACAGCTCACCTGGTATCTCGAGCAGAATCCGACCGTAGCAAAGCTTATATGTGAAAAATCGATCCTTGCCCAGCGTGCAAGGGAAGCCGCGAGAAAGGCAAGAGAGCTTACCAGAAGAAAAACCGCTCTTGATGGAATGGCCCTTCCCGGAAAGCTTGCGGACTGTTCCGAAAAGGATCCCGAAAAATGCGAGATCTTCATAGTAGAGGGAGATTCCGCCGGAGGATCGGCAAAGACCGCAAGAAGCAGGGCTACACAGGCTATCCTGCCTTTAAGGGGAAAAATACTGAACGTTGAAAAAGCAAGACTCGACAAGGTATTTTCGAATGCCGAGATAAAGGCCATGATCACGGCCTTCGGTACCGGGATCCATGAAGATTTTGATATCAGCAAATTAAGATACAACAAGATCATAATCATGACCGATGCGGACGTTGACGGAGCTCATATAGCAACACTGATGTTAACCTTCATTTACAGGTTCATGCCGGATCTTATAAAAGAAGGCCATGTATATCTGGCGCAGCCTCCTTTATATAAGCTCGAAAAGAACAAAAAGGTCTGGTATGCATACAGCGACGATGAGCTTAACGGCATACTGGCAGAGGTGGGAAGAGATTCAAACAACAAGATACAGAGATATAAAGGTCTCGGTGAGATGGATGCCGACCAGCTGTGGGAAACCACCATGGATCCGGAGAGCAGGATCTTATTAAAGGTTACCATGGATGAGGAGACCAATTCGGAGCTTGACTTAACCTTTACAACCCTGATGGGAGATAAGGTGGAGCCAAGAAGGGAATTCATCGAAGAAAATGCAAGATTTGTTAAAAACCTGGATATCTGATGAATGAATATCTTATGAACAGACGCGGCAGCAAAGCGGCCGGTATCATCATTATCAATAGAATAAATAAGTAAAAATAACTGGAGAAAAGCACATATATGGATGACAAAATTTTTGATAAAGTCCATGAAGTTGATCTGAAAAAGACAATGGAAAGCTCTTATATAGATTACGCCATGAGCGTTATCGCACAGAGAGCTCTCCCGGATGTAAGGGACGGATTAAAACCCGTACAGAGAAGAGTGCTCTATTCAATGATAGAGCTGAATAACGGACCGGATAAGCCTCACAGGAAATGTGCCCGTATCGTCGGTGATACCATGGGTAAATATCATCCCCACGGTGACAGTTCCATCTACGGATCCCTTGTAAACATGGCCCAGGAATGGTCAATGAGATATGTTCTTGTTGACGGTCACGGAAATTTCGGATCGGTAGACGGTGACGGTGCTGCGGCAATGCGATACACGGAAGCAAGGCTTTCAAAGATATCCATGGAGATGCTTGCGGACATCAACAAGAATACCGTTGATTTCGTACCCAATTTCGATGATACCGAGAAAGAACCTGTGGTCCTGCCTGCAAGATATCCGAATCTTCTTGTTAACGGTACAACGGGTATAGCGGTAGGAATGGCTACAAATATACCTCCTCATAACCTTAAGGAAGTGATAGAGGCCGTTGTGAAGATCATCGACAACAGGATAGAAGAGGACAGGGAAACAGAGATCGAAGAGATCCTGTCCATAATCAAGGGACCTGATTTTCCCACGGGTGCGGAGATACTGGGAACCAGAGGAATAGAAGAAGCTTACCGTACTGGAAGAGGAAAGATCCGAGTAAGGGCAATAACCAATATTGAAACCATGCCCAACGGCAAAAACAGGATAATCGTAACGGAGCTTCCCTATCTCGTAAACAAGGCAAGGCTTCTTGAAAAAATAGCTGAGCTTGTAAGAGACAAGAAGATCGACGGCATCACCGATCTCAGGGATGAATCGGACCGCGAGGGAATGAGAGTCGTTATCGAGCTTAGGCGTGACGTCAATCCCAATATCATCTTAAATAAGCTCTATAAGCATACCCAGCTGCAGGATACCTTCGGAGTCATCATGCTCGCTCTTGTGAACAACGAGCCGAAGGTAATGAATATAATCGACATCTTAAAATACTACATTGCCCATCAGGAGGATGTAGTTACAAGAAGAACAAAGTATGACCTTAACAAGGCCGAGGAAAGAGCCCATATCCTGGAAGGTCTGCTTATTGCCCTTGACAATATAGATGAAGTGATAAAGATAATCAGGGGCAGCAAGACGGTAGCCGAGGCAAAGGAAGAATTAATGCAGAGGTTTGCCCTTTCGGATGCACAGTCGCAGGCTATCGTCGATATGAGACTGCGTGCCCTGACAGGTTTGGAAAGGGAAAAGCTCGAGGAAGAGTACGAAGAAAAGAAAAAGCTGATCGAAGAATACAAAGCGATCCTTGGAGATGAAAAGCTCTTACTCGGAGTAATAAAGACTGAGATAAATGTAATTGCCGCAAATTACGGTGATGACAGAAGAACAAGGATCGGCTTTGACGAAAGCGATATTTCAAACGAAGACCTGATCCCTCACGAGAATACCATCATAGCGATGACCAATCTCGGATATGTTAAGAGAATGAGCGTTGACAATTTCAAGGCTCAGCACAGGGGCGGAAAAGGCGTAAAGGGAATGTCCACCATTGATGATGATTACATCGAGGACATCTTAATGGCCACCACCCATACCAGACTGTTATTCTTTACAAACCTGGGAAGGGTATATATGCTAAAGGCCTATGAGATCCCCGAAAGCTCAAGGACCTCAAGGGGTGTGGCCATCATCAACCTGTTACAGTTAAATCCTAATGAAAAGATAAGCGCCATCATACCCGCGACCGGTTACGGTGAGGAACACAATCTCTTTATGGTTACCAAGAAGGGAACCGTAAAGAAGACCAATACGATGGAATATGCAAACATCAGAAAGAACGGACTCATAGCGGTAAACTTAAGGGATGATGACGAACTTATCGAGGTAAAGACAACCTCAAAGGATTCGGAGATCTTCATTGTCACCAAATTCGGAATGTGCATAAGATTCAGGGAAACCGATGTAAGGGCCACGGGAAGATCCTCCTTCGGTGTAAGAGGCATCAACCTCTCTGACGGTGACGAGGTTATCGGAATGCAGCTCGATCATCAGGGAGATTCACTTCTCATAGTATCGGAAAAAGGCTTCGGAAAGCGTACATACTTAAATGAGTTCAATCTCCAGTACAGAGGCGGAAAAGGCGTCAAGTGCTATAAGATACTCGAAAAGACCGGTGATGTTGTGGGTATCAAGGCGGTAAATGACGATCATGAGATAATGATGATCACAAATGAAGGCGTTATCATACAGATCCCCATGGCTGACATATCCATACTCGGAAGGATAACCTCAGGTGTCAAGGTCATGAACTTAAACGAGGGCGTGACCATAGCAAAGATAGCAAAGGTAAGGGATAAGATCTCCGACGGAAACGTTGAATATGAAAGCGTTGACGAAGCGGATGCCAATGTTAAGGAAACCGTGTATGAGGATGAGGACGATTTTGATGAAGATGATGATAATGTGATCATACACGATGAGGTTGATATCGACGGTTATGAAGAGGATGAGGAAGATCCCGATGACGGCGATGATACCGGTGAGGATGAAGATATATAGTCAGGATAAAGGGGGATCGCCCCTTTCAGGTATCAGAAAATCTTAAGGAAAAGGAGAAAAACTATGAAGCGTGTAGGACTGTTAACAAGCGGCGGAGACTGTCAGGCTCTCAACGCTGCAATGAGAGGTGTCGTAAAAGCATTATGGTTTCAGCTCGGAGGTGATCAGGTAGAGATCTACGGATTTTTCAACGGTTACAGAGGGCTTATCTACAGTAATTACAAGCAGTTAAACTTTTCTGATTTTTCGGGGATACTGACAAGAGGAGGAACCATCCTCGGAAGTTCCCGTACCCCCTTTAAGACCATAAGGGAACCTGATGAGAACGGGGTTGATAAGGTAGCTGCCATGAAGCAGAACTACTACAAATTAAACTTAGACTGTCTGGTGATCCTCGGCGGAAACGGAACCCATAAGACGGCAAATCTTTTAAGGGAAGAAGGACTTAATATCATAACCCTTCCAAAGACCATAGATAATGACCTTTGGGGCACGGATATGACCTTCGGTTTCCAGAGTGCGGTGGATATAGCAACAAATGCCATAGACTGCATTCATACCACTGCTTCCTCACACAGCCGTGTGTTCATAGTGGAAGTGATGGGGCATAAGGTAGGATGGCTGACACTTAATGCCGGAATAGCAGGCGGTGCGGATATCATCCTGATCCCGGAGATCCCCTATGATATCGACAAGGTGGTGGATGCCATCAATTTAAGGACAAAGAGAGGCAGTTCCTTTACCATACTTGCTGTGGCTGAAGGTGCCATTTCCAAGGAAAGAGCTGCAATGAGCAAGAAGGAGCTCAAGGAAAGCCTTGCCAAGAGCCTTGCAAAATATCCTTCGGTATCCTACGAGATAGCTGCAGAGATAGAAAAAAGGACGGGACAGGAGATAAGAGTCACGGTTCCGGGCCATACACAGAGAGGCGGCGGCCCCTGCCCCTATGACCGTGTGTTTGCTTCAAGGCTCGGCACAAAGGCTGCCGATCTGATAATCCATAACGATTACGGATATATGGTAGGCATAGTAAACCGTGAGATAACCAAGATCCCTCTTGAGGATGTGGCAGGGAAGCTTAAATATCTTGAGCCCGATGCCACGATAATCAATGAGGCAAGAATGCTCGGAATCAGCTTCGGTGATTGATAAATATGTCATACACAGCACTTTACAGAAAATGGCGTCCTGACAGATTCGAAGATGTAAAAGGTCAGGATGCCATTGTTCAGACACTGAAAAACCAGATAGAAACAGGCCGTATAGGTCATGCGTACCTTTTCTGCGGTACGAGGGGAACGGGAAAGACCTCCGTTGCAAAGCTTTTTGCAAAGGTGGTAAACTGTGAGTCCCCGGTAAACGGCGATCCCTGCGGTAAATGCGCTTCCTGCATGGCGATAAAGGACGGCAGCAGCATGAATGTCATAGAGATAGATGCTGCCTCAAACAACGGTGTCGATAACGTCAGGGATATAAGGGAAGATGTGGTATATTCGCCTGCCGTCGGAAAATATAAGGTATATATCATAGACGAGGTCCATATGCTCACTCCCGGTGCCTTCAATGCACTTTTAAAGACCCTGGAAGAGCCGCCCTCGTATGTTATCTTTATCCTTGCAACGACAGAGGTACATAAGATCCCCGTTACCATCCTCTCAAGATGCCAGAGATATGATTTTAAACGTATAAGTGTTGAGACCATAGTGGACAGACTGAAGGAACTGATGGAGGGCGAAGGCATTAAGGCCGAGGAAAAGGCTTTAAGGTATATCGCAAGAAGTGCCGACGGAGCCCTGAGGGATGCCATAAGTCTTTTTGACCAGTGCAATGCCTTTTATTACGGACAGGAACTGACATATGAAAACACGCTCTCTGTTCTGGGAGCGGTAGATACTGAGGTTTTCAGCAGACTGTTAAGATGTATCCTCAAATCGGATATAAGAGGCTTTATAGAGCTGCTTGATGAGATAACCTTAAACGGAAGGGATCTTTCGCAGTTTGTATCCGATTTTACCTGGTATCTTAGAAATCTTCTTCTGATAAAGACGGCGGCCTCTGATAATATAGAGGATATCCTTGATGTATCGAAGGAAAATCTCGAAAGAATAAGGGAAGAAGCCGGTGTACTTAAGCAGGAAGGTATCATGCGCTATATAAGGATCTTTTCCGAACTGTCGGGATCGATAAAGTATTCCCCCCAGAAAAGGATACTTCTTGAGATAGCTCTTATAAAGCTCTGCAGGCCTGCCATGGAAACGGATTATTCATCCGTCACCGAGAGAGTAAGGTTTCTGGAAAAGGAAACGGATGAGCTTAAGGATATTATAAATAAACTTAAGGAAGATCCTTCACAGATATCACAGATTACGGTTGAAAAAAAGGAAAAAGAACCTGAAACGGTTAAGATCCCCCTGCCTGAGGAAATTGAAAAAGAGGTCATAGAAGCATCAAAGAGGAGAAACGAGATCCTAAACAATATTGACGGGATCACAAAGGAGCTTCTGTTAGGTGCCACCTGGTCCGCGGAATCAAAGGATAAGCTTGTCATAATACCAAAGAGCATGGAAGTTGATATAACCCTTGATACCGAGACCACCAGGAATCTGATAAACACCGCGATGGATAAGGTTCTCGGCTTCAAGGTTGATTTTGAGATAAAGCTGAAAAACAGGAACACTGAGAAAAAAGAAGAATACACCGAACTTAATACCATCGAAGGCATAGATATGGAAATAGAAACGGAGGAATAAGATGGCAAAAAGAGGCGGATTTCCCGGCGGAATGGGTATGGGAAACATGAATAACCTTATGAAACAGGCTCAGAAGATGCAGAGGCAGATGGAGGAGAGCCAGAAGCAGCTCGAGGAACAGGAATTTACCATAACATCGGGCGGCGGGGCCGTGGAGATATCCATCACCGGTAAAAAAGAGATCACAAAGGTAAAGATCTCTCCCGATGCGGTGGATCCGGAAGATGTGGAAATGCTTGAAGACCTGATAATGGCAGCGGTGAACGAAGCCATCAAGAAGGTGGATGAAGCATCTTCAAATGCCATGAGCAGGTTTTCCGGAGGACTTTCGGGACTGCCCTTTTAGCGCCTGAAACAGGCTTGTTCATCATTATACAGGGGTGAAACAATGGATCTATACAGCGGATATATCAATCGTCTGATCGGTGAGCTGTCCTTACTTCCGGGAATAGGTTATAAAACAGCACAAAGGCTTGCTTTTCACATGATAAACATGCCAAAGGAAAGCGTTAAAAAGCTGGCGGATTCCATGGTGGAAGCGAGGGAAAAAGTTAAATACTGTAAATGCTGCTATACACTTACGGACAACGATCTGTGTCCCATATGCAGTGATAATGCCAGAGATCATAAGCAGATCATGGTAGTGGAAAACACAAGGGATATGAATGCATATGAAAAAACCGGAAGATATAACGGTGTTTATCATGTCCTCCACGGAGCCATAAATCCGAGCCTGGGAACGGGACCGAATGATATTAAACTGAAAGAGCTCATAGAAAGGTTAGAGAGAGAGGTCGATGAGGTCATAATCGCCACCAATTCCAGTATAGAAGGCGAAACCACGGCCATGTATATAAGCAAGCTCATAAAGCCGACGGGGGTAAAGGTAACGAGGATAGCAAGCGGAGTACCCGTAGGCGGAGAACTTGAGTATATAGACGAGGTCACATTGTCAAGAGCCCTTGATGCAAGGGTTGAACTGTAAGATAAAAACAAATTAAACAGAAAATCTCAGACAGGGAAGGAGAAGGATCATGTCAGTAGAAAAAAAGGATTTCGGAAAAACAAAGGACGGAAAGGTTATAAGCCTTTATACCATATCAAACGGAAGGGTTACGGTATCGGTTACCGATTACGGCGCAAACGTTGTAAGCATCCTTGCTCCCAATGACAGGGGCGAGGTAAAGGATGTGGTCCTCGGCTATGACAAAGCCGAAGATTATTTTAAAAACGGCTGTTTCTTCGGAGCCTGCGTGGGAAGAAGCGCAAACAGGATAAAGGATGCAAAGTTTGAAATAGACGGACAGGAGTACAGACTGGCTGCAAACGACGGAGGCAACAATCTTCACAGTGATTTTGACAAGGGTTTCCATAAGCAGATGTGGAACGCAGAGACCGGTGATGATGCGGTGATAATGACCATAGATTCTCCCGATATGGAAAACGGATTCCCGGGAAATCTGAAGGTAAAGCTTACCTATTCCCTCACAAAAGCCAACGAGTTTAAGATAGAATACGAGGCTTTAAGCGATAAGAAGACCCTTTTCAATATGACCAACCACAGCTACTTCAATCTCGGCGGACATGATGCCGGAGAGGAAGCCTTAAACAATACGATGCTTGATATAAAGGCATCATATTATACTCCCGTTGTGGAGGGAGCCATCCCTACGGGCGAGCTGGCACCGGTAAAGGGAACACCCTTTGATTTTACGACACCAAAGAAGATAGGACAGGACATCAATGAGGATAATGAACAGTTAAAACTCGTTGGCGGATTCGATCATAACTTTGCCACGGACGGATACGATAAGACAATAAGACAGATCGCCAAGGCAAACTATGACGGCCGTACCCTGATCGTATATTCCGATCTTCCGGGAGTACAGTTCTATGCCGGAAACATGATAGCCGATGACACTGGCAAGGATAATGTTAAGTATACAAAGAGACAGGCTTTCTGTCTGGAGACCCAGTTCTTCCCCAACAGTATCAACCAGGAAGGATTTGAAAAGCCTGTGATCGAGGCGGGAGTTCCTTTTAAGACAACAACGATCTATCAGTTCGTTTGATTATTTCTGCAATAAAGCAGGTGCGGGGTCCGGGAAGATGTTCCGGCTTCCCGGAATGGAGTCAGAGTTATGAGTAAAAAACAGAAGGATCAGTTCTCCCTTACCCTTACGGGAGTGATCATCTATTCTGTGATATTAATAGGGGTCGTATTCGGAACCTATCTGTTTGTAAAAAACATATTCGAAAAAAGCGAGCTCAGGGCAACGGAGGCCGCGGCAAAGGCCTATGAGGAAGAGCTTGAAAAAGAAGAAGCAAAAGAAGCAGAGCCGGTTAAAGAAGAGGAACCAAAGAAGGAAGAAAAAGAGCCGGCCGAGCCTGTGAGTTCAAAAGAGATAGATCTTTCAAAGGTGGATGTCCACAGTTTTGTGGATAACGATAAGAAGATAAACTATTCGGAAAACTTCTTCGGAACGGGAAAAAGGGATATCAACCTTACGAAGGATATGGATTTCTTTAACAGGCTTGAAAACGTCAAAGATCCCGAAACCGCCGGGGTCAATGACCTTTCCGTTAAAAGATTCAGTGCCGTTAATGACAGGGATAACGGGCTTGAATTCCTTGTATACAGTAACGTGGAAAACGGGCAGCCCGAAAAGATAACAGCCAGGGAAAACTGCGGCGATTACTACAGGATCACGGATTATTACTATCTTAACGGAAGGATCAAATATGCGGATGAATATGACCAGACCGTCATATACCCCGTAGATATCAGTTCTTCGGACATAACGGCAAGATATTACATCAACAAAGACTGCCTGGTGGAATATGTATATTGTGAAAACGATAAAGCTACGGTTTACAGGCTTTCGGAGCTTTCACAGTACAGTAAGGGCACTGCGGACCAGTACGATTATCTTGAAAAGGATATCATAAACAGAGCTTATGTTACATATTATGCCTGTCAGAACATGTCCGACGATGTAACCATATCCGGATATGTGCTGGATGAATTCAACCAGCCTCTCGAAGGGGTAAATGTTGAATTCTATGAAAAGGGAAACAGTAACAGAGCGGCCCTTACACAGACAAACGGGGACGGTTTTTACTCATTCAGCGCAAAGGCTGGAAGCGAAGCGGACCATTATATCTCCTTACAGAAAACATCCCTTGAGGAGGTGAACATATACGGGATAAAAATCCCCGAAGGTTCGGGAGATATAAAACCGGAAACCGTATATATGGGATATCTTGATAATAAGGTTAGGCTCCATGACGTGCAGATCGTTGTCAGAAACGCCGTGGATACAAGTGTTCCGGTAAATGAAGGCCAGATAAAATTAAGAAGGGGCTTAAATAACAGGGACGGTGAGGTGTTTTATTCGGGAACCCTGGATTTCACCGGCTCCCTCTTTGTGCAGCTGTATTCTTCGGAGTATACGGCGGAAGTGTCAAAGGGCGGTTATGAGACAGCCTATATCAATTTAGCCGTAAAACAGGATCATCTTGCGGTGATCGGCTATGCCGTACCTGATCTTCCCGAGAACTCTTATGTTGCGGTCATTTCGTGGGAGACGGCACCTCTTGATCTTGACAGCAGGCTGATAGGCCAGTACGGGAACCCCCTTACCAGATCCGTCACGGACAGCATCGGATCGGTCATGGCGGAGAGTCTCGGCATTACAGATGCAGGGAAAAAAGAATATAAGGTATATCTGTCGGATTACGGAAACGCAGTTACAAACAACAATATGACCTATAACCTGTCCGATTCCGGAGCGGTTGTCGATATCTATTCATATAACGGACTTGAGACATCATTTAAGGTACCCGCTGCTCATGCGGGAACGGTCTGGGATGTCTGCACCATAAGAAACGGTGCCATAATTCCCGATAACAATTATTATTATATCCTTGATGAAGGTTCGGTCTTTGCTTCCAAATAGCATTGGACAATGCAGAACCCCCGTGCTATAATTTTTTAGGTTAACGGCGTGTGGCTCAGTTTGGCAGAGCGGCTCACGAGATCCGGCGGATCTCGGCTTTGAGCCGACCGGAGCGAAGCGGAGACCGTTCGGGACTTGCGCCGGAGGCGCAAACAAATATAATACAATAGAATAAAGAAAAACGGCGTGTGGCTCAGTTTGGTAGAGCGCTACGTTCGGGACGTAGAGGCCGCAAGTTCAAATCTTGTCACGCCGACTAAGAAGAAGGGTATCCGGAAAAGGTTCCCTTCTTTCTTAATTTTGAGATTCAGGAACCGTCCCCCAGTCTCAAAATTCATTCTTAACCGGATATAGTATTTTGGTCAGAAATCTTTCAGGTTGATTACCGAGAGCGGTGGGCCCTTCCAGCCAGATAAAACGCAGTGGTCCCGTTACAGTTAAATGGTTTTCTTTAATATAGTTCTCTAATTTTTTCATGGGTATCGGCATTTTTTCATATGGGCCGCGAAATGCTAAGCCCACAGCAGCAGTCTCTTCCAGGACATATCGATTCGGTCCGTCATAATCGTCATTCATGGCCACCAGATTTAAAAATGTATATCCCGCACGGCTCCTTTCAAGAAGCAATGACATAATGGAAGGCTTGTCGGTATTATTCACATGACTCTCATTTGTACTGACGGCTTGAATGAATGTCCTTCGGAACTCATCGGCAATTTCGGAAATACTGCTGCTTTGGGCTTTGCCGGCATAGAATACCTGTTTTGGCAGCACCGTAATTTCTATTTTAAATGCAGAGCTTTTCTTACTGCTGAGTTTACGCTGCTCTAATTCGCTTATCCTGTCATCAAGCTGATTGCGGAGAGTTTCGAATCTTTTGATATAGATGTCGATTTTTGAAGAGTCGTTAAAGTATTCGTTGATTTCTTTGAGTGATAAACCCAGACTCTGCAGTGTCTTTAGGGAATTAATTTTCCTGATATCCTCCAGAGTGTAATATCGGAATCCGCTTTGTTCATTTTTGATGACAGGTGATAATATGCCTGCCTCTTCATAAACCAGTAGCGCTTTTCTGGTCACATCGCAGATCTTTGTCATTTCCCCGATTTTATATAGGGTATTCGGCCCGTCTTCATTTATTTTGTCCCATTGCTCGTATGAAGTTCTGTAATTATGACTCATACCATTCCTCTTTCAAAACTTCCTTAATATTGAGATTTAGGAACCGTCCCCAAGTCTCAAAAAAAGTGTTGACTTGAACCTTAAGGTACGATTTATACTTTTATTATAGGAAAACTATACTAATTTTGCAACGTTATGTTCGTAAACGCAATCAACTGCCGGATTAAGTCTAATGGCAATCATTTTCGTTAAAAAGATAAGTAATTAAAACCCGAAAGCAAGGAGAAAAAAATGAAAAAATACAAGAGACTAATGAAGGGTATAACAGTGGCAGGATTATCGGTGTTACTTCTGATAAGTTCACTCCCCGTGACGGTATCAGCGGATGAGGAAGTTAAGGATACCAAAGAAGCGACGGAGACTGTGGAGCCGGTTTCCGATGGAAGTGCGGAGGAAGTATTCGATGATACGATCTCAGATGATACGGTATCCGATGATGACCTGATCGGGGCTGATGAAATGAAGGATACCGAAGATGTAACGGAGATCGTGGAGCCGGTTTCCGACGGAAGCACGGAAGAAGTATTCGATGATACTGTTTCCGGTGATGATCTGATTGAGGAAGAGGAAGAGTTACAGGAAGAAGTATCCGATAATACGGTATCCTATGATGAACTGACCGCGGATAAGGAAGAGGAAGAAATACAGGAAGAGGTCGAAGATGAGGAACTCTTGGGATTGGAGATTCCGGAAGAGAGATTAGTGCACGCTTATGCTTATTATGATGTAAATACTTTTCCTAACAATACAATAGACGTCAATGAACTGCCAAAATTGATGGTGACTTTCAATGGATTACCATGGTACATCATAAAGGATGAGTCCATGGAAGGGAATACCGGGAGTGTCACGCTGCTTGCAGGGGTTCCGCTTTTTATGAGCAAATTCGATGACGAAGGATACAGCTACAGTCTGTCTGCGATAAAAAAGGAGCTGGATAAGCTGACTGCCGAAGGCGGTTCCTTTGCAGACGTGGCGGATGCGATCAAAACAGTTGAATATTTAAGAACTTTCGTGATGAGAGTACCCGAATCAATCCATGGTGGTTTAGTCGATATCTATGATACAGTCACGGATGTAAAGATTTACCTTTTAAGTGAGGAGGAAGCCGGAGCTTTACCGACTAATGTTTTAAAATTACCAATAAGAATGTTACCGGATACAGTAAATACTGCACTGTGGTGGCTGCGCTCGCCCTTAGATGTTCATAAAAGCACTGTAAAGATCGTGAACGGCATCTCCGGACAGTATCGCGGTGCGGACTACCCTGTAGCATACCCGCTCGGCGTCCGCCCCGCTTTAAACCTTGATCTGTCATCCGTAATCTTCTCATCTGTTAATATATCCGGCGCTATATATACAACAAGAAGCGGTGGCAGTATGGTTCAGAATTATTTCGATGTAGGCAATTCGCGTAATGCTATCGAAACCGTCACCTTTACGGCATACGAAGCAGCTAAATTTCCTGAAACAAGCGATTATTACAAAACAACAAACGGAATAACCGTTGCCAGGATAAGTGATACGATGGTCGAGGTTTCTGGAACGCCGACCTCAAGTGAAAGAATAGAAATCATGGTTCCAAATGCAATAAGATCTCAGACCATTTCGGCAGACGATGTGACGGTAACCTACGGTGACACAGGCAAAAGCGTCAGTGCAGCTACCGATGGCAACGGCACGATCAGCTACGCCGTAAAGACCGGCAGTGAGGACTATATTGAAGTAGATGCTTCTACCGGTGCCCTGACGATCAAGCAGGTTCCCGCAGACGGCAAAGCTTATGTCACTGTCACGGCGGCAGAAACAGATCTTTTCTTTGAGGCGGCAAAGGACGTGTGCGTGACGATCAGCCCAAAAGAAGTGACCGCAAACATAACGGCTGAAGGCAGGGCATATGAACAGGGCAACAAAACGGTAAATCTTACGGGAGGATCGCTGAACGGTGTTCTTACAGGGGATGTGGCAGAACTTGATACTGCCGGAATGACAGGAACGATCAAAGATCCCGGCGCAGGAGCAGGAAAGCCCGTCGCTGTTTCATGGCTTAGGCTAAAAGGCACAGATGCCGGCAATTATAAGCTTATTCAGCCGACAGGCGTGACGGCAGATATCGCCAAGGCATCATTGTCTGATGATATTAAAGGCACTGCTTCGAATATTTCAAAAACATACCTTTGCTCCGAAAGTGTTTCCGACAGTGCGGATCTTAACAGGTTTTTACCTCCCGACTGCGGAAAAGTTACCATAAGTAATGTTAAGAAAGAAGGTGCTGTTTCCTACAGCAGGGAGCCATCTGCCAAAGGAAGCGGTATTTCCTACACCCTTTCCTCACAGGAAGGCAGGAAGACCGGCAGGATAACGGCAACTGTTTCAAGCACCAACTATGAGGATCTTCCCGTCACCATAAACATTATCCGGGATGTCCTTTCCCTTTATGAAAAGGTCGGAAGGAACTATGAAGTAAGGACAGCCAGGACTCTGCTGGTGGATAAGAGCTTTACCCTTGTACAGATGTTTGCAGGTGATGTTGCCAACAATAAGGTACTATGGGAAAGCTCCAATCCCGATATTGCTATGGTGGCTCAGGACGGCAAAGTGACAGCAAAGAGCGCCGGGATTGCGGTTATTACGGCAACCAGCGAGGAAAAGATCGGAGGAAGCGAGGTCTTTTCCAAGGCCGAATGTACTGTCAACGTTACAGAAGCCGTAACGGCTCTTACCCTTGATAAGAAAAAATACTCCATGGGCACTGGCGAGACAGTCATCCTGAATGCCCGGGTACTTCCGTTTACAGGAGTACAGACCCTTGAATGGAAAGTAAACAATGATAAGGTAACGATTGATGTCTCAGGAGATACATTAAGTGCCACAGTTACAGGAGTTGATGCGGGAAGTGCGACTGTAACGGCCTATGCAACGGACGGAAGCGGCAAGGAGGCAAACTGCACGATCACCGTGGGTACAGCGGTTCCTGGTTTTGAGATTTTCGGAAAGAATAATGCAGCAGATCTTGCGGCAGGAAAGACCCTTCAGATGAATGTTAAGTGGGGAGACGGCAGCAATAATGCTGTTCCGAAGAACACCGATCTGATATGGACAGTCGATAAGCCTTTTGTAGCAAGCGTATCCGCAAAGGGCGTACTTTCAGGTCTTTCCGAAGGCAAAGTAAGAGTTACGGCAACAAGCATTGCCAATCCTGAAAAGAGCGCGGAAGAGGAAATCTTTGTATATGTGCCCGTAAAGAATGCTGCCTTAAATATGTCATCAGGCGTCGTAAGCACGGCAGATAACGGGAACAGCTTACAGCTTTCCGTAAACATCAATTCCGCCATAGAAGGAAAGAGGGCAACGGGTACTGTCCCCGGAAATCAGCCTTCTGTTGAATGGAGTGTGGATCCTGCCGTGAAGTATAAGAACTGTCTTGTGGTATCTGCGGATGGGTGCGTGACGGTAAAGGATAAAAATGCAGGTAACATAAGCAATATCCCCGTATATGCCACGGTCAGAGCCTACAACGGTTATGAAAACATACTTACCTGCAAGGTATCGGTTAAGGCGGCCAATCCGCTTAAGGGGATAAAGATATCAAAGTCAGCCCTTGCGATCGGGGAAGGGAATACGGCTGATCTGACGGCTTCGCTTAATCCCGTTAATCCCGATGGACCGGATGGCATTATATGGAGCAGCGAAAATGAAGAAGTAGCTGTAGTTGACCGGTTCGGAAAAGTCACTGCCAAAACTCCCGGCAAAGTTAATATCATCGCAACTACCGTGGGAACGGTAAAGAACAGAAAGGGAGAGGATGTTCCTTTCTCTGCAGCCTGCACCGTTACGGTAAAGCCGGGCATTACGGACATAGAATTTACAAACGGACCCACACAAGGGCAGGATAGTATTAAGCTGGCAACAGGAAAGAGCTATAAGTTAACGACAAAGTATACCTTATCGGGACCGGGTCAGGCAGTATCAACGGTGCTTAACTGGACAAGTACTGACAGTTCCGTGGCCACAGTCTCAAAGACGGGTATCGTAAAGGCCATAAGTCCGGGGATGGTGACCATCACCGCAGCATCAGCGGATGAAAGAGCAGAGGGAGATGCGCCTTCCGTATCGGCCAGATTCAATGTATATGCTCCTGCCACAGCTGTTAAGATCGACAAGAGTAAGCTCAGTATAGGCACACTGGAGGGAAGTCAGTACGGAAAGATCAGGATAGTGGAAGTCCTTCCTGCGAATGTGACCGATCCTTCTATCAGTTTTACAACGGATAACACAAATATAAAAATCGCGGCTCTTAACCCGGGACAGACACTGCAGGGTATGGATGAGGCTGATTATAAGAATGCGAATTCGAACGGAAAGAACGGAGAAACAGGAGAACCTGTAGTGACCCGAAGGGGACAGTATCTTGCGGTCAAGGCGGTCAATCCGGGTGTGACAACGCTTACAGGCATTACTACGGACGGCTCGAATAAGAAGGTCACCTGTACAGTAACGATAAGAGGTCAGGTAACGGCACTTGCTCTTAAGAGTGTCGCTGCAAACAGCATAACAGGGCTTAACGGTGTAGTACCTATAGAGGGACAGCCAGGAAAATATAACGGCACGATGAAGAAAAATACAAGCCTTACCCTGACGCCGGTATTTAGCATAAACGGAGCGGAAGATACCGGGGATACAAAGGCAGCCTATAACCTTTACAGGAAATACACCGACCTCAGTGTATCCTACAGAAGCTCTGACACCTCTATGGCAACCGTAAATAAAAGCGGTAAGGTAACAATAAATCGGAACGCTCATTCAGGTGCCGACGTAACGATCTATGCCGCCGATGCTACCGGGAAGATAGTCGTTCAGTACACCGTAACGGTACAGTAAATGCACAGACAGGGGGACGGTTCTTTTGTCTTGTTGAGACAAGACAAAAGAACCGTCCCCCTGTCTCATTCAAACGGCAACCGCTATTATAACAAGCATGCCGGCATCAGACAGTTCCTTGCGGATATAGGCTGCCCGGACAACAACATCACCATTAACGAAAGCATGGAAAAAGTACCGGGTATAGATACCATTGGCGCCAGAGGATTTTTGTGGTGGTGGAGACGGTGATTTTTCAGAGTATCTCTTCGATGAATTTGTCAGCTACGGGAGAGAGCGGATGGTTATCCGGATATATCAGCACGTATGAGGCCTTGAAGCCCGGATCGGTGATCTCCCGTATGCAGACCCTGTCATCGTTTATCATATCACCTGCGGCTGCGGGATAGATCGCGACACCGACATTCTGTTCACAAAGCTCATAGGCAGTGGTTGCGTTGGAGATCCTTGCCTTTATTTTCGGTGTGATCCCCTGGGGCGAGAACCAGTCACTTATCTCCTGCAGCCGTAAGCCTCTCGAAGGGATGATCAGCTCGTAGCCCGCAAGCCTGCTTAAGGGTATTGTCTTTCCTTTTGTTTCTGCAAGGGGATGTTTTGAGGAAAACATCGCTATCCATGGTTCGGTATAAACAGGGATGCTGTGAAACCCCCGGGGATCAAAGGGCTCCATTATTATCGCAAGATCGGCAAGCCCGTTTCTTACCCTCTGTGCCGCCTCATCCGAATTGCCGTTCCAGATATTATACTGGACGTGTGGATATTTTTTGGAAAAAGCGGATATATATGATGCCGTAAGTCTCGGGGCCTTTCCTTCGACCTCCGCTATATAGACCGTTCCCAAAAGGCCTTTATGCATCTCTTTTAAGTCCTCGACGGATCTGTCAGCCAGAGTAACGATCCTGTTGGCATAATCCCTGAACCTGATCCCTTCATCGGTAAGCAGAAGTTTATGATGGTTACGTATAAACAGAGAGGTTCCAAGCTCCTCCTCAAGATCTTTTATCTGTCTTGAAAGCGGAGGCTGTGCGATCATCAGTTTATCCGCAGCCCTTGTAAAATTCATTTCTTCGCATACCGTAAGAAAATATCTTAAATGTCTCAGTTCCATGATATCCTCCCGAAGCTCTTTTGTATTACCATACCTAAAAGGTATCATTACCCCTCTATTATATGTATTTTACCCGGAAGATGTAAAGCGCTATCATAAGATCAGAAAGAGGGATGACCCTTCGGAAATCCCCAAAGATCCGGATTTAAGGCAGTTGTTAATAATACACATCACAAAAGGAGGCGGTTGATATGTTAAAGAAGTTATTATCCTTTATCGAAGAGTATTATGAGGAATGTTCACATTCGGTTAAGTGGGACTGAATATACTCTCCTTTGCGTAAAATAACAGCCGGAAATTCATAAGGCGGGGCCCCCTGAAAGGACATAAGACTTTCAGGGGGCTCATCATTTATTTGCGAAATACGGAATAAACGGATAAAATATAGCCAGACTCCGGGTATCAGGATATAGGGATCAGGGATCTGTTCCGGAGGGATCATGTACACGGAATTAATATAGATATTTATGATATGGATCAATAATAAGACAGGAGGAATTGACATATGAAAAAAAAGTTGCCGGTATTATTACTGCTTGCGGGACTTACCGTCTGCCAGCTTGCAGGCTGCGGATCTACTCCGGATTCTGCCATAGGATTTAACGGGCCCGAGGATAAGACCGCCGTTTCCGATACAGCTGAGCAGAGCGAAGAACCTGTGGAGATCACGGATGAGGGATACAGATACGCAAATGATCTGTTTGAGATCGAGATCCCCGAGAGTGTTGCGGATATCATTAAGGTTGACGTTACGGAAGACAGAATGGACATTTTCGTCAGAGAATGGTTTGATAAAGGCTTCGGCGGACATATTCTATCCGTCTGGGCTGTATCCCTTCCCAGAGAGTATGCCGGAGGTCCCTATGTAAAGATAGGAGAACTTACGGGAGATAACGGGGATCAATATGACATGGTGAGGGGTTATGCGACCGAGATCCAGTGGGATTACGAGCTTCCCGATATTCCCGAGGATATAAAAACGGCCGAGGATGCCGCGGATGATATACTTGCTTCCATAACCGGTGCGGACGGGTTTACCTATGAGGAAGGTGCAGGCATAATGGGCGAAGATCTCTATAAAGATGTGCTTTCGGAATATGCACAGACACTTGGAAACCTTACCGAAGACAGCATGTTTGAAAATGCGGATATAAGCGAAGAACTCTATGTTGCTGCAATGAATGCCGAGGATGATCCTCTTGAAGAGATAGGCTATGCTTATCAGGACATTAACAGCGACGGCATAGACGAGCTTTTCATCGGTGTGTTCGGAGAGGGTGAGTTCAAGGGCGTTGTTTATGATATTTATACGATGGTTGACAGGGAGCCTGCCTTTGTCATAAACGGAACCGCAAGAAACAGATACTTCGATTACGGCGATAATTTCATCTGCAATATCTGGTCCGCGGGAGCCGGTGAATCCGGATTTGATATATACAATCTTGAACCCAATTCAACGGATATGGTATTACAGTACGGATATAAATACGATTCCTATGATGATGAGGAGAATCCCTGGATGCTTACCTATGACGGGGAAGGATACCAGACCGTTCCGGAAGACGAATATGAAACGGCTTATGACGAAATGGATAATTCCTGTGTAAGGTTTGATTATATGCCACTTTCGGACTTTAATGCCGCAGGAAACACGGATGCAAAAAAGGCTGACGGAGAAAAGAAGGCCTCTCTCCCTCCCTTTGAATATACCGGACCGGAGCTCTTCTTCTCGACGATCTGTGATTATATCGTGGATGAATTCGGGGATGAATATTCGGAAGGTGATGTAACGATACCCTGTCCGGTGATCATAGCCGTTGACGGAACCGATGATCCCGATAAATACAGATTTGTTGCTTACGGGAACTTTGAGGTCTATAACTATAAAAAGAACGGCGACATCCTTGAATGCGTATCCGGCGGTTCCCATCCCGGTGCACTGTATGTGCAGGATGTTCCCGGAGGTTATGAAGTTGTGGAGATGGATCCCGTCCTTGACGGATCCGAATATGACTCAAGCGCAAAAAGGATCTTCGGTGACCGTTATAACGAATTCATCAATTTAAGCGAGGAAAGACGCGAGGATGTAAGAGGTCAGCTCATAGCAGCCTATGTGGAATATAATGGCCTTGATATAACCGCCTATCAGGATTTCGGATGGGATCCGGTGGAGCTTCCCGAGGTAAGGGAGTTTCTTGAGGAGCCTCTCTACTAAATTCCGATATAAAGGCCATGGGGGGTCAGGGCTGACTCCTCATGGCCTTTCTGAATTCTCTGGGTGCGATGCCCTTTATCTTCTTAAAGCTTCTGTTAAAGGATGAGATACTTGAAAAGCCGCATTCAAATGCGATATCTATGAGTTTTTTTGCCGGATCCGTAAACATGGATTCGGCAAGTCTTATCCTTTCTTTCGTCAGATAATCCACAAAAGTCATGTTTGTATAGTTTTTGAAAAGATGGGAGAAATAGGATTTGCTCACTCCTATCTTTTTTGCTATGTCATTGAGGGTTATTTCGGACCTGCAGTTCTGGGATATGTAAAGACAGGCCTCGGCCATGAGTTTTGAGGATCTGTAGCCCGCATCATCGTCACCTTCGGATCCGTCCTTAAGCTCTTTGAGACATTTTTCACCGTAAAGAGAAAAGAAACGAAGCAGCAGGGAATAATTATAGGCCTCCTCAAAGATCACGTCGGAAGGCTTTTTGTTTACGATCTCCTTGATCAGAAGGACCATTTTTTCGATATTTGTATCATTTATATCATATCTGCAGAAAGACGCCTTTGACAGGAAAGGCTTGATGCCGTTAAGATCATGAACCACGGTTATAAGTTCCATGGGAAACTGAACGATCATAAATGAGTCGGGGGAGACATAGTTAACGCTGTGAAGGTCTCCGGGGTAGGAAATGATGATATCATTGGGATGCATTTCATATTTTCTGAAATTAAGCTCCACCTCGTTGCCTTCCTTAAGACTTAAGAGGATCTCGGTAAAAGGGTGCCAGTGGGCGAGTCCCCTGTAACCCTCGGCGATCATCATGGATGTATTTATGACCCGTCCCGTTGAAAAATCCAGGTCTTCAAAATGGCTGTCTAAAAGCATCTTTTCTCCCTCTGCGTGTTTTCTAAAGAATATCATCATACACCGTATTATTCAATGGAGCTTTTTTTCGGAATATCTGCACAGTTTTTGAACATATTGCATAAAAATCGGGAAAATAAAAGCAAAATATGAGCAGTTTTAACATAGTATATTCGTATATTTATTTTGACTGATGGCCTATTATTGTCTCATAAAGGAGATAAGGCACAGAAATTTACTTTCTTTTTTCGAAAACCGGTTCAGAAATGAGAAAATTAAAGGGATAAGGAGGAGAAAAATGGCAGGAGTAGTGGGCACAAACCTGTTAGCCCAGGTGGGTTTCATAGTTAAGGATGTGGAAACCACGAAAAGAGCATGGGCAGAGTTTTTGGGCATGGAGGTTCCCGAAACACAGCCCATAGGGGATTATGAGACCACACAGACGGTCTACAAAGGAGAACCCGCACCGGAAGCATACTGTTACATGGCTTTCTTTGATGTGGGTCCGGGACTGCAGCTTGAACTGATACAGCCCAATGAAAAGCCCTCCACATGGAGGAGTTTTCTTGAAGAAAAGGGTGAGGGCATCCATCATGTGGCATTTCAGGTAAAGGATTCCGCAGAAAAGGTAAAAAGCGCCGAGGCGGCAGGATTAAAACTGGTACAGCACGGAACTTACGGCGACGGAAGCGGAGAGTACAACTATCTCGAGGCGCCTGAGCTTAAATGCATCGTTGAACTTTTGGAAAGCTACGGTAAATGAGTATGAAGCTTGGAACATCATCACCGCTGTCACATAACGGCCCGGAGGACTGGGCGGAAAAGCACAGGGATCTGGGACTTTCCGCCATCAATTTTCACAGGACCTGTAATGATGACAGGGCACTTACGGAAAAATATGTCAAAGCGGCGGCAGAAAAGGGACTGACCATTGCGGAAGTCGGGATCTGGAAAAACACCCTGGCTCTCGATGAAGATGAGAGAAAGGAAGCGGTGAAGTATGCCATCGGGCAGCTGGAGCTTGCGGATGAGATCGGCGCCGGATGCTGCGTGAACATTCTCGGCAGCAGAGGAAAGATATGGGACGGGGCATATAAGGAAAACTACAGCGATGAGACCTTTAAGACGGGTGTAAAGACCATAAGGGAGATCATTGACAGTGTCAGCCCCAAAAACACTTATTTCACCATAGAGCCCATGCCCTGGATGATCCCCGACGGACCGGATGATTATCTCAGACTTCTGGATGCCGTTGAAAGAGACAGATTTGCCGTGCATATGGATATCTTCAACTGGATGACATCTCCCCGGAGATATTTCGAAAATGAGGCATTTATCGATGAATGCTTTGAAAAACTCGGACCTCTTATAAAGAGCTGTCATCTGAAGGACGTAAAGCTTGAAACCGGCTATACCCTTCATTTAAGGGAGACTTATCCCGGCGGCGGTGAAGTGAACATCCTTCATTACATAAAAACAGCGCTTTCATATAATGCGGATATGACATTTATAATAGAACATCTGAACACGGATGAGGAATACCTTGAAAGTGTCGGATATGTTCAGGGGTTATGTAAGGATCTGTAAAAGGATCAGGATTTAAAATGAGAAAGGATTGAAAAATGAGAAGACGTATTTCATTATTACTGACGTTAACACTTATGACATCAATGTTGCTTACGGCCTGCGGCGCACCCGCAGCACAGAGTGCGGAGCCTTCGGGTCAGACAGCTTCTTCGGATTCGGGTTCCCCGGAGCTTGTATGGTGGGGATGGACTCCCGGATCACCTCTTAATGAGCAGTATATAGAGGAATTTAACAAGACATATCCGGATACAAAGATCGTCTGGAAGCAGACCACAGTTGATGATTATGATGCAGCCATCAAGCCTGCTCTTGCAAACGGCGAAGGCGTTGATATCTTCGAGGTATCTGCGGGAAGCGCTAACGGCGGCGTAGGCATATTCGGCGGACAGGCAGTCAGCATGGACGAGGCCCTTAAGGGATATCTCGGGGATGACTACCTTGACAAGCTCAACGAGGCATCCATCGCAAGCATGACCGTTAACGGTGAATTAAAAGCTCTCGGTGTAGGTACGGTTTATGCAGGAAATCTCTGGATCAACCAGGATCTTTTTGACGAATACAATGTGAAGGTTCCCACAAACTTTGATGAGTGGAAACAGGCCTGCGATACCTTTAAGGAAAACGGCATCATCGGTTTTGTACAGGGTGCGGGACAGGGTGCCTTCAATATGGATACATATCATGCCATCTGCGATAATATCGAGCCCGGTCTCTTTACAAAGGCTACAAGAGGCGAAGCAGAGTGGACGGATCCCGTTTTCGTACAGGCTCTCGATCTCTGGAAAAAGCTCTTTGACGAAGGCATCATGCAGGACGGTGCTCTCGGAATCCAGCAGTATCCCGAGGCGAACAACATGTTCTTATCAGGTCAGGCAGCAATGGTAATGATGGGTTCATGGTATACGATGAACTGTCTGCCCGACACCATGAGAGCCAATATGGAAGCAGCCTCCTCAACGGATGAGCCCTTTGCAATGGTTCCCATCAACTTCCCTGATATAGCGGGAACAGGCAACACAGGTTATGTATTCTGTGATATCGATTATGCAACCGCAGTTTCCCAGAACGCATCCGATATAGATGCCGCAACGGAATTCGCACTCTGGCTCGGAGCATCCGAGGAAGGCCAGCAGATGATAGCCGATTCTCTCAATCTCGTGCCGGTACTTAAGTCCGTAAGCCCCAACTGGGATAAGGTTGTTCTTACGAATCCCGAGAAGCAGAACAAGGCTGTTCAGGATTATCTTTCAAATGCCATGAACAATCCGGACAACCCGCGTTTCGGCGGCATCTCGGCAGATCTCAACCAGGCTATGATGGACGTTCTTGCAGGCGTTGCTTCAGGAACTCTCTCTTCGGAAGATGGTGCAGCCCGTCTCGCAGAGGTTGAATAAAACAATAAAAATGATTGATAACCCGGCAAAGATCTGAAAGATCGGGATTTCCGGGGGGTACATGATAAGGGCTTCTGTGATTCATTACATGACCGCGGCGGAAAGCTGCCGTAAGGGGATCGGAAAACAGGAGCCCTTATTTCAGGAATGAAACAAAAAATCAAGAATTTCAGATATCGGGAGACCGGATATGAACAGTAAAACAAAAAACAGAAATAACGGTTTGATATGGATCCTTCCGGCTTTTCTATTCCTTGTCATCATGATCTATTATTCGATTTTCTTTACCTTTCATCTTTCGACAATGGAATGGGACGGCCTCAGTCCCATGATGGAGAAGGTGGGACTTTCCAATTACACAAAGATGTTTAAGGATCCGGTTTTTTTTAAGGCCATCAGGAATACAGTGGTATATTTTGCCATAACCTTTGTGGTGCAGAATTTCCTCGGCTTTGTATTTGCGGCCATACTGCATTCGGATGTCAAGCTTCCGACGGTCCATAAATGTATCATCTTTATGCCGACCATTCTCGCACCGGCAACAATGGCCCCTGTTTTCAGGCTGATGTTCTCGCCCCAGGGGATGCTGCAGAAGTTCTTCAATTTCGTGCATATCCCCATAACCGTTGACTGGCTGTCCAAACCCCAGACGGCTCTCTATGTGCTGATGGTCATTGTGGTATGGGAATTTACCGGAATGAGCTTCATCCTGTATTATGCCGCAATGAGCCAGATAGACAGGGAGATGCTGGAGGCTGCCCAGATTGACGGTGCGGGCAACTTAAGGATACTGTGGACCATGATATTTCCGGGGTGCAGGGGAACTACGGTATCCCTTGCCATGTTAGGCGTCATAGGTGCTCTTAAGACCTTTGACATACCTTATCTGATAACCACCGGCGGACCGGATCATGCCACGGAATTTCTGGGAACCTATATCTACAGACAGGGAATCAGACAGTCGCATCTCGGATATGCGGCGGCTCTGTCGGTGATGCTGCTCATCATGGCTGTGATAGGTGCTTTTCTGACAAATATGGCAAACAAGGGAGAGTGAGCGCATGTTAAAGATAAGATCAAAGAGAAAAATGAGACTGCTGCAGCTTTTGCTGTTTGTAATGACGGTTCCCTATCTGCTTCCGCTGTTACAGATGTTTTTGGGATCTCTCGGAGGCAGGGGATTATATAATTATGCGGCGGTATGGAATACGGGGGTGGTACCCACCTATTTCAGAAATTCGCTGATAATCTCGGCGGGAGTTATAGCGATAGTATATATTCTGAGCATGACAGCGGGCTTTTCCTTCGCAAAGCTCAATATCCTCGGCAAGGAAGCTTTTTTCTGGCTGATACTCACTGCCCTGACCCTGCCGGAGGTAATACTCTTAACCCCCTTATTCGTAACCTTCCAGAAGATGCATCTGTTCAGCACCTTCTTTTCGGTGATATTTCCCCTGGCAGCCCTGCAGCTTCCCTTTACGACCCTCCTCATCAGGAATTTCGATGCGGGTATACCCAATGAGCTCATGGAGGCCGCAAAGATAGACGGGGCGACAACATCCCAGGCTTTCAGGCATATAATACTGCCCCTTACCAAGCCCATAGGCTCGGCCGTGGTGATGCTGACACTTATAAATTCCTGGAATTCATATCTGCTGCCGCTTCTGTTTTTACAGAAACCGTCAATGCAGACCGTAACCCTGCTGCCCCAGTATTTCCAGGGCGAGTTTACAAACGATCAGACAAAGATATTAGCGGCCGCGGTAATGACGGCAATACCCGAGATCATCGCATATCTCTGCATGCAGAAGAACTTCGAAAGAGGAATGAGTGCGGGGGCACTTAAGTAGGAGTCTGTTGCCTGTAAAGGGCAGAAATGCAGCGGCATTGGAGAAGTATCGAAAAAATAAAGAAGGAGAAACATGACATGGCACTTTCGTCAACAAAAATAATAAAAGTGATCATCGTGACGGATAATCTGGAAAAAACGGCAAAGGGCTTTAAAGATCTTCTGGGAACGGGGAAGGCTCCCGCTTCCGAAGAGACGCACAATAACATAAGAGAACCCTATACCGTATATAAGGGTGAGAATATAACGGATACTCCCATGAAGGTGGAGAGTGTTTACAGTGATAATTTCTGGTTTGAGATAATCGAGCCCCTGGGCGGTAATGACCCCTGGGCGACCTGGCTTAAGGAACACGGAACCTCGGTTTATTCCTTCTGCCTGCTTTCCGACGGCCCTCTTGAAAAAGACGAGGAGGTCATGAAACAGGCGGGGTACGGATCCGTATTCAAGCAGGAAAAGGGTTATGAGGCCTATGAATACTTTGATACCGCTTCGGATCTCGGTGCCCTTTTGGAGATTAAGGAACACTATTAGACCCTTGCGGTCATCCGATTGACATCTTCACCCGGGAAAAATAAAATGAGGATAAGGTTTTGGTATACTTATCAAAAGATCGGGGAAGGTGACGGATATGGCAAAAACAGATTATAAGAACAATTCTTCGGACATGCCGAAATGGCTTAAAAAGGCGGTATTTTATGAGATTTATCCCCAGTCCTTCAAGGACAGCAACGGGGATGGGATAGGGGATATCCCGGGAGTGATCGAAAAGCTTGATTACGTAAAGGATCTGGGATGCAATGCCATCTGGCTGAATCCCTGTTTTGAATCTCCTTTTTTTGATGCCGGGTATGATATCTCCGATTATTACAAGGTTGCCGACAGATACGGAACCAATGATGATCTGAAGAAACTCTTTAAGGAAGCCCACTTAAGAGGAATGCATGTGCTTTTGGATCTGGTGCCGGGACATACTTCGGTCAATCATAAATGGTTCACCGAGTCCATGAAACCCGAAAAAAACGAGTATTCCGACAGATACATCTGGTCGGACAGTGTATGGGAAACCCCGAAAAACATGGGTTCCCTGACAGGTATCTGTGACAGGCAGGGTGCCGTTGCGGTCAATTTCTTTTCACACCAGCCTGCCCTTAATTACGGATTCTACAAGCCCGAAAAGAAATGGCAGCAGCCTGTGGACGCGGAAGGCCCGAAGGCTACGCTTAAGGAAATGATGAATATCATGAAGTTCTGGCTTGACATGGGCTGTGACGGTTTCCGGGTGGATATGGCCGGTTCTCTTGTAAAATATGACAGGGAATCTCTCGGAACCATAGCTCTCTGGCAGAAGGTCAGGGAATTCCTGAGAAAAGAATACCCCGATGCCGCCATGATCTCGGAGTGGGGAGAACCCGAAAAATCCATTAAGGGCGGATTCCACATGGATTTTCTGCTGCATTTCGGACCCTCGCATTACAACGACCTCTTCAGATGCAAAAAACCCTATTTTTCCGGAAAAGGCAAGGGTACCTGCAAGAAGTTCGTTAAAAAATATGTGGAAAACTATGAGAAAACCAACAGGGAAGGCCTCATATGCATACCCTCCGGAAACCACGATATGATAAGGCTTTCAAAGACCATCAGGGGGAACGAGGCCAAACTTGCCTTTGCCTTCCTTCTCTCCATGCCCGGAGCTCCCTTTATCTATTATGGGGATGAGATAGGTATGAAGTACAGGGAGGGTCTTATATCCAAGGAAGGCGGTTATGAAAGGACCGGATCCAGGACTCCGATGCAGTGGAATAACGGCAAAAACGCCGGTTTTTCCGAGGCCGATCCGGAAAAGCTCTACCTTCCCGTGGATGATTCCAAAAAGAGACCCACCGTGGAAGATGCAGAGAAAGACCCGGATTCCCTGCTAAATGAGATAAAGAAGCTCATAAAGATAAGGATGGAGCATGAGGCCCTCTTAAACACCGCAGAGATCGAGTTCATAAATGCCGGGCATTACATGCAGTATGACAGATTTACGAAAAATGAGAGGATATCCGTGATCATCAATCCCTCGGGAGAGGAATGCAAGCTCAAAATGAAGGGAAAGCTCATTTATTCCGTGGGAAAGGGCGCATCCCTTAAGGACGGAAAATGTATCGTAAAGGGCGGATCCGCATGTTTTGTAAAGCATGAGGCGGATAAATGATAAGCACCACTCTCTGTTATATAAAAAACGATAAAAACGAATATCTGCTGTTACACCGGAACAAAAAGGAAAATGACTTAAACGAAGGCAAATGGATCGGTGTGGGCGGAAAGTTCGAGGAAGGTGAAACAGCGGAAGAATGCCTGCTCAGAGAGGTGTTTGAGGAGACAGGCCTTAAGCTTTTGAAGTATCATCTTCACGGGGTCATTAAGTTCGTTTCGGATAAATGGGACGATGAGGACATGTATCTGTATTCCGCCACGGAATATACGGGGACTCTGAAAAATACAAGCGACGAAGGGGATCTTTTATGGGTAAGCGCCGATAAGATCCTGAGCCTTCCCACCTGGGAAGGTGACAGACTGTTCCTAAAGCCCCTTCTTTCTGGCAGAGACCGCATAGATATGCTGCTTGAATACGCAGGTGACAGGCTCGTAAGATCGGAAGATCTGACAGAGGAGGTCGAAACCTTAACGTCATCGGTGATAAGCTGCCCCCACGGTTTTTCCACAAGAAAAGGCGGTGTGAGCGAGGGCATGTACAGCTCCTTAAACCTGGGAATGAACAGAGGTGATATCAGAGAAAGGGTTACGGAGAACTGGCGCAGGTTTCTTGAATCTGCGGGGATAACTCAGGATACCTTTGTCTGCGGAAAACAGGTTCACGAAAACAAGATACATATAGCAGACGAAACAGATTTAAGACCCGCTTACGGGGAAGGGGAGATGAATGTCTGCGACGGTTATGTCACCGCCTGTAAAAATGTGCCTCTGGCCATCTTTATCGCGGACTGTGTGCCCTTACTGTTAGAGGATAAAAAAGCGGGCGTTATCGGAGCCGTACACTGCGGCTGGAGAGGTACCGTTTCCGATATAGAGAAAAATGCCATAGATGCCTTCATATCCCTCGGAAGCGATCCGAAGGACATCCATGCTGCCATCGGACCCGCCATAGACAAATGCTGTTTTGAGGTGGGAGAAGAGGTCATAGATGCCGTTTATGACCTTATCGGAGATGCTGCGGATGGCTATTATTCAAGGGTCAGGAAAAAAGCCCCCGATGAGGTATCGGAGGCCTTAAATGACGATAAATACATGCTGGATCTAAGGGGTGTAGTTAAACACAGGCTGATCATGTGCGGACTTGATCCCCTGAATATAGAAACAGTCGGCGGATGCACCATGTGCGATCCGGGCAGATACTTTTCACACAGGGGCACAAAAGGAAACAGGGGAAGCCTTTCCTGTGTGATCTCCATGGAAAGCCTATAATACCTTCATACCGCCGTATTTTCTGATCTTTAGCACATGACAGGTGTCTTTACCGAAGCATTTTTCGATTTCTTCCCTGTAGGTATCCACAAGGTCATTGGGGACAAATGCCTGTATGGTACCTGCAAATCCTCCGCCGTGCACCCTGTAAGCACCTTTTCCCTTTAGAAGCCTCTCCGTAAGGGCAAGGCCTATGGAAACGCTCTGGTTCTGAACATCGGTTACGGCAAATACGTTCTGCAGATATTTATATGAGCTGTCTCCGGATTCGGTCACAAGCTCTTTAAATCTTTCAAAATCACCTTTTTTAAGGGCTTCCACCTGTTTTCCGACGCGTTCATGGTCGGCAAAGAAATGGATGGCCCGAAGGATACCGCGGTCACCGGTCTTTTTTCTTATCTTCGGGATATCCGCATAGAAAGCTTCCGGATCCACCTCCCTCAGAAAATCCCTGCCGTAGAAAGCGGCAACCTTCTTCATTTCCTCGGGCACATGGGCATATTCGTCCGTAAGATCCGAGTGATCCCCCTTGGTATCAACTATGCAGAGAGAGTGGCCGAAGTCTTCAAAGTTCACATCCACCCTGTTTACAACGGGATCCTTCGGATCCTTAAAATCGATATTTACAAGACATCCGACGCTTGAAGCCATCTGATCCATAAGTCCGCTGGGCTTGCCGAAATAGACGTTTTCCGCGTACTGGGAGATCTGCGCGATATAAACGGGAGAAAGCTTCATATCATTGTAAATCCCCGAAAGGATGGTCCCTACGGCAACTTCAAAGGCAGCCGAGGACGAAAGACCGGCTCCCACCAGTACCTCACTGGTCATAAAAGATACAAAACCGCCGGTTTTATGGCCGTCTGCGGATAACCTGGCAATAATTCCCCGGATCAGAGCCTCGGAGGTGCCCTCCTCCTCATCTTTTTTCTCCGGTTCCTTAACGTTTACGGGCTTTATATCATAGCTGTCCGAGACGATCTTTATGATGTCATCATCCGTCTTTGAGCAGATGGCTATCACATCCAGATTGACCGAGGCTGCCAGGACCTGACCCCGCTGATGGTCGGTATGATTTCCGCAGACCTCGGTTCTTCCCGGAGCCGAATATATCTCGATATCCCTTTGTCCGTAGAGATCCTCGAATTTTGTGATGGCCTTTACATATCTGTCCCTCTGGTGAAGGATCACCGTATCGTCCACATAGATATCTTTTAACAGCTCATCATGCTCTCCGTTTAAAAATGCCTTCTTAAGCTCATCTGATTTCATAAATTCGTCCTTTCAGCTTACTAATATAGGGTTCTCGTGATAGAATAATGTCTGGTGACATGAGATCCGACACCTTCATAAGTAAATATATATTATCGTTATGCCATTTTCAATACGGCAGGAAACACATAAAAGATATAAAAGAGGTGAAAAAATGATACATGAGATATTTCCCGAAGAATATGATCCGCAGTACATTAACAAAAAGGCAGCAGAAAAGGATACCGTCATCCTGAACAGGGGAAACAGGATCCTTGCCGTGGCCTTGCAGGATACGGTGCATCTTCCTTCCATAGGCGAGCTGTCGGAGATAACGGGAAGGGCCCTGTCCGGTCTGATTAAGGACTCCTGGTATCTGTTTTCCATATCGGGGCAGTCTTTTTTTACAACAAAAGCGGATGCCGACGGGATAGAAGAGATCCCGGATAAGGAGGCGCTTGCGAAAATATCGAAAGAACCCGGGAAACATTATTTCTTCATGAACATAAATAAATTCAGGGAATTAAGCCCCATGGTAATGGTATATGCCGCCGCCACCGGAATGCATATGGTGTTATGGAAGCAGTCAAGAAAATTCTGCGGATGCTGCGGCAGCAGGACAAAGCCCTCGGAAACGGAAAGGGCCATGGTATGTGAAAACTGCGGCATGATCGAGTATCCCAGGATCTCCCCCGCCGTGATAGTGGCCATAACAAACGGTGACAGGATACTGCTTGTGAGGAACAAACTGGGGTATTATAAGAAACTCGCTTTGGTATCCGGTTTTGTGGAGATAGGCGAATCCTTTGAACATGCGGTCATCAGGGAAGTAAAGGAAGAAGTGGGGCTTAACATAAAGAACATCAGGTATTACAAAAACCAGCCCTGGGGCTTATCCGGAGCCCAGATGATAGGGTATACGGCGGAGCTTGACGGAGACGACACCATAACCATGCAGGAAAGCGAGCTTTCCGAGGCCGCCTGGTATGAGAGGAAGGACATTCCCGAATATGCCCACAGGTTAAGTGTGGGCAATGAACTGATACATGCCTTTAAATACGGGGAATTTCCTTTCTGAGCAGAAAGACCCCAGGGATTTAAACAAAGTATCCCGGCTAAAGATATCAACAAAAAAGCACCGCCCCCATAGTCTGCCTATAGAAACGATGCCTGATGCGCGATCAGGGGCTCGAACCCTGGACACCCTGATTAAGAGTCAGGTGCTCTACCAACTGAGCTAATCGCGCATATTCTTACGCGCACAACACATTATATTAAAATGTAATTATAAATGCAAGCTTTTTTTTTGCCCGGAGGAAAATATGATTTTCGAAACACATGCGCATTACGATGACGAAGCTTTTGACGTGGACAGGGATAAGATCCTGAAGCTCTGTTATGAGGAGAAGGTATATCCGGTCATAAATGCCGCCGTTAACGGAAAAACCTGTGAGGCAACCCTGAAACTTACCCGGGAATATCCGTTTGTTTACGGTGTTCTTGGCTTTCATCCCTCGGATGCCGCAGATTATAACGATGAGGAAAGGGATCTTTTACGGCAGAGATGTCTTTCAAGTGACAAGATCCTGGGAATAGGGGAGATAGGCCTTGATTATCATTATGATGAGCCTGACAGGGAGATACAGAAAGAGGTTTTTATCTCACAGTTAAAGCTTGCCCGCGAGCTTTCCCTCCCCGTTGTCATACACAGCAGGGATGCGGCAAAGGATACCATGGACATCATAAAAGAGTACGGGGCGGATCTTTCCGGGGTCATACACTGCTATTCCTATCATCTGAAGGATGCGCTCGAATATGTTAAAATGGGGTATTATATAGGTGTCGGCGGAGTGCTGACCTTTAAAAATGCACATAAACTCAGGGAAGTTGTAGAGGGTATCCCCATTGAGCGGATCCTTCTGGAAACGGACAGTCCCTATCTGGCTCCCGTTCCGTACAGGGGAAAAAGAAACTGTTCCCTCTACCTTACCTTTGTAGCGGATGCCCTGGCTGAGATGAAGGGTATCAGCAGGGAAGAAGCGGAACGGATCACCTTCGACAATGCGGTGAGGCTGTTTGGGATAAAGGATATACAAATCTGATGGAAGAATACTTAAACACTCATAACACCATGGACCTGCTCCATAAATACGGATTTTTCTTTAAAAAGAAATACGGACAGAATTTTCTCTGTGACAGGGGAATACTTGAAAAGATCACGGAGGCAGCAGGCATAACGGAAAATGACCATATCATCGAGATCGGACCGGGAATGGGTGCCCTTACGCAGTTTCTCTGCAGGAAAGCAAAGAGCGTCACGGCGGTTGAGATAGATAAGAATCTCATTCCCATATTAAATGAAACCCTTGCGGATCATGACAATGTACGGATCATAAACGCAGATATCATGAAGACCGATCTGAACAGTCTTATAAAAGATGAGATCGGGGCAGACAGCGTGAACGTGGTGGCAAATCTTCCCTATTACATCACCACCCCGATAATCATGATGCTGCTTGAGAGCAGGCTTCCGGTAAAAAGGATCACAGTCATGGTCCAGAGCGAGGTGGCAAGAAGAATGAAGTCGGGACCGGGCACAAAGGATTACGGAGCCCTGTCGCTGACGGTACAGTATTATTCAAAGCCGGAGATCGCCTTTGACGTGCCTTCTCAGTGCTTTATACCCAGACCCGAGGTAACCTCCACCGTCATTACCATGGATGTTTACGATAAACCGAAGATCTGTGTGAAAGATGAAAAGTTTATGTTTAAGCTGATCAGGGCATCTTTTAACCAGAGGAGAAAGACCCTTTCAAATGCGCTGAATAATGACAGGTCACTCAATGTAGGCAAGGAAGATGTCGTAAGGGTCCTTTCAGATATGGGACTCAGTGAAAACATAAGGGGGGAAGCGCTGACACCGGAGCAGTTTGCCGGACTCAGCGACGGTCTGTCGGCCTGTATCGAAAAGAAATAAAAACAAGCGTTATACGTAAGGATTGAAAACAAGCGTTATTTTTGACATTAAAATGCTTGTATGCTAAACTATATAGAGTTTTTGTGTCTATGGTCTGACAACACATTTCAGACAAGGGGAGAGATTCAGTGGACAAGTATGAATACCAGCTCTGCGCGGATCGGATCAAAGCTTTGATAGCAGAGAAAAGATTTGCCGAGGCAATGGACATTGCCGATACCATTGACTGGCGCAGGGTTAAGAGCGTTTCGATGCTTGGCACCGTCAGCGAGATATACAAGATCAACAGGCGCTACGAGGAGAGCAGGGATATACTTCTCCTTGCTTATGAGCGTTACCCCAGCAGCCGTACGATAGTATATGCGCTTTGCGAGCTGTCAGTAAAGATGGACGATATTGTCCAGGCAATCAGTTTTTACAGGGAATTTGTAAAGATCGCTCCCGGAGACACCGGAAGTTACATTCTGTTATATAAGATCTACACTGCCCAGGAAGTTTCGCTTGAGGAGAGGATAGAGGTCCTCGAGGAATACAAGAAACGCGAATACAAAGAAAAATGGGCATATGAACTTGCATATTTATATCACCTGACCGGACAGGAAACGAAGTGCATTGAGGCCTGTGATGAGCTGATACTGTGGTTCGGTACCGGAAAATACGTCAATAAGGCCATGGAGCTTAAAAAGCTGCATGCCAGTCTTTCAGCAACCCAGGAATTAAAATATCAGGAAGCAAGGAACCGGGCCGAGGCCGCTCCCCGGGAACCCGCTCCTTCGCCTGTGCCGGCAAACGCACCCGCACCCATACCTTCGGCTTCACCGAATCTTGATCTGGTTCCGGAATACGAACAGATGTATACACCGGCCGGAGGCGATATATTGCCAGCTTCGGATATCAGAATAAGGGAAGAAGCCGGCGATAAACAGGGTTCTTCACAGGATAAGTTCAGTACAAAGAATCTCCAGTCGGAATTACAGGAGAGCATGGAAGCCTACCTTTCGGAAGAAAGGGATGGTGAAGCCGATGATCACATTCTGGAATCAAATCTCGGTCCGCAGATAGAACCCGTCCCTGTCATGGATGCAAATGAAGGGGAAATAAGGGATCAGGCCGGCATGAGAGCAGAGGAAGTGCCGGATGAAAATGTAGCAAAGACTCAGGAATTCAGCCTGAATGAGGCCTTTGATTTCGGAAGACTCAAGGGAATGACCTCATCCGATGACATACAGTCAGATATCCCCGAGCAGAGGGAAGAAAACCGGGATATGGAGACGGAGACCGGTTATACGGAAGTAAAGGAACAGGGAGTTTCGGATACAGTCGTTTCGGATGGGGAACTGCCGGACGGGGAGATTCCTGATGGAGAGATTCCGGACGGGGAGATTCCGAATGGAGAACTTCCGGAGACGGATATTTCGGAAACGCCCATGCAGGAAACGGACGGAACCGATGACACAGAGCATACGGTATCCGGAGAGGAATCCTCTGAGGAAGAGGTTCCCGAAGAAGAGTCCTATAGCGGCAATTATACGGAAAACAATCTTGCCCAGCATTCCAGTGATGTTAGAAAGAGAAACCGGTACATGCCGAGCAGATATGATGAACTTCTCGGTGAGGAATATGACGGACAGATCACCATCAGTTCATCCATAGACGGTGACATGGTGGAAAAACAGATCACCGGTCAGATGGATATAGAGGAGTTTTTACGTAACTGGGAAGAAAAGAAGTTACGCAAAAAATACAGGGATAATGAGTTGAGCCGTACGGACGACCTGTATGATAAGCTGAAGGGAGTTATTCCCTCAAATTCCGGAGGATCCGTAAAGACTCTCGAGGAAAGCAGACCGATAATAAAAATGGTCAATGTTCCGGAGACCATGCTGATAAACAATGATGAGACGGAAAATGAGTCCGAAGCCGGAGAGTTACCCGAAACCGGAGATCTAACCGAATCAGAGGATGAAGAGGGATCCGGGACCGAGGGCATGGAAGGAACCGCAGCCGAAGACCTTCCGGAGATCGATGAAGACCTTCCTGAGAGCGATGAGGATCTTCCTGAGAGCGAAGAGGACCTTCCTGAGAGCGAAGAGGATCTTTCTGAGAGCGAAGAGGATCTTCCTGAGAGCGATATGGACCTTCCGTACAGTGACGAAGGATCCGGAGAAGAGCCCGGAGCCGACACTGAAGATGAGACAGACGGATATCCGGATAATGAACTTCCCGGTTCGGAATATTCCGAAAACGGCGCACCGGATAAAGAGGACGCCCCTAAGGAAACGGAGATCGATCTTGAGGGTTATTACGGTGATGAAGAGTCTGAGCCTGAGGAAAATAAAAAACCCGAAAAGCTGTATGACACTTCCGAGATAAGGGCAGCCTTCAATTATGATTATGTCGAAGATATCGGAGAAGTCGAGGAGCTTGAGGATATCGAACAGCCCGATGAGGTTGATGATATCATAAGCACCAGCAATCTTCCTCTTGAACAGATAGAGGCGGAATTCGATGCAATGAGCGAAGAGAGATATCTGTCAGACAACCCCATGGTTCATTCATCCCGCTTTGACGAAAATGGCAGGATGAAACATCCCAGCTACATGGTCCTTGAGGAAACCGTAAAGAGCAAGCGTGACTTTGATGAAGAGGAAATGAAGCTCTTTGGCCGGTATGACGGCATTGAGCATGTCAAGGCCCAGCTTGTGGATGCACTGGATGACATGAGCATGGCAGCGGCCAGAGGAAATGTGGTAGTAATGGGGGCTGAGGGAACCGGGAGAAGAGGCCTTGCCATTGACATGGTAAAGGCCATGCAGGTAATGGATTCTTCCTTCCTCGGAAAAGTAGCCAAGATATCCGGTGAGGCGTTAAATAAGAAGAACATTCCTTCAACTCTTAGGAAGCTCAATAACGGCGCCCTGATCGTGGAAAATGCCGGCGGACTGACCGTTGAATCCATGGAAATGATCGGAGAGGCCCTGATAACCAGCCAGGATTCGGTACTGGTGGTACTTGAAGGTACCAAAGAAACGATACAGCCCATCCTTGATTCAAACAAGCCCCTTTTAGAGGTTGTATTCGATGCAAGGATCGATGTAAGTGATTTTTCGGATGATGATCTTGTGGCTTATGCAAAAGGTTATGCAAAAGAGCAGGAATACAGCATAGATGAAGAAACCGGAGTTCTTGCCCTGTATACAAAGATCGCCGAGATGCAGACCCTTGACCACAGGGTTACCATCGATGATGTAAAGGACCTGATAGACAAAGCAATCGTACATGTAAACAAAAAAACCCTTGCCCATTTACTGGATGTGCTGTTTTCGAGAAGGTATGACGATAACGACTGCATAATCATAAGGGAAAAGGATTTTGTGGAAAAATAAGTATCCGGGGGATAAGCTATGGCAGAAAAGGCAGCAAAGACAAAGGTGAGTACGGGAGCCGATAAGGAAAAAAAGAAAACCACCAGGGGGACGGCAAAAAAGGTCGTTCCTAAGACAAAGAAGGCATCCGGGACGGACAAGCTCACCGATACGCCTTTTATAACGGAACTTGATCAGTATTATTTCGGCTCGGGAACCCATTATGAGATATACAAAAAACTGGGATCCCATCCCGTCAAGAAGGACGGAAAGGACGGGTATTATTTCGCCGTCTGGGCTCCGAATGCCGTAAAAGTGAATCTTATAGGCAGCTTTAATGACTGGAATGAAGAGTCCCTGGAAATGGAAAGACATGAACCGAACGGGGTCTATGACTGTTTTGTTCCCGGCGTAACGGAGGGTCAGATGTATAAGTATCTGATAACCGATACAAGGGAGATAAAGCATTACAAGGCCGATCCCTTTGCAAATCATGCGGAGTTAAGACCGGGCAATGCCTCCATGACAACGGACATAAGAAATCTCAGGTGGACAGACGCTGCCTGGATGAAGAAAAGATCCGAAGAGGACATCTATACACAGCCCATAGCCATATATGAATGCCATATCGGATCCTGGATGAGGCATCCCGGGAGAGATGATGACGGATTCTATACATACAGGGAGTTTGCGGACAGGATCACGGACTATCTGAAGGATATGCATTATACCCATATAGAACTCATAGGTATAGCGGAACATCCTTTTGACGGGTCCTGGGGATATCAGGTTACCGGCTATTATGCTCCAACCTCGAGATACGGAACCCCTCAGGATTTCATGTATCTGGTGAACAAGCTCCACCGCAACAACATAGGCGTTATCCTTGACTGGGTACCTGCCCATTTTCCCAAGGATGCACACGGACTTGCGGATTTTGACGGTTCCTGTCTGTTTGAGTATGCCGATCCCAGAAAGGGCGAGCATCCCGACTGGGGAACCAGGATATTTGATTACGGCAAGGCAGAAGTAAAGAATTTCCTTATCGCAAATGCGATCTTCTGGTTAAAGGAATTCCATGTGGACGGACTCAGGGTCGATGCCGTCGCATCCATGCTTTATCTTGATTACGGCAAGAAGGACGGACAGTGGGTAGCAAATATATACGGCGATAACAAGAACCTTGAAGCCATAGAATTCTTCAAGCATCTGAATTCCTATATAAAAGGTGTTTTCCCCGGTGTGATGATGATAGCGGAGGAATCAACGGTCTGGCCCAGGGTTACGGATATTCCTGAAAATGACGGACTTGGCTTTACCTTTAAATGGAACATGGGCTGGATGCATGATTTCTGCGATTACATGAAGCTTGATCCCATCTTCAGAAGGGATAACCATTATAAGATGACCTTTGCCATGAGCTACAACTATGCGGAAAGATACATCCTGGTGCTTTCCCATGATGAGGTCGTTCATCTCAAATGCTCGATGCTCAACAAGATGCCGGGTTATTATGTGGATAAATTCGCAAATCTGAGAGTCGGCTATACCTATATGATGGGCCACGCCGGAAAGAAGCTTCTTTTCATGGGGCAGGAATTTGCCCAGGATGCGGAGTGGAACGAGGCTAAGGAACTTGACTGGGGACTGCTTGAGGATGACCTTCATTCGGGGATGCAGAGCTATGTAAGAGAGCTTCTGGCACTTTATAACAAATATCCCTGTATGTATGAAGGCGACTATTCTCAGAACGGTTTTACCTGGATAAATGCCGATGATACCTATAAGAGCATATACAGCTTTATGAGAAGGGCAGAAAACAAAAAGAACAGCCTGCTGTTTGTGATGAACTTTACACCCATAGCAAGGGACGATTACAGGGTGGGAGTACCTGAGAAGAAGAAATATAAGCTGTTGCTTGACAGTGATGAGAAGAGATTCGGCGGACAGGGTGAAAAGAGGGAGACCGTAACCTACCCCGCAGAGGAGATCCCCTGGGACGGACAGCCCTATTCCATAGGCTATAAGCTGCCCTCTTACGGAGCAGCGGTATTTCTGTTCTGACGGATTTTAGGCATAAGCCTTAATCCCGGTTTGCCATATCAAGAAATTACGGGGGATTAATGTATCATGAAGATGAGCGAGACCCTGTTTGACAACATAATAAATACTTCCCAGGACTGTGTATTCTGGAAAGACAGGGAGAGGCGCTTCGTTGGAGTGAATCAGGCCTTTCTGGATTTTTACGGTTTTGATTCCGCAGATGTACTTATAGGAAAAACGGATGAGGACATGGGATGGCACAGCGATCCCGAACCCTATAAGCAGGATGAGCTCAGAGTCCTTGAGGGACACAGTACATATAAGGTTCCCGGTAAATGCGTGATCCGGGGAGAAGAAAGAGATATAGTAGCTTCCAAGAGACCCATCTATGAAGGAGATGAGATAGTGGGTCTTGTAGGAAGCTTTATTGATATCACGGATGTTTTGAGGAAGGGTGCGGCAGCAGACAGGACACATGCCGTGTACACGGTCGATAAACTCCGGAAATATCCATATTTTGACAGGATATTAAATGAAACCCCCATCGAAGAGATACTGGATCATCTGACAGGACTCATAAGCAGGGGATTTTTCCTGAATTTCGTAAAGGATCTGATAAGGACGGAAACTCCGTTCAGTTATGCGATCATAGACCTTGATAACTTCAAATTCATAAACGACACCTATGGTCATCATGCCGGAGACTTGGTGCTTTCAACCGTTTCCGGGAAGCTTATGTCCTATACCGACGGATTTGCCCTGGCGGGACGTTTCGGCGGTGACGAGCTGGTGCTGGTAAACTTAAGAGATACAGGACATCAGGAAATAACCGGGTTTTTTGAAGAGCTCTATACAAAGGAAAACATCCTGAGAATGAACTTAAATGTGGACGAAAGTGAGCTTTTTATAACAGCCACCAGCGGATGCGCACTGTTTCCGGCAGATGCATCAGATTACCCGTCACTGTTTGCAAAGATAGACAAGACCCTGTATGTGGGAAAGAGCAGGGGCCGTAACTGCTATACCATATACAGTGAGAAAGATCATGCAGATCTTGAAATGAAAAAGCTGGCCAAGCAGGGGCTTTATTCAAATCTTAACAGGATCATTTCCGAGATGGAGCAGACAAACGGTTTTGAAAACCGGATCTTAGCCATGATGAACCTTTTAAGGGCAAGGTATGATTCAATGGAGCTTTTGTATGTCGGAAAGACATATGTTCTTCATTCCCCCCTGGAAAAATCTCTTGTAAAGGATGTTTCGGATATAGCGGATCTCCTCGGTGAGGACGAACTGTGGGCCGAAAGGGATTTCGGCACCATAAGGGAAAAGAGCCCGAAGCTTTTTACGGCTCTTGATGCTCTGAATGTGAGATCCGCAATGATAGTTAAGATCGGGCTCAATTATGAGACTGACGGATATCTTATCTGCGCCGATCACAGGAGCGGAAGGCTGTGGCAGGAGGAAGAATGCGGCATTTTCTACTTTGCAGCCAAATCTTTAGCGGCATATCTGCGTCTGGGTAATGAAGAAATACCCGGATGATGGTTAAGAAATCACATATAATTGTCGAAATAATAATCACAAAAGATCATAAAGGCATTTTTTATGCGTTTCCGGAGGACATATGAGAGTAGATCTTAATGCAGGGAGCATAAATCAAAATGCTGACAGGGAAGTAAGCACAAATACAACTTCATACGGGGCCTCCACAAAAGCGGGTGAGTCAGGGAAGACTCAGAGAGCGGGAGGATTTACATTAGACATTTCTGGCACAGTTACGGATAACGCTGCATATGGTATGGGCGAGCTTAAATCGGCCGCCGAGATCATGCAGGATGCGGGGCAGATGGATACAGCCTTACAGAGAGACTTTATGGCAGTAATGTCTAATTCTATGTCAGCGGAAGATTTTGCAAAGCTTTCAAAGGACGGGTTTTCCCTGTCCGATATGAACATAGAGGAGCACGTGACATCTCTTGACAAGCTGAAATGCAAGCTTGCCGAGGCCGGTGTTATCATAGAGGGCTATAATGACGACATGTCCGAGGATGAGCTTAATGCCATTACGGGCAGTACATCTCTTACGGTACAGATAAAGGAAGCCTTAAAGGCAAATGATCTGCCGGTTAATGAAGAAAACACGCAGGACATGGTGGATGCCCTTAATAAAGCGGAGAATCTCACACCTCTTAAGGATGAGAGCATCAGGTATATGGTGGTAAACGATATGGATCCCACCATTGATGACCTGTACAGATCGGAATTCACCGCAAATAACGTTTCAGCCAGACAGGCCAGAGGCTATTATCAGGACGGTGTGAGCGGTTATTATGCCAAAAAGGCCGATGTGATCGACTGGGATCAGATCAAAGGACAGGCGGAAAAGATACTTAAGGATGCAGGCTTTTCCGCAACGGAAGGGGAAATGTCCGACGCGAAATGGCTGGTGGAAGAAGGGATCCCTCTTACAAAGGACACCATAAAGACCTTAAGAGACGTTAAATCCGTAAAGATCCCCATGGACAGGACAGAGCTCCTTAAGCATATGGCCATATCCATAGCGGACGGGGATAAGGCGGAAAAAGCCTCTTTGATAAAGGATAAGACCTTCGCACAGGAAGCCGTGGAGATAAAAAAAGCGGTCGAAGGACTTAATGAAGGACATATACAAAAGACATTAGAGGCCGGAAAACCCGTAAACATAAGAAATCTCACCGATTTCTCAGGAAAAACCGGCAGAGAGGCAGCATATGACAGGGCATTAAGATCTCCCGAAGGAAGCCAGCCGGCAGAGAACAGTGAAAATGAAGGGGCTTTCGGCATAAAGCAGAGCGATGAGTACATATCCTCGGTCAGATTTTTAGAGGAAACAAGGCTCATAATGACTGCGGAGGCAAACTACAGACTGTTAAAGACGGGTATTTCAATAGATACACTGCCGCTTGAGCAGCTGGTTGACAGGTTAAGGGAAGCCGAGAGAGATTTTTACAGACCCTTACTGGATCCCGACAGATCTGACCTTAGTAAGCCTCTGACTGAGAGTCTTCGGAATGAAGGCTCAAATGCCGACAGGATCCTTGATGAACGGATATTACTGTTCAAGCAGAGTATAAGTGTTTATGACAGCTTAAGGACCATACCCTCAGAAACGCTTGCGGGGACAGATACCGGCCGGGGATTCACCGCAAGAGCCGTTAACGAAGCCGGATCGGCATTAAGGGAAGAATACATAAAGGCAGGCAGGTCCTATGAGGCACTTATGACTGCCCCCAGAAGCGATCTGGGTGATTCCATCAAAAAGGCATTCCGAAATGTTGACGATATCCTGCTTGATAATTTCTTTGAGCTTGATGATGCAAACAGAAAAGCCGTAAGGATACTGGGATACGCCGGGATGGAGATAAACGAAGCATCCATAAACAGGGTAAAGCAGGCGGATCTTGCCCTTGAGGGTGTGATAGAGAGGATGACTCCGGCAAAGACCCTTGAAATGATAAGAAACGGGGAAAATCCTCTGGATGAGAATATCTTCGGGTTATATGAGAAACTGAACAGGGAGGAACCCTCCGACAGTACCGAAAAGTATTCAAAGTTCCTTGTAAGGCTTGAAAAGAACAAAGAGATAACCGAAGATGAGAAGTCGGCCTTCATAGGTATCTACAGGCTGTTTCGGCAGATCGAAAAGAGTGACTATAAGCTCCTTGGAAATGTCATGAACGCGGATCAGGGTCTTACCCTAAGAAATATCATCGGTGCTTCGAGATCCAACAGGGCAAAGTCAATGGATATTTCGGTGGATGATCACTTCGGCGGGCTCAGTGAGCTCATACAAAAGGGTGAATCCATAACCGGACAGATCGACAGGGCATTTTCATCCGTAAATACCGGATCCTTAAATACCATAAACGACGGGGATCCTACGGAACTTATGGAGAAATTCAGGGATTATCCCGCTGAGGATGCAGAAGAAGATTATAAGGAGAGTCTTGAACAGCTGAAAACAGCCAGGGCAGTTGATGATCAGGTGATAGAGCTTTTGAGGGAAAATGAGATACCGGTTACGATCGATAATCTCCTTTCCTCGGAAAAGATCATGAATGAAAGGGGCAAAACCTTTAAAGATCTCTTTAAAAATCTTAAGGATGACGATATATCCGGGAGACTTTTAAAGAACACGGAAAAGATAAATGAAAGCCTTACGGATAAGATCAGTGCTGCAGAAGCTTACGAGGAGTTTAAGGAAGCGGCGGATGAGCTCATAAATGAAAGGGCTCTGGAACAGGATAAGGTTATAGATGTTAAGGAATTAAGCCTCTTACACAAGCAGATCTCTCTCGCCGCCTCTTATGCCCGGAATGAAAACTACGAGGTTCCCGTAAATATTGACGGAGAATGGACATCGATAAACTTAAGGATACTGAGAAATAAAGAAGAAAAAGGGATCGTCTCGGTAACCATGGAAACACAGGGTTACGGACGCATAGGAGCCAAGTTCTCATTGACGGATCAAAGTATAAGCGGTTATGTGACCGGCGATAAGGAGGAAGGCCTTAACAGACTGAGACTCAGAGGTAATGAGCTTAAGGAGCTGATCGAAGCGGACGGAAGAGAATTGCGCGAGCTTGATTTTATCGACAGTGATAAGACCCTGGATCTCAATGCATTTGCAAAGGAAAATGACAGGGATGAGGCGGCGGAAACAAAGGATCTGTATGAGATAGGCAAAGCTTTTGTAACATTTATAAGCAAACAGGATCAGTAAGGAAAAAGGAAAAGGAGAAAAGGTATGAAGGTTAATTCCAATATTCAGGCTATGATAGCCTCCAACGTGTTAAAAAGCAATGAAAGCAGGTTTTCGGCATCAAGCGAGAGGATGTCAAGCGGTTATAAGATCAACCGGGCCAAGGACAATCCCGCCGGAATGGCCATCACTAACAGGATGCATTCCCAGATAGAGAGCCTTAACAGGGCCAACCAGAATTCCTCGAATGCCGTAAATGTGATCCAGACTGCCGAGGGAGCCCTGTCCGAGATACAGGATATGCTGCAGAGAATGAAGGAGCTGACCATACAGGCCGCAAACGGCACAAATACCACGGCAGACAGAGAGGCTATCCATTCCGAGGTGGATCAGCTTACGAAGGAGATCCAGAGGATCTCAAAGCAGACCGAGTATAACAGCCAGAAGCTCTTAAACGGAGACCAGGATCTGAAGGGATATACCAACCTGCCTGCTTTATCCAAGGTAATAAGCTATACCGAGGGATTTACGAAGGGAAAATATATAGTAGATCTTGCCAGTCTGGAGAATCCGACCATCAACGACATTAACGGTCACCCATTGACAAACGTTGACAGCATCGTATGTAAGGACGAGCGCTGTACCGTAACCATGAAGGACGGATCCGAACTCATACTTTCCTATGATGAAAACGATCATGCGGCTGCAATTAAGGTAGATGTCAGGGGAATAGGCGGTATGAAGATACAGGTCGGTGCAATGGAAGGCCAGAGCATAACCGTTGCCATTCCCGAGATATCCTTAAAGAGCATGGGAATAGAGGATATGGACGTCCGCACCGAGGATGGGGCCAAGAAGGCCATAGATATGGTTGATGAAGGGATAGCCTTTATTTCAAAGATACGTTCAAGACTTGGTGCTTATCAGAACAGGCTTGAAGCTACCATATCAAACCTTGATATAAGCGAGGAAAACCTTACCTCATCCTATTCCACCATCAAGGATGTGGATATGGCAGAGGAAATGGTTGAATATACAAAGCTTCAGATACTTACACAGGCCGGGACCACAATGCTGACACAGGCCAACGAGCAGCCCCAGCAGGCGTTGCAGTTACTGCAGTCATAAGAGATTTTGCAGGTTGGAGGGACATATGACAAAGGAACTGATACAGGAATATACACTTAAGATAACTCAGGCAAACAGAAGCCGTATAATCGTGATCGTATATGATATAGCCGAACAGTATATAAAAGACGGACTTGAAGCCTTCGACAGAGGGGATCTCGAGACCTTCAGGGATAATTGCGGGTATACGCTTAAATGTGTGGGGGACCTGATGGAAGCCCTTGACTTCAGCCATGAGCTCGCCTATCCGCTTATGAGGCTTTATCAGTTCATAAGCAGGCAGATATCCTTGGCTTCCGTTAAAAATGACACGGAGGGTCTCCTTACGGCAAGAGGCCTGTTATTATCATTAAGAGAATCCTTCGAAGAGGTGGCAAAACAGGATGATTCCGGGCCTGTTATGGGAAATACGGAATCGGTATATGCCGGCCTTACTTACGGAAGAAACAGCCTTAATGAAAGCATAAACGGATCCGACAACAGGGGATTTATGGCTTAGCCTCCCCGGTCTGTTCGTATCCCTCCTTTTTGAGGAAGGGGATAATGGCACAGAGTGCCGAAGTCAGAGTGATGGATACAAGGACATCCGTACGCTCCAAAAGGAGGGAAAGCTCATCCGGGGAAAAGAAAAGTGCCGATGTAAACAGTGCGATGAATCCCAAAAGTACGATTGAACAGAAGATCATGGAAAAGGAAACAGATCTGCCCCCGGGTGATCCGGGATCATTAGTTTCCTTATCCGGGATGGGTGAAACGTAAGTACGGACTTCATCGTATTCCGGTACAGAGCTTTTTCCCGGGTTTATCTTCGGTATGGAATAGACTCCCGATACAACTCCTTTGTAGAAATCATAAGCATAACGGATGGCTTCTTCATCCCTGTAGTCGGTCCTCTGGATCATAAAATCAGCCAGTTCCTCCATTGTAAGTCCCAGATCTCTTTTCTCCTTCGGAAAGAAACACATATGGTACTTCCTGCCCGAAAGGTCATAAAAGATGTTTACGGGCTCTATCCGCAGATACTCCTGTGAGAGCAGATATTCTTCAAGGGCGGAAAAGGCTGCGGACAGATCATTAAATATGTTCATGATATCTTTTATCGACAGGGTCCTGTGTTCATAGTATTCCGAAAGACTCTCCATGCCCGTCACGTCATAGACATAGAATTCTTCCCCGTTAACATATCTGAGAGTACAGTTAAGAAACCCCTCGGGTCTATTTTCAAGGAACATTTTTATCTCGTAACCGGATTCATTTTCGGATGATCTTAAGAGCAGGGAATTGCCGGTCACCTTTTTTTCGATTTCTCTGTATATCATAAGCCTGCCTCATAATCCTAAATTCTGATAAGAAATATAAAAACTAACCTTTACTTCAGGGTCTTATGTGAAGACCTGCCCTGTATGACCGCATAAACGCAGCTTCATCGGTCCTGTAGGTTACGGAGGTTACGGTGTGATCCGCGGATCCCCTGTCCGCAAGTCCGAATAGAAGCCCTTTGTCAAAAGACAGAGAACCCTTAAGAATGACAGTTATACGGTCATCTTTAATATTTATCGCCGTTTCTTCATCCCATTTGCCCGAAAGCTTTGCGGGCATAACCTCATCAAGGGCTTTAAGGGCCCCATCGTAAGCATCTTCATCCCGCTTCTGCAGACTGCCCCTGAGAGAGGCCGTATAACAGGCTTTTGATATAAGGCACCGGTCGTGGAGATAAAAGGCAAGGAAGATGATGAGGATGATGCTTCCGAGGATGAGAGGCATCAGCATCGACAGTTCAATGGTAAGAACTCCTCTTTTTTTCACTTGTATCACCGCCTCTTTGTGAAATATCAGGGACAGACATCAGGGAGAGATATACAAAACAGCTCCCTGTTAAGGAACAGGACCGTATAACCTGCCAGCATACAGGGGACAAAGGGAAAGGAGCCCTTAAGGTCCTTTCGTAAAATAAAAAGGATGGTTCCGGAAACAAGGGCGAACAGCCAGCTTATGCACATAAACTGAAGAGTATTTGTAAAACCTGTCATCATCCCTGCCGCAAGTACCAGAAAAGAATCCCCTTCTCCTATGGCACCCTCCGAGATGAAACCCGAAACAAACATGAAAATGCCGGGCAGAGAGCCTTTCATAAGCTCCCTTATAAACAGGGCCTTATCGGGCGGACCTCCTTCTCTGATATTACATACAAGGGAAAGGATAAGTCCCGTCAGGACGATCCGTATATCAACGTACCCGTATTTTATGTCCGTGATACTGCATATGATGAGCAGGAGAAACAGGATGATCTTAACCGTCAAGGCTGCCTCCCTTTGCAGCGAAGACAGGGGGGAACACCCGGAATGTCCGAAAGCTTTACGGTTTTTACGGTTCTCTTTAACCCGCTGCAGGTTAAGGAAACATGATATCTGTCACCCTCCGGAGTAATGTACAGTATCCCGTCAGTAAGACAGGCATGGCAGTGTTCGCAGGGCTTATATTTTCCGCCGTTATTGTTCCTTAGGGACCCTATATCGTTTTTTGTGACTTCCCTGATCCTCAGTCTTATATGGGTACATCCCGGATCCGTATGATAAACACTGCCGTTTTCCGTCATATATACATATTCCGGGGAAGTACCCTTTGTATATCCGTATAATCCCAGGTCAAACCCGGTGAATGTGTGCATTATGAGTCTGTGATCGAAGGTTTCCGAGAAAAGACCCGCAGTGTCAAAGGGAAGGGCTGAGGTGTACTTTGCATCAAGAACCAGGATCTCTCTGTTACTCAGATCGCTTTCCGAGACATTAAGCGCATATCCTCCGCCCTGAACCGGGGCATTTTTCAGGATCTTTTCATCCATCAGCTCCGTAATGCCGTTATACAGCTGATCCTTGTTACTGACATAAGAGCAGACAGCCTTCTGTGCCATGAGTCTGGCTCTGCTGTACATTGCCTGATCAAGGGTTATGTAATAATTCAGAAGGTCAAAAAAAGACATCAAGCACAGCATTCCAAAGAGGAAGAGGGGCAGAACCAGAGCACTTTCGATCGTCAGACTGCCCCTTTTCCCATAAAAAACAGATCTTACGGGTATTATTACCTTCAGCTTTTCTCCATCTGCATGTCCCTTTTTGTGATGAATACCCGGTATCCGTTCTTTATTCCGTTTCTTCATAAGCATGATTCCTTATGATGTATTTTTCGTACCCGAAAGAGCTTTCATAATAAAGCTTTGCCTCCAGATACTCCACACAGCCGTCTATCTTAAAGTTATCGTTTTCGGCTTTTCTCATATCGGCTTCCACGACATCCATGAACCGCCTTTTTTTCAGTGAGGGAGAGGTATTGTACAACAGTATTCCCAGATGATCCTTATAGGAGAGACCTTCTCCCCCGCCGTTTCCCATATGATCCTTATAATCCTCAAGATCATAAAGGGGAAGGATCCAGTCCGAAGAGCTTTTGTTTATACTGCATTTTCCGCCGCATAACAGCCTGTTCACCTCGACCGCCGATTCGGCAAAGGCCCAGGCATATATAAGCGGATAAAGGGTGTCCGGTGATCTGTCCCGGAAAAACTCCTCCGGCAGGTCTTCCGTCATCGAAGCGATCTGATCAAGCAGGGTCTCATCGGAAAGGATAAGCTGTCTGTTGATCCCTTCCCTTAAGGACAGAAGCTCATTTATGACACTGCTCAGGTTATCCCTGTCATTTTTGTATCCGAAGATCAGATATTCAAGTTCTGCAGTCAGAGCCTGATCCTCGTCATATTCCGTACAACATCCGAGTTTCTGCATCAGATAATCGCAGAAAAGCTCATCATCGACATCGGATCTGCATTTCCCGGAAGGAAAGATCCCCCTTTCGAGCTCCCTTTCCGAAGGGATATCCTCATAGGCAAGTTCCTTTAGGACTATATCGGAACCCATAAACAGTTGTCCGGTATTTCCGGCACCCGATCTGATACTTTGTGAAAGTGCATAAACCCTGTTATCTGAGGGGATCTCTGAGAGACACTCATCCCAGTCTTTCATGAAGGAACCGGCCCCGTATAAGCGGAAAATGCTGCTGCCGGGTATAAAAATATCCCGGTATACGGAGGTTCCGCTGCTTTTCATATATCTGACTGCCTGGTTCATCATTACCTGACCGTCCATATCGCTTGCCAGCATATATTCCGTTATTTCCGCATCCTTAAGCTTCAGGGCCATCAGGTCCTTGTTGCCGTCTGTATCGAGATTTACATTTACATAGTCAGAAAGGTGCTGTCTGAGATTATCCCTGTCGCTTTCCCCGGTCCTGTAGGATGTGTCTATATAGAAAAGGTCATATCTGTTAAGCAGAAGCTGACTGTATTCCGCAAAACAGGATCTTATGGCAATGTCGGTATTAAGCTCTATCTCGTACCTTATTGCCTCAAGCCTTGTGCTTTCAATGAGAGCACAGATAAGTATGATGAGGACTGACAGGATCAGTGAAAGGAAAACGGTGATCTCACCCCTGTATCTATACCGCCGCACTGTCTGCCGCTATTCTTTCAAAAATGGAACCTATCAGTGTGGTCAGCTGGTCCCTGAATATGACGACAAGACCGATGAGGACCACCAAAATCAGTATCAGCTCCACCGTCCCGATGGCATCCTCTTCTTTAAAAAATCTCTTTATGATATTTAATATCCGCAGTTTCATATGCTGTATCCTCCTTCTTGTTTGAATTCCGTCCGTATTTTACTATTCGTTCACATCCTGAAAGCTGACATTGCGGGTATGATGATTATTATGATCACCGTGAAAAGCATCATAAACATTGGCAATAAGAGCTTTGTTCCGGCTTTTTCACCCGATTCCCTTGCCTGGTTCTTTCTTTCGGTAAAGGCTTTTTCAGCCTCCTCCCTCAGAACGTTTCCGATATCCATCCTGCCTTTGACAACGGTCTGTTCCATAAGTCCCGCAAGCTGTCTGTATTTATGCAGCTGACATCTTTTTCCGAAATCCTCATAGGCCGCACACTCTCCCATACCTTCTTCAAGAAGCTGCCTGGTCCTTAACAGTTCTTCGTAGATGTAATGTTTTTCCGATCCGCCGTCTCTTTTTTGCTCATAATCCCTGCAGAGCTTTAGCAGGATGCCTCTGGTGGTCATTCCCACACTGTAAAAAAGTGAAAACCTGTTGATGATCAGGGGGTAATCCGCAAGCATCTGTTCATTTCTTTTTGAGATCTTTTTCTTCAGTTCATCATCTTCTCTTCTGTAGAGAAGGATACCGGCGGTTAAAGAAAGTATAAAGATCAGGAGACTGTTATATGAAGGGACCTCTTCATAGCTGACCCTGTCGTTGCCCACTGTCCTTGGAAGCATGAATCTGTCGGCGTTTCGCGTGTCCTTCTCCACTTCGTTTACTGATTCGGTCAACAGTTCTTCAAAGGGCCTGTTGCCGGGACCCTGTTCCGGATCTTCAAAAAGTCTTACATAGAGACTTATCTCTCTCCCGTAATCTTCATAGGAACAGGTTATGAAAACATTTACGAGGATTCCGGTCTCATGCCCCTTCCTGTCGGACAGTTTTTCCCTGTTGATGTGCCCCTTTGAATCCAGAAGCAGGGGATCCGAGGTACGGTAGCTTAAGGTGAAGGGAAAATCATCAAGGGATCTTACAAAGTTTAGGTCGTAAATGACATGATCGGCCGAGGGATTATCCCCGGCTATCACCGAAGGCAGCAGGGTATTAAGGGAGCCGAAAAGCTCATCGAGGATTTTTGTATCATATTTCTGCTCGGAAACGGTAAGCCTGAGCCGTACCTTCTCATCGGTGGTTTCATTGACGGCCCAGAGGGATACATTCTCGGAAGTTCCGCCGATCCCGTTTCTGATGATCTCATCATGGTTCAAGGGATGATCTTTTTTGCCGGAGGACATTTCCGTAAGGATACAGAGGATACTTCCGGCCATGACCATAAGTAACAGGGCTTTAAGCTTTTTTTTGTAAAAGCCGGTCATCCTCCTTTCCATGTCGGAACGAAAACCCAGTTTATTTAGGGAATCGAAGACGGTCTGAGAGGAAAGCTTAGTTAAAACAGGCCTGAAACCCGCTGCCGATATGCGGTTTATGTACAGAAACAGTACAGAGGACAGTATGAAGAGCACAATATACACAACAATCATATCAAACCTTTATATCAGTTATCCTTTCAGCCAGATAAAATGCAAGAATATAGATTACCAAACAAACCGTCATTATGATGATCCCGGACGGATTATGATAGAGCATGGAAAGAAAGTTCCCCGTCTGCAGCCTTAAGTACATAAGGATGATGCAGGGTATCACCCCCATGACCTTCTGCTCGAGCTTTTTTCCGCTTAAAAGTGCCTCTATTTCATTTTCCGTTTCCTCCTTCTGCCTGATCGTTTCCGCGCACCGGGTGATCATCCTGTTAAAATCACCTCCGTTTCTCTTGGCCATTACGAATATCTCCGCAAAATCCTTTATATCCTCGATACCGGTCCTGTTTCCGTAATCCAGAAGGCATTCCTCCAGAGTGACACCCAAGCCCAGTCTGCCGATGAATCCGCTCAGCTCTCTGCATATGAGGGAATCGCTTCCATAGAGCGAAGCCATATCCTTATAGCTTTCCTTAAAGGCATTCTCTATTGAAAAACCGGAGCTTAAGGCTGTTGAAACGGACATGATCATATCGGAGAATTCTTTTTTTACCCTGCAGTTTCGGACCTTAATGTACTGTTTTCTTTTATTTGCCATGTACAAAAGGATACCCGGGGATATGAAAAAGAGCGAAAAGACGGAATCATAGAAAAGAAAGGCTATAAGACCTGCCGCCAGTGCATATTCCGCTATGGTGAGAAGGAGCTCTCCCGGGCTTAATCTGTATATTTTATAATTCATGTGAAAGTCCCGCTTTTATGAGTTTTCCCCTGTGCATAAGATCATTTTCCTTTACAAAGCTTCCGATCACCCTGCCGTCCTTTTCGCCTTCTTCCCTGAAGGAGTAAAGGCATCTTGTTTCTATGTCGTTATCCTTCATTCCCGCGATCTCGATCACTTCGGACAGACGCCTGCTTTTATCCCTGAGCCTTGCAAGTTGTACGATTATATCGATCCCCGAGGCCATCTGTTTACGGATGGCGGTGACGGGAATATCGGAGGACATGAGCATCATGGTCTCAAGCCTCGAAAGCGCGTCTTTTGCGCTGTTGGCGTGTATGGTTGAGAGCGAACCGTCCTGACCGACATTGAAAGCCTGCAGCATGTCTATGGCTTCGCTGCCTCTCACCTCCCCCACTATGATCCTGTCGGGGCGCATTCGGAGAGAGGCTTTAATAAGATCCCTTATGGATATTTCCCTGCAGCCCTCCGTGTTTGCGTTTCTTGCCTCGAGCCTTACAAGATTACCTATGCCCCTTATCTGCAGCTCCGCACTGTCCTCTATGGTGATGATCCTTTCCGTATGGGGGATAAAACCTGACATCACGTTTAAAAAGGTTGTTTTCCCCGCTCCGGTCCCGCCGCTTATCAGTATGTTGTATTTCGATCTCACCAGTTTTTTCATGAATTCAAGGATCTCCCCGTTTACGGCACCGAATTCAAGCAGCCTTTTTTCATCCACGGGATCTTTTGGGAACCGCCTGATGGTCAGTATCGGACCGTTGATCGCTACCGGGGGCAGCACCACATTGACTCTTGAACCGTCCTTCAGCCTTGCATCCACTATGGGCGAAGCGGTGTTCACCGTCCGGTTTGCCGCAGCCACTATCTGCTGTATTATGTCCTCAAGTCTTTCCTTTGATGAAAAGCACTTCCCGCTGTCCTTTATCTCACCGTCCTTTTCGTAAAAGATGCTGTGGATGCCGTTGACCATCACCTCCGTAATGGTTTCATCCTCGATAAAATCCTCAAGGACATCGAGTCTCCTTATGGAATTAAAGATCTCTTTTCTCAGCAGCAGCTTGTCATTTAAGGAAATGTGGACAGAACGGCTCTCTCTCAGTATGATGCTGTCGATAAGGTTGAGTACTTCATCATCATTGATCACGGACAGGACATCCAGTTCTTTGCGGATCTGTGAGCGTACTCTTTCTTTGAATGAATTCAGATCACCGATAACAATCCCTCTCTTTCGATATAAGATGCAAGATCGCCGTATTTAAGATCACAGGGATCATGGGGCAGGTTTTCAAACATGGGAAATTCAAGCTTTATGGCATTGAAGGCCTGACCTGTTTCATTTCCGGCCTTTTCAAGCATTCCAAGGAATTCGTCGGCCTTTGATACCGAAATGTCATCAGGCTTAAGCGGTACGAATATAAGATCACTGATGCCTATAAGCTTCATCAGCCCGTGGATGCAGCTTCCGGGATCTAAGATGATATAGTCAAAGCCGCCGGATCCCCTGAGGGTTTCCACCGATTCGAGCCATACGGTCTCATCGATGTCCTCAAGATCCGGATAGGAGGAGGGACATATCATGCAGAAACCACCATCCTCACAGATGTAATCACCTAACCTCCGAAGGGTCTTTTCCCTGTCCACCCTCAGATCATAGATAAGGTCCGAAACAGTCTTTTTGTTTTTAAAGATGAATCTGTCCCTTAACCCGCTGAAGGCTTCAAGGTTGATATACAGGGCTCTTTCGTTATCCCTTCCCGATGACAGAAGCCGGGAAAGGGTCATTGCAAAGGTTGTCTTAAGGCATTGTCCGATGGGAGAGTACACGGTTATGAGCCTCGTTAAACCTCTTAGGAGATATTTTTCCGGAGGTTCGTTTACTTCCGTTACCGGGATACCGAATCTTTCAAGGATACTTCCTGCGGGCCGGTACCTGTATATCCTGCGGGGATCTTCGGATCCCGAAGGGTCTTCCGATAAAATGCAGATATTTCCGCCTGTAAGGATAGCCGACATCGAAAGAGCCTTAAGGTCATCATAAAAGCCTTCTCCCATGATACAGATGCAGTTATCCGTGATATCCGTGCCGTCCGCGATAAAGATACCAGTATCCGTATACAGTAAAACATCTGCTCCCGGAAGTCTTGAGCCTAAGTATTGTGTAAGCTTTTCCGCGTAATCCCGGTTTTCGTCACAGATGATAAATCTTTTCATAACAGATCCCCCGTCATTATCAGCACACCTATAAAGGCAGGAAGGGCAAAGGGGATCCTGACGGACCCTTTTTCCCTGAAGGTGACCATATATCTGATGATACAGATGAGTCCTCCCGCAAGAAAAGAGTACAGTATTATACAGAAAATATCCTTTGGTCCCGTAAACACCCCTATCATTGAGAACAGCTTTACATCACCGGCTCCGAAGAGCCTTAACATGAAGGGGATAAAAAAGAGCATGACGGGGATGCACGCACCAAGGAGAGACAGTGAAAGTGAGTGCACCCCGCCTTCAGAAAAGGAGAAACCAAAGCCGGATACAATTCCGGCAACAATAAGAGAATTTTTTATTTTGAGGGTTATCAGGTCCATGACCGCAGCGGTCAGGCAGATACAGAGAAGAGTGATGAGTTTGAGATCCATAGATATTACATCCCTGTGGGGGGTGTCCTTACTCCTTTCATGAAATATGATGAATAAAAGGTCCCGGGATTTTTTGTTTTCAAAGATAAAACCCGTGAAAAACGGATGAGAAACCGGATGGCCGGTGAAAATAATCAATGTGTTTAAGGTGAAAGTAAAATCAATGTGTTCAACATGAGCAATATGATCTTTGAATGAGATGATTATAATACCCGAAAACCCGCTTGTCTACAGGAAAATCGGCCTTATACCCAACTTTGTGAGAAGTATATAAAAAACGAAATTATGTAAACCGGGCAGGAATAGAAAACCGGTATGTTTTTTGTCAGATACCGACAAAAAAATACCCGGCAGAAACAGGGATTTCTGTCGGGTATATATGGTCCGTGACAAAACCGGATTACAGTCTCTTAAGGAGGGCTTCCCTCTGTTCTTCAAAACCGGGCTTTCCGAGAAGTGCGAACATATTTTTCTTGTAGCTCTCAACGCCGGGCTGGTTGAAGGGATTAACTCCCAGGAGATATCCGCTTACTCCGCAGGCAAATTCAAAGAAGTAGAAGAGCTGTCCGAGACAGTATTCGCTTACTTCGGGGATGTTGATAACGGTGTTCGGAACATTTCCGTCGGTATGTGCAAGGATGGTACCGTTCATGGCGCTCTTGTTTACAAAATCAACGCTCTTACCGGAGAGGTAGTTAAGTCCGTCAAGATCTACGGGTTCTTCACCTATTATGATCTCTTCCCTGGGAGTCTCGATGTTCAATACGGTCTCAAACAGGTTTCTGGAACCGTCCTGGATGAACTGTCCCATGGAGTGCAGGTCGGTGGTAAGATCAACGGATGCGGGGAAGATACCCTTCTGATCCTTGCCTTCGCTCTCGCCGTAAAGCTGTTTCCACCATTCGGAAATATAATGGATATTCGGCTCATAGCCTGCCATGATCTCGATCTGTTTGCCTTTTCTTAACAGGATATTACGTACTGCCGCATACTTTAGGGAATCATTATCCTCAAAAGCGTTGTTTAATGCGGCCTCTCTTGCAGCCTGTGCACCTTCCATGAGCTTTGTGATGTCTGCTCCGCTGACCGCAATGGGAAGAAGTCCCACGGCGGTGAGTACCGAGAAACGTCCGCCCACATCATCGGGAACCACAAAACTCTCATAACCTTCTTCGTTGGAAAGGTTCTTTAAGGATCCCTTTGCCTTATCGGTGGTTGCATAGATCCTCTTTGCAGCCTCCGCCTTTCCGTATTTCTTCTCAAGCTTTTCCTTGAGTACCCGGAAGGCGATGGCAGGCTCGGTGGTGGTTCCTGACTTGGATATCATGTTGATGGAGAAATCCCTGTCGCCTATTACATCAAGGAGATGCTTTAAATAGGTGGAGGAAATGCTGTTTCCCGCAAAATAGATCTCGGGAGCCTTTCTCATGTCTTTTGATATCACGTTAAAGAAGCTGTGATTTAAGAATTCTATGGCAGCCCTTGCGCCGAGGTAGGAACCGCCTATACCGATAACAACCAGAACATCCGAATCGCTTTTGATCTTTTCCGAAGCCTTAAGGATGCGGTCAAACTCCTCTTTGTCATAATCGACGGGAAGATCGATCCAGCCTAAGAAATCATTGCCGGCACCCTTTTTTGATACAAGCAGGTCTTTGGCATCTTCAGCCAGCTTTTTCATTGACTCTATCTCCTGTCCGCTGATAAAAACAGAAGCTTTACTGTAGTCGTAGCTTACTTTTTTACTCATTTTTCTCTCCTTTTCTGTTTATATTTGAATTCCCTGTCCGCTTTTTCCGGACGGGGGCAGTTCATTTAAGCTGTATTTCCTCCGTCTTGTTTCCCGAGACTAACAGATACCTGGTACTTGAAGCCGTGGGAACGACCTCGATGACGGAGGACTTGAAGTTTCCGTTATATTTTTCCTTATCATTAAGATCATACATCAGACATTCCGAACTGTTATAGATGACTACCATATCGCCGCTTAAGACTATGTCGGTGTACTCGAGGTTGAATTTCTTACTGTATCGCAGTTCCCCCTCGGTATTGTAGACATCGATCCGGTAAGCTGCTTCGCTGGTGCCTTCTATAAAGACAAGACCGATATAGTTCTCGCTGTTGAAAACGCTCTTTACCTTTTCTTCCTTGATATCGAGCTCAAATATGCTCTCGGGTTTCTGGCTGCCCTTATACACAACAAATTTGTCATCACCCACGGCATAGGCGGTTTTGTCATTTATGAAATTGATGTATGAAATGACGGTATCCTTATAGTTGTAGCCGCTTACAAGATTGTCTATCTCGTTCTGCCCAACATCTCCGAAATTGTAATAAGCAACGGAGGTCGTAAGATTTCCCTGATCTATCATGAGATAGGAAACCGCAAGAATGGATCCGTTGGGTGAAAGGGCTATGTCCACGGGATATCCGCTCTGGGACATGGTGGTACGGTCACTTGCTATGAGCTCGCCGTTTACGCTAAAAAGCCTTATCCAGGTAATGTCGTTTTCCTCTAAAACGACCGCAACGGAACCGGTGTCCGAAACACAGAAATTATGGATCGGAAGGGTGGTATCTATTTCACCCTGCTTACCCTTGCTGTCCATGACATAAATCCTGGTACCCTTGTAATCGCCTATGGCCACATGATCCCTGCAGATACTTATCATGGGATTCTGCATCTCATAGGTCTGGTTCCACAGAAGATCGTTGCTTATGTTAAAAGCAAAGGCACCGTCGGTGCTGTAGCGGACTATGTTATTGTTGAATTTCCTGTAATCGGCAGTGCTGACCTCGGAATAGTTGATGGACCTCAGAACGGAGTAGTCGGAGTATACCTTTGTCCTGTAGTTATAATAGATGCCCGCCAGGATGACCGCCACAAACAAAATGCCTGCAAGTACCCTGTAAGCAATGAGCCTTCTGTGTCTTGCAAGCTTTTTCCTGTAATCCTCGGTATCTTCCGTTTCGTATTTATTTTTAAAATATTCGTTGATCTCAGCCAATTATTGCCTCTTATACAAAATACCGGTCTGTTGACGAAAGAAAGACCTGCTCCCCGATGATAAGTACCGGCTCTGTATCCCGGTGATGATTACCGGCTTTACACCCTGGTGATGAGTACCGTGAGATCTCCGCTTATCACATATTTTCCGTACCCGGAGGGGATTATCAGAGAATCGCCTTCGCTTATTTTTTCGGAGTCGATGGATCCATGTCCTTCCGTTACGGTCAGTATCTCGAAGTGTCCTTCGGAAAGGAATTCCTCCCTTTTTGATATGATCCTTTTGTCAACGGTATAATAATTGCATGAAACAAGACGGTAGTCAATATTATCACCGTTTGTACAGGGATCTTTGTAAGGAACCTTTATCACATCGAGGCTTTTTTCGATATGCAGCTGCCTTTTTTTCCCGTCCCGTATCCTGTCATAATCATACAGTCTGTAGGTTGTATCGGAGCTTTGCTGTATTTCCGTTAATCTTGTGTTCTTTTTTATGGCATGTATGGTCCCGGGCTCTATCTGGAAAAAATCGCCTTTTTTTATGGGGATCTCCCTTAACAGGCTGCTCCACTCACCCTTTTGTATCATGGATCTCAGTTCATCCCGGGTTTTTGCGTTGTGCCCTATGATTATCGTGCCGTCCTTATCGCAGTCAAGGATATACCAGCATTCGGTCTTTCCCGAAGCGTTGTCATGAAGGGCGGCATATTCATTGTCGGGATGTACCTGGATGCTTAAGTCATCTCCTGCATCGATCGTTTTTACAAGAAGAGGGAATTCCTCTCCCTTCAGGTTTCCGAACAGTTCCCTGTGGTCCTTCCACAGACCGGACAGCTTTTCCCCTTTAAAACTGCCTTTTTTTACGGTGCAGTCCCCGGTCTTCTCCCCGTGTTTAAGAGCCGCCACGGTCCAGTATTCCCTGCCCCAGATAAGGTCCTTTATTACAGGCTCAAGTATTATCAGTTCTCTCATTTTGTAAGATCCTTTACCGATTCTCTTATAACAAGCTTTCCGCTTATGACCTTTCTGCCGGGGATAAAGGATTCGCCGAGGATACCGTGCATCACGGATTCAACGGCGGTTTCCGCCATAGTGGGCATGTCGCAGGAAAAGGTTGTCAGGGGGGGATTTGACAGGGTTGAATAATAATGGTTGTCAAAACCGACTACGGAGATATCGTCGGGAACCTTATAGCCGTTTCTCTTGAGGATCTTCACGAATTCATAGGCCACCTGGTCACAGTTGCATACGAAGGCGGTGGGCATTTTTTCCGGAAGGATTATTTCGGAATAAACTCCGTTCTCATCCCTGTCCTTAAGGATCCAGTCCTTATTAAGCTCGATCCCGTTTTCGAGAAGTGCCTTGTAATAGCCCAGATAACGGTCGAGGATGCTGCTTGTGGAAAAAATGTCGCCGATAAATCCGATATCCCGGTGCCCCTTTTTGATGATATGGTCCGTCAGGATGTAGGATCCGTAGGTGTTATCGCTTACTATGGAATCGATCCCCGCCTGTTCCGTATAGAAATCGAGGAAGGTTACGGGAATGTGCCGGTTGATGATCATCTCTATATAGCTGCCTGAAAACTGACCCAGTACTATGAGGCCGTCAACCTTGTTGTTCAGTAACAGGGAAGGAGGGGTACAGGCTTTTTCATCCTCTTTTCTGACAAGCTCGAGTATGCCGAAGCATCCCCGTTTGCTCAGGTCCATTATCACGTAATTGGACATTTTGGAATAAAAGCTTGAATCGTCGGCCTCTATGAAATGCCTGGCGATTATTATGCCTATGTTATAGCTTTTATCGTAAGAAGAGCTGTTTTTCTGGCTCCCCGGAGAGTGATAACGGTAGCCCATTTCCTCCGCTTTTATCTTTATCTGCTCCCTCACCTCGTCGCTGACGCCGTCCTTGCCCGAAAGAGCCTTGGAAACAGAGACCGTGCTGATATGCAGGGCATTTGCGATATCCTTCATAGTAACAGGCTTAGCCATGATCTGACCTCCGGAGTAAATTTATTCCATCCAATGATAGCACAGGTTTTGGATTTGGTAAAGTAAATTTACCTAATTTTTATTAACATGGTCCTGGATCTTCTGTTTTTTCGCGGTGTGAACTCACGGTTTCATGGTCCTATCGTGTTGAAAGGCGGAAATTACTGTGATATACTGATTTATGCCTGCAGCAAAAGAAATCAGGAGATTTATCCGCTGCGGATGACAGAAGAAAAATAACGAAAGGAAACAGAACATGGACAATTTGGAATTGCAAAAGATGGCCAATGAAATCCGTAAGGGTATCGTAACAGGCGTTCATGCCGCAAAGGCCGGACATCCCGGCGGATCCTTATCCTGCGCGGATATCATGACATATCTTTATTTTGAGGAAATGAACATTGATCCGAAGGATCCGAAAAAGGAAGACAGAGACAGATTCGTGCTGTCAAAGGGACACTGCGCACCCGCGCTTTATTCAACCCTTGCAAACAGGGGATTCTTCCCGGTTGAAGATCTGCTTACGCTGAGAAAACTCGGATCCCACCTTCAGGGACATCCCTGTATGGCTCATACCCCCGGTGTTGACATGAATACGGGTTCTCTCGGACAGGGTATCTCGGTAGCCACAGGAATGGCATTATCCGCCAAGCTTTCGAATGATACCTACAGAGTATATACTCTTCTCGGAGACGGCGAGATAGCCGAGGGACAGGTATGGGAAGCAGCGATGTTTGCAGGCTTCAAGAAGCTTGATAATCTGGTTGTCATAATAGATAACAACGGTCTCCAGATAGACGGACCCATCACCGAAGTCTGTGATTCAAATCCCATTGACAAAAAATTCGAGGCTTTCAATTTCCATGTTATCACCATAAATGCCCATGATTTCGATGAGATAAGGGCTGCCTTCAAAGAGGCAAAAGAGACCAAAGGTAAGCCGACCTGCATAATAGCAAAGAGCATAAAGGGCAAGGGTGTTTCCTTTATGGAGAACAGCGTTGCATGGCACGGTGTGGCACCGAATGACGAACAATACGAGACGGCAATGGCTGATCTTGAGAAAGTAGGGGAAAGCTTATGTCAGAAGTAAAGAAGATAGCAACAAGAGTAAGTTACGGTAACGCTTTGGTAGAGATAGGAAATGAGCATGAGGATCTTGTGGTGCTCACAGCCGATCTTGCCGCAGCCACAAAGACGGATATTTTCAAAAAGGCTATTCCCGAAAGGCATATCAACTGCGGAATAGCGGAGTGCAACATGACGGATATCGCCGTAGGTCTTGCACTTACGGGAAAGGTTCCCTTCTGTTCATCCTTTGCGATGTTCTCGGCAGGAAGGGCTTTTGAGCAGGTAAGAAACAGCATAGGATATCCCCATGTAAACGTTAAGATCGGAGCCACACACGCGGGGATCTCCGTGGGTGAGGACGGTGCTTCCCATCAGTGTAATGAGGATATCGCTCTTATGAGGACGATCCCGGGAATGGTGATCATTTCTCCCGCTGATGATGTTGAGGCAAGGGCAGCAGTCAGGGCAGCCTATGAGTATGTGGGCCCTGTATATTTAAGATTCGGAAGGGCAGCAGTTCCCGTATTCAATGACGAAGCATCCTATAAGTTCGAAATGGGCAAGGGCATCGTATTAAAGGAAGGAAAGGATCTTACGATCATCGCTACCGGCCTTACCGTTCCCGAATCTCTGGAAGCCGCAAAGATGCTTGCAAATGACGGGATCGACGCAGAGGTAATAAACATACACACTATCAAACCAATCGATGAGGAGCTTATCCTTGCTTCCGCAAAGAAGACCGGAAAAGTCGTTACGGCAGAGGAACATTCGGTAATAGGCGGTCTCGGAAGTGCCGTATGTGATGTTCTTTCCGAAAAACTTCCCACCAGGGTTAAAAAGATCGGAATGCAGGATGTATTCGGCGAGTCGGGTTCGGCAGCCGCACTCATACATAAGTATCAGCTTGATGCGGAAGGGATCTATGCACAGATAAAGGATTTTCTCGCTAACAGCTGAGGAAAGACCGGTCTTTTTGGGAGAGTAAGATGAAGGTCAATATCTACTACGGCGGAAGGGGAATGATAGATGATCCGTCACTGTATGTGGTAAATAAGATAGAAGAGGTGCTTCTTGAGCTCAATGTAAAGCTTGAGCTTTTCAGGCTTTCGGAGCTTAAGAACACCATAACCACCCTGCCTGCGTCCATCAATGACTGCGACGGGATAATTCTTGCCACCACGGTCGAATGGTTCGGCATGGGCGGTTTCATGCATCAGTTTCTGGATGCGTGCTGGCTTTACGGAAACAGGGAGAAGTTTGCCACCACCTATATGTGTCCCGTAGTGGTCTCAAAGACCTTCGGTGAAAGGGAAACCATGTCCGATCTTATCTCCGCCTGGGAGATATTAGGGGGACTTCCCTGCAACGGTATTGCCGCCTATGTGGATGATCTTAAGGAATTTGAGGCAGATCCGGCCTATAATAACCTGATCGAGAAGACAGCGGAAAACATCTACCGTACCATTTCACAGAAAACACCTTATTTTCCCACCAGCAATCAGGCAATAAAACAGATCGTAAAGAAAGCCCCCGCCATGCCCCTGACCCGTGAGGAAACGGAGCAGCTGTCACAGTATGCGGCGGATGAATCCTATGTTCAGAAACAGAAGGAGGATATCGCCGAGCTTACGAATCTTTTTAAGGGCATGATGGAAAACTCGGGACAGGATGAGAGCATCCGTTTCATCCCGGATCTCGAGGGACATTTCAAACCCCACGGAAACGTGAACGCTGTCTACAGATTTGACTTAAAGGAAAAGAAAAAATCGCTGATAGCCGAGATCGTTGACAGCAGGCTGACCTGTTACTATGGCGAAAATGACTCAAGCGATGTGAAATGCAGGATGGATACAAAAGCCATGGAACAGATAATAAGCGGAAGGATAACGCTTCAAAAGGCCTTTATGACGGGGATGATCCAGGCAAAGGGTGATATAAAGACACTGAGGCTGTTTGATCAGATATTTGATTTTTCCGGGGAAGAGGGATAGAACCGGAAGAAGATGCCCCTTATGAAACAGGATCAGCCGGAGACAGGAGAATAAAGAACATGAAGAAAGAAGACTGTATTTTCTGCAAGCTTGCAAACGGGGACATCCCCACAAACATGGTATATGAGGATGAAGAATTTTCGGTGATCATGGATGCGTCTCCCGCAACAAAGGGACACTGCCTGATACTTCCGAAGGATCATTTTGCGGATATCTATGAGATAGATGAAGAAACGGAAGGAAAAGCCTTTAAGCTTGCAAAAAAAATGGCAGCCTCCCTTACCGGAAAGTTAGGCTGCGACGGTTTTAACATTGTACAGAATAACGGTGAAGCTGCGGGACAGACCGTATTCCATTTCCATATCCATCTGATCCCGAGGTATAAAAACGACGGCCAGCACATAGCCTGGAAACCTACCAAACCCTCGAAGGAAGAGCAGGCGGAGATCCTTGACAGGATAAAACAATGAGATCCGTAAACCATATGGGGTGCATCAGTCTTCAGATCTTAAATCTGTAGCCCACACCCCATATGGTTTCTATATATTGGGGATTTGAAGTATCAAATTCTATCTTTTCGCGTATCTTTTTAATGTGAACGGTGACCGTGGCGATATCGCCGATGGAATCCATATCCCATATCTTCCGGAATAGCTCCTCTTTTGTGAAAACATGATTGGGATTCTGTGCAAGGAAGGTCAGAAGATCGAATTCCTTGTTGGTAAATACCTTTTCCTCACCGTCTATATATACCCGTCTTGCTGTCTTGTCGATCTTGAGACCCCGTATCTCTATTATCTCATTGGCATTGGGGTTGCTGCCCACAAGTCTTTCATATCTTGCAAGATGAGCCTTGACCCTGGCCACCAGCTCACTGGGGCTGAAGGGTTTGGTCATATAATCATCCGCGCCGAGTCCGAGACCTCTTATTTTGTCAATGTCATCCTTTTTTGCGGAGACCATGATAACGGGAATATCCTTCTTTTTTCTGATTTCCTTGCATATCTCAAAGCCGTCCACGGAGGGAAGCATCAGATCCAGTATCACCAGATCGGGATCCCCTTCCAGGGCTTTTTTCAGTCCTTTTTCACCGTCGCCTTCTATGGTGACCTCGAAATCCGAAAGCTCGAGGTAATCCTTTTCAAGCTCGGCGATGGCCTGTTCATCTTCAATTATCAGTATTTTGCTCATGGATATCTGCCTCCTCGTATTTCCTTAAAATAAAATGAATGGTGGTACCCACGCCTTCCTTTCCGGTGGCCCAGATGTATCCGCCATGATCCTCTATTATCTTTTTCACTATGGAAAGTCCTATGCCGCTGCCGCCATGGAGTGAATTCCTTGAAGTATCAGTTCTGTAAAAACGATCGAAAATGTTGGGTAGATCCTTTTGCGATATTCCCTTGCCGTCATCCTCGATCTCTATCTGAACGGAATCATTGTTGTCCAATATCCTGATGCTTATGTTTCCTTCCGGTTTTTCCATGTATTTGATGGAATTGCCTATTATATTGCTGATCACCCTTCGAAGCTGTTCGGGATCGGCGATGATCCTAGTGCTCTTATCCACGTTGTTGGAATAATTCAGCTTTATGTTCTTTGATTCCAGGTCTAAGCCTATCTCCTCAACGCAGTCATCAAAGAAGTCCGCGATATTGATACGGTGGAAGCTGTAAGGCACGCGGTTGGTGTCTATCCTTGAATACAGAGTCAGCTCGTTTATGAGTGAATCCATTTCGTTTGCCTTGTTGTAGATGGTCTTTATGTACCGATCCATCTTTTCGGGAGTGTCCGCCACCCCGTCCATGATACCTTCAACATATCCTTTTATGGAGGTTATGGGGGTCTTTAAGTCGTGGGAGATATTGCTTATCAGTTCCCTGTTATCGTTATCGTAGGTGATCTTTTCCTCCGCCGAGGATTTAAGCCTCTGCCTCATGTCGTCGAAATTGTTTAACAGAGAGCTTATCTCGTCATCACCATCCGAATGTATGGAATAATCCAGATTCCCCGATGCTATCTCATCCATGGCCTTGTAAAGCTTCTGTACGGGACCGATAACATATTTGTAAAAGCTTTTTACGAAAAAAGCGGTAGTCACGGCCATGAAAAGAGCCGTGAGCACTATCATGTAGAACATTTTGATCTTGATCTCAAAATGATCTATGGTCAGGATGGATATCGCCATTAATGCAATGGGACAGAGTCCCACGAAACAGGCCATGTAAATAAGCTTTTTCTTAAGCTTCATGAAATACTCTCCATTATGCTCGCTTTATCCCTACCATAATATCAAATCATGATAATCCGAATTATAAAAAGATTATTAAAACATTATGTACAAAACCCGCCAAACGTGCGAAAATACATAAAACACGGAATGATGATATGAAAAGGATGAGAAGAATATGAAGACTATAGTACTTACGGGAGGGGGAACCGCAGGTCATGTGACCCCCAATATCGCCCTGCTGCCCGCACTTTCCGAAAAAGGATACAGGGTGGAATACATAGGATCGAAGAACGGGATAGAGAGATCCCTCATTAAGGACTATGACATACCCTATCACGGCATTTCTTCCGGGAAACTCAGAAGATATTTCTCACTTAAAAATCTGACCGATCCCTTCAGGGTGATAAAGGGATTCTTTGAGGCGGATCGCCTGATAAAAGAGATAAAGCCCGACATCGTTTTTTCAAAGGGAGGATACGTAACGGTCCCGGTTGTAAGGGCCGCAAAGAGAAATAAGGTACCGGTCATCATCCATGAATCCGATATGACCCCCGGTCTTGCAAACAGGCTCTGCTTTTCCGCTGCGGCAAAGATCTGCTGCAATTTCCCTGAGACCATGGCGAAGCTCCCCGGGGACAAGGCCGTTTTGTCCGGTCTTCCCATAAGGGCGGAATTAAAGAGCGGAGACAGAAGTAAAGCCATGGAATTTACGGGGATCAAAGGAAATAAGCCCGTGATCCTCGTTATAGGCGGAAGCCTCGGGGCCGTGGCGGTAAATCTGGCGGTAAGATCCATTCTTGACAGGCTCCTCAGGGATTTTGACATCATCCATTTATGCGGAAAAGGAAAGGTTGATGAGTCTCTTTTAAATGTAGCGGGTTATCATCAGTATGAATATATCAAGGATGAGTTAAAGGATATGTTCGCCCTGGCCGATATTGTGGTCTCAAGAGCCGGAGCCAATGCGATCTGCGAGTTTCTGGCCCTTAAGAAGCCAAACCTTCTGATACCCCTTTCGGCTCAGGCCTCAAGGGGAGACCAGATCTTAAATGCGGGATCCTTTGAAAGACAGGGGTATTCCCTCATGCTCTCGGAAGATGACATCACGGGTGAAGCCCTTTATGAAAAGATCATAGAGCTGTATGCAAACAAGGACCGTTTCAGGGAGAACATGGGAAAAAGCACACAGAATGATGCCATTGACACGATAATGAGGCTGATAGAGGAAAACCGGAAATGAATATACTTAAGAGGTTCATTCCCTATTACAGACCCTACAGGGCCATATTTTTCACGGATCTCTTCTGTGCGGTCGTGATAAGCGCAGTGGATATAGCTTATCCCCAGTTTTTAAGGGCACTGACCCGGACTTTGTATACAAAGGATAAAGAAGCCATATTACACGCACTTCCGTATATAGCGCTGTTACTGCTTGCCGCCTACGTCATACAGACCCTCTGCAAGTACTACGTGACCTGTCAGGGGCATATGATGGGAGCCATGATGGAGAGGGACATGAGAAGAGAGCTTTTTGAACATTATGAAAGGCTTTCTTTTTCATATTATGATAAGAGCAATACCGGCCAGATGATGAGCAAACTCATATCCGATCTGTTTGACATATCCGAGCTTGCACACCACGGACCGGAGAATCTGTTTATTTCACTTATCAAGCTTATCGGATCCTTTGTTTTTCTTTTTATCATACAGAAGGAACTGGCAATGATCCTTTTACTTGTCATCCTTGTGATGATCATAGTCGCAAATCTCCAGAGAAAGAGGCAGAGGGAGACCTTTGCGGATAACAGGGTAAAGATCGGCAATATCAATGCATCCCTGAATGATTCTCTTTCCGGTATCAGGGTGGTACAGGCTTTTACAAATGAAGAGGTGGAGGAAGAGAAGTTTTCCCGCGGAAATGAGGCCTTTCTTGATTCCAAGCATGACAATTATATAGCAATGGCGCTGTTTCATTCCGGAAATACCTTTTTCACGGGCATGATCTATTCGGTGACTCTGGTGGCGGGAGGATATTTTATCGCAAAGGGAAAGATGAATGTTGCGGATCTTGCCATGTATGCGCTCTATATAGGCGTTTTTGTAAGCCCGATACAGATACTGGTGGAGCTTACTGAGATGCTGCAGAAAGGAATGTCGGGATTCAGACGTTTTATTGATCTGATAAGCATAAAGCCTGAGATAACGGACAAGGAGGATGCGGAAGACATTAAGGATCCAAGGGGAGACATAGAGTTTGAAAATGTGAGCTTTTCCTATGAGGAAAGTGATGTGGTGCTTGACAGGATATCCTTTAAGGTAAAGTCCGGAAGCTCCGTTGCACTGGTGGGACCATCGGGAGGCGGAAAGACAACGATCTGTTCACTGATCCCGAGATTTTATGACATTACAGGCGGGAAGATAACCATCGGAGAACAGGATATAAGGGATATAAAACTCAAAAGTCTGCGTCAGGCCATCGGGATAGTCCAGCAGGATGTATATCTGTTTGACGGCACGGTAAAGGAAAACATAGCCTATGGAGATCCCGAAGCCGGCGATGATGCGATAATCGAGGCGGCTAAAAAAGCAAACATACATGAATTCATAATGAGTCTGCCGCAGGGATATGACACCTGTGTGGGAGAGAGAGGAACAAGGCTTTCGGGCGGACAGAAGCAGAGGATTTCGATAGCAAGGATATTTTTAAAGAACCCTCCGATACTGATACTTGATGAGGCCACCAGCGCTCTTGATAATGAGAGTGAAGAGTATATCCAGAAAAGTCTTGAAGATCTTTCGGAAAACAGGACCACGATAACGATAGCCCATCGTCTCTCAACCATCAGAAATGCAGATGAGATCTTTGTGATAGAAGATACGGGGATCACCGAGAGAGGGACCCACAGGGAGCTTATGGAGCTTGACGGGACCTATGCCAGATATTATTATCTGTCTTCCGGTGTGAAATAAGCAGTTTCCCTCCGATATAAGAGGGATTTTCCGGGATAATCCGAAAACGAACGGGGAGGATGGGATCTAAAGAACGGTAATGAATATGTTCGGAAAAAGATATGTAAATAAACAGAATAGAGCAAACAGCCGGACGGGCATGATAAAAAAGATGCTGATACTTATGCTCTCATTGATCCTCCCTGTCTTTGATGCCTGTGCTTCCGCGGGCAGCGAATCCCAGGTCCTTAATGAGAAAAAACGTCTGATAATATATACCTCCCACAAGGAGTCAATATACAGACCCATCATCAGGGAATTTGAGGAAAGAAGCGGGATCTGGGTAGATGTGGTAACCGGCGGTACCAATGAACTGCTTGCAAGGATAGCCGGGGAAACCGGCGAAAACAGCGCAGATATCATGTTTGGCGGGGGTGTTGACAGCCTGAGGGCCTATGAGGACTGTTTTGAACCCTATGAGACCTCACAGAGCGAAAAGCTTGATAAGACCTATGCCTCGGAAAACAATTCCTATACCGTATTTTCCAAGCTTCCCATAGTTTTTGTATATAACACAAGGCGGGTAATGCCTTCGGAAGCCCCAAGGACCTGGGGGCAGCTTCTGGATTACAAATGGAAGGGCGAGATAGCCTTTGCGGATCCGGTAAAAAGCGGATCTGCCTATACAGCCTTATCGATGCTGATGCAGGAAATGTCGGATGAAGGTTATGGTGCAGAGGAGACCGTAAAAAAATTCACCGGGAATCTGGCGGGAGACTTATCAAGCAGTTCGGCCACCATTGTTGAGGATGTGGCCGGCGGAAACAAGATGACGGGCATAGTTCTTGAAGAGAATGCACTGATGAAAAAGCTTGAAAATACGGATATTGAGATGATATATCCCTCCGGATCCACCTGTGCGCTTCCCGACGGCTGTGCCATGATAAAGAATGCAGAGAACAGGGAAAATGCCGAGAAATTTATGGAATTCATCGTCAGTGATGATGTACAGCATCTGCTCGAGGACAAACTCTTTCGAAGGAGCGTCAGGACGGACTTTGAATCCTCGGAGATACCCGGAGAGGTATTTTACGATATAGAGTACTCTAACAGACACAGGGAAGAGATAATGAGCCTGTGGGAGGAAAATATGGGGAAAACAGGGGAAGAATAGAAAAGACCGGAAGATGAAAAGATCATTCAGAAGCGAACTCTTTATAAGTTTTTTTGCCATCGCACTCATCACTCTCATAGTGTCGGGTGTTGTTCTTATTAATGCGGTTCACAGAAAGCTTGAATACGATCATGAAAAAGAATGCAGTCTGGAGTTGTCTGAGACTGCAGGGACTCTTGATGCTTTTTTTTGTGAGATCGAGACCGTTATCTATGCGGTACTTAATGATGGGAAGATCATAAACAGCCTTGACGAGACAGACAGCTGGATAATAAAAAAAGCCTACAATCAGCTGTACAAGCTGACGGAAACCGTGAGGGAGAGAACCTTCTTTTATGTATATGACGAAGAGGGAAACTGTATTCTGACTACCGCGGAATCGGATCCCATGGAGACGCAGCCTGTTTACTGGGGGATCCTTAAGACCGCAAGGACCCACCCCGACAAGGTTATCTTAAAAAATGCGGTTTATGAGGTTGATAATGATGATACCGCCATATGCATGGCAAGAGCCATAACCGAGGATGATTCCTGTATCGGATATGTGGTGGCTGGGATCAGGAAGGAAAACATAGAGGAGATCCTTAACATAACCCATTCCCGGAACAGTGAAATGGTGATCCTTGATGAGTTTTTCGAAGAGATATATTCCGCTGCGGCGGCCGGGGAGACAGGTCTTGCGGCAAAGATCCACGACAGGATGTTTTACGGATATCAGGGAAAAGAAGAGGATCCGGGGTTCTTTCTGTATGAAATGGAAGGAAGAGGACTTCATCTTGTGATGGGAAAAGAGGAGGTTTTTACAGAAAGCCTTAAAAGAACAATGCTTATGGTAATTCTTGCAAGTACCGGCGGCGTTCTCATCTTAAGCTTTATAGTGGCGCAGTTTTTGAGTAACCGCCTGATGATCCCTCTTAAAAAGATGACAGAAGCCATGGGAAAAGTCAGGGAAGGGGATCTGTCCATCAGGATGAACAGCGAAAGACCGGATGAATTCGGACAGCTTGCCAGGGATTTTGATGACATGACCCAGGCTTTAAAGCTCTATGTGGAGTTAAGATCCAGGCAGCAGAAGGAACTCTCCGACAGCAACATCGCCATGATGCAGGCTCAGTTAAATCCTCATTTTCTGTATAATACCCTTGATTCCATCAAATGGATAGCAAAGGCCAATCATATACCGGAGCTTGCAACCCTCTCATCAGCCCTTGCCAAAATACTAAGGGCAAGTATCAGTGCGGACGTTTTTGTTCCGCTGTCCGATGAGCTTAAGCTTGTGGAAAATTATGTGGAAATACAGAAGATCAGGTTTTCGGACAGTTTTTCATTTGATATCGAGCTTCCCATGGAGCTTGAGGAATGCATAGTCCCCAAACTCATACTGCAGCCGATCGTTGAAAATGCCATAGTACACGGCCTTAAGGACAGAAATGACGGATATATATTCTTAAATGTTTACGAAAAGGAAGGCAGGCTTATAATTGATGTGGAAGACAACGGCTGCGGCATGGATGAGGAGATGCTTAAGACCCTGAATGAAAGGGACAGGGAAAAACTGAAGGGTCATATCGGCTTTTACAATGTGGATACCATAATCCGTCTGCATTACGGACTGAATTACGGGCTTCATGCCGAGAACCTTAAGGAAGGAGGCGTCCGTATCACACTGGAGCTTCCGGTCAGGCATGATAAGGACAATAACGGCAGGGGGGCAGAAAATGCTTAAGATAGTGGTCATAGATGATGAAAATGTGGTAAGAAACGGAATAGTACTGGAAACGGACTGGGCTTCCCTTGACTGTGAGGTGGTAGCCGAGGCGTCAAACGGGGAGGAAGGTCTGGAGGTCATCAGAAAATACAGGCCGGACATAGTCATAAGCGACATAAGGATGCCCAAGATGGACGGGATCGGGATGTTAAAGCGCTTAAGGGAAGAGGGAGACAAGACCTATGTCATCTTTTTATCCGCATATAACGAATTTTCCTATGCCCAGCAGGCCGTAAAATACAGTGCCGCGGATTATCTGTTAAAACCCTATGACGACGGGGATCTTGAGCAGGCGATCATAAGGATAAGGGACGTGCTTACAAAGCACAAGCAGAATGCGGATGATAAACATGAAGAGGAAGTGCTTTCCCGCAATGCACTTGTAAGAACGGGTAAATCCAAGTATGTTTCGGATGCCCTTGATTATATAGGAGAGCATCTCTCCGATCCCGACATAAATATCAGATCCATAGCGGAGGCAATAGACTTAAGCGAAAGCCACTTAAGCCATATTTTCAAAAAAGAGACCGACTATACGGTCAATGCCTATATCACAAGATACAGGATAAGGACGGCCATGAAGCTGTTAAAGAGCAGAAAGCATAAGATATACGAGGTTGCCGAGCTTGTGGGCTACCGGGATATTGCCTATTTTTCCACCATATTCAAAAAGATCACGGGATTGAATCCTTCCGAATATCAGGGTGCAAGTCCCGCAGGCCGGACCTGAAGGGATCAGAGGACAAACAGGAAGAGATCCTGAAATACCGCAAACTGACATGTCAGGGCGCGATTGCAGAATTTTAAAATGAAAAGCAGTTTTGTCTTATTTTTTTCAAAACTGCTTTTTTTTATAATGTTTACTGTCGGGGGAAAATATGGGATCCCGGTCATAAAGGATCCGGATATTCCCGAAAAAGTATAAAAACACAGGAGGAAAACAAAGTGAAAAAGAGATTATTATCCATTTTACTGACAGGCTGTATGGCTGCAGGTTTACTTGCAGGCTGCGGCGGAGCGGCACCTGCACCTGCACCCCAGGCAGACAGTGCTCAGACAGAGACCGTAAGTGAGGATTCCGGAAGCAAGGACACCGCACCGGCTGAGGATCTGACGGCAACCCAGCAGATCATCAAGGAAGCGGAAGGAATGTCAATGGAAGAGCTTGCCAAGAAGGCTATCGAAGAGTCAAACGGAGCAACCTTCTATGGCGTAGGAAACTCAAGCCGTGGAAAATCTGCTCTTCCCTTATTCATAGAATATCTGCAGAGCATCGATCCTTCATACACAATGGAATTTGAGTGGCAGCAGCCCAAGAACAACAAGATCTTCGAACAGCTGACGGCTGATTCACTTAAGGATACCGGAACATTTGCAATGACCCTTATCCAGGATGGTAACCAGATCGAATCCAAGATGGTTCAGACAGGCATCCTTGATACCTTCATTCCCAAGGAGTGGGCAGAGGCAAACGGAACAAGTGCCGACAGCTACGAAGGTTATCTTCCCCTTCAGACAATTAACAAGGTATTTATGTATAACAACACGGGCAGCAAGGTATTCGACAACTGCTGGGATTTCGTTGCGGAAGGAAATCATTCCCTTTACATGGATATCGATTCCGAGATAGTAGGAAAGAACTTCTTATACATGCTCACAGAGGATAAGTATGCGGCATGGCTCAAGGAAGCCTATGAAGCACTTCCTGATGATGAGAAGGCATACTTCGATCCCGTTATAAAGGATATGGAAGCAGAGGCAGCTGACCTCGGACTTGGCGCAGACGGCGCTTATGCACTTGCATGGATCAAGCTCTGGGTTGAGAGCTACAATGCACAGACAGATGACGGACCTATCTGTAATACACTGGTTGACAAGTCGGCAACCGATCAGTCGGGACTTCTGGTTTATTCAAAGCTTCGTTCGGTTGAGGAATCCGATTCCGTATCGGTTAACAACATCAACGTTGCGGCTTATCAGGACGGATACAAGGGTATCGGCGGATACGGATACTGCCATTACTTATTCGTAACCGATAACTCTCCTCTTCCCTGGACAGCATGTGCATTCATAGCATACATGACCTGTACCGAAGACGGTTTCTCGGCATGGGGCAAGGATATGGGCGGATATTCGTCAAATCCCAAGGTTGCGGAAGCGATCGAGACAACCTATAACCATTCAAAGGGCGGCTACGATGAGTCAGGAAACAATGTATATGACTGCAAGAACGACCGTGGATATGACTGGTGGACAACCACAGGCGAACTCGTACTTGAGGATCCCGAGTACTGTGCATCGGTTTCCTTCACGGTAGGAAGCTGGATCGAGCTGCTCACAAAGTACAGCGAGGAAGCAGCGGAATAAATCTGCGAAGCAGATTTATCCCGCGGAAGATGCGCACCGGATTTACCCATAATAAAGGGTCCGGACCGGTTAAACAAATTGGACCGGTCCGGATCTTTTGCTTAAATCCGGATGATCTTATGAAAAAAGGGACATATGTCCAATAAATAATAGAGTATAATAAATATAACTGTTTAAAATATTATTATCTGAAATCTTAGAAGGAGAAGGTCATGGAAGCGGATCGCAAAAATACTGCTGCCGTAATCGGCAACAAGATCAAAACCTATTTTATGAAACCGCAGAATGTTATTCTTCTGTTGTTCGGAATAGTGCTGACCTTTACAACGGTGGCTCCCATAGTGGCCATAGTAAAGGATACGTTCAAGATCCATCCCGGAACTATAGACCAGCACCTTACGGGACGGGCAACGGGATATTCTGTTGTTAACTATACTGACCTCTTCACAAGCAAGCTTGCAAAGACAAATCTCTGGACACCCGTCTTAAATACGGTAATGCTGGCTGTTCTGACCTGCCTGATCTCCATTCTGTTCGGAGGAATATTTGCTTTTCTTGTGACGAGGACCAATCTCAAGTTCAAGAAGTATTTAAGCTCCATATTTATTTTCCCTTATATAATGCCGCAGTGGACACTTGCCGTGGTATGGCAGAACCTGTTCAACTCAAATGCGGTAACGGGAACTTCAAACGGACTTATAGCATCTCTTTTCGGAACGCTGATGCCAAAATGGTTCTGTCTGGGACTGTTCCCCAGTGCAATGGTCCTCGGTCTGCATTATGCTCCCTTTGCCTATATAATGATCGGCGGAATATTCAGGAACATGGATGCAAACCTTGAGGAAGCCGCTACCATTCTGGATACACCGAAATGGAAGATAATGTTCAGGGTAACGCTCCCCATGGTAAAACCCGCGATCTTAAGCACGATCCTTCTTGTGTTCGGAAGTGCCATGGGATCCTATCCCGTACCCCATTATCTGGGACTCACAACCCTGTCCACCAAATATGTTTCTCTTAACTCGAAATATACAGGTGAAGCAAGTATTCTTGCGATCATAATGATGCTCTTCGGTATCCTGATCTTAGGATTCAACCAGATGAGCTTAAAGAGCAGGAAGAATTACACAACGGTTACCGGAAAGTCGGGACAGATCTCAAAGATCAATCTCGGAAAGGTAGGAAAATACCTGATAGCTGTCATCATGATAGTGATCACCTTCTTTACAAGTATTTTCCCCATCGTTTCCTTTGCCTTTGAAACCTTCCTTCCGAACCCGGGCGATTACAGCTTCTTATATACGGGAAACAGGAGCAACCTCACCACAAAATGGTGGCTCACAAACAGCAATGCGGAAAACGCCCTGTACGGACAGAAGGGCATCCTGTATAACGAAACGATCTGGCATGCCCTGGGAGGAACCCTTCTTGTGGCCGTCGCCTGCGCACTGATAGCGGGAACCATAGGAACGCTGATAGGATATGCGGTATCAAAGAACCGCCGCTCAAGATGGGCCAATTACGTTAACAACATGGCATTTTTACCGTATCTGATGCCTTCGCTTGCGGTGGGTGCTGCATTTTTCATCCTGTTCTCAAATGAAAAGATCAACCTGTTCAATACATATGCACTGCTCATAATTGCCGGTGTCGTGAAATACATACCCTTCGCTTCCCGAAGCGCACTGAATTCGATGCTGCAGCTGTCGGGTGAGATAGAAGAGGCTGCAGTGATACAGGATATCGGATGGTTTAAGAGGATGTTCAAGATCATCGTTCCGATACAGAAATCCTCCATCATAAGCGGATATCTGCTTCCGTTTATGACCTGCCTCAGAGAATTATCCCTGTTCCTTCTGTTATGTACTCAGGGCTTTATTCTCTCGACAACACTGGATTACTTTGACGAGATGGGTCTTTATGCATTCTCGAGTGCGATAAACCTGATACTTATCGTATTGATACTTGTATTCAACACACTGGTTAACAAGCTGACAGGTGCAAGCCTGGATGAAGGAATTGGAGGAAAATAACATGCCGGAAATCAAATTAACAAATGTGACCAAAAGATGGGGAAAATTCTATGCCGTTGACCATCTTGACCTGGATATAGAAGATAATGCTTTTATTACACTGCTTGGTCCCTCCGGATGCGGAAAGACCACCACACTCCGTATGATCGCAGGTCTTGAGACACCTACAAGCGGCCGGATCACCATAGGAGACAGGGTGGTGTTTGATTCGGATGCGGGGATCAACGTACCTGCAAACAAGCGTAAAGTGGGATTTCTTTTCCAGAACTACGCTCTGTGGCCGAATATGACGGTATATCAGAACATTGCCTTCGGTCTCAGCAATAAAAAAGAGAGCATGATCAATGTAAACAGCGATGCACTTGCATTAAGAACCCTGATAAATGCCTTAAGTGACGGGGAAAAGATAAAGGATCTGGTAAACGAGTGCTATGACAAAAAGATGAAACTTGACATGGACAAGGTTTATCTGAAGTTTATAGATACCTATACCATGTCGATGTACAGTGCCAGGAAGCTCTTTGATTACAAGATCCATCTTTCCGAGGATCCCAGGGTAGAGGCTCTGGCAAGACAGGAGGAGCTTAAGAAGGATTTAAGTGCCCTTGAAGGTGAGCTTAAGATCAAGGGATACGAGCTGAATGACAAATGTGAGCTCGTAAAAGACGGGGTGGTTGAGACCTCGGTGCGCAAGCTTTCCAAGGAAGAAATAGACCTTGCTGTAAGAAGGGTTTCAAGGATAGTTAAGATAGGAATGTTCATGGACCGTTATCCTGCCGAGCTTTCGGGCGGACAGCAGCAGAGAGTTGCCATAGCAAGGACACTTGCTCCCGAACCTCAGGTTCTCTTCATGGATGAGCCTCTTTCGAACCTTGATGCAAAGCTCAGGCTTGAGATGAGATATGAGCTGCAGAGACTGCATATTGAAACCGGAAGCACCTTTGTTTACGTTACCCATGACCAGATGGAGGCTATGACTCTTGCAACAAAGATCTGTCTTATCAATAACGGCGTGCTGCAGCAGTATGATGCGCCTCTTACGGTCTATAACAGGCCCAACAATCTCTTTGTTGCCGACTTTGTAGGAAATCCCTCCATCAATTTTGCGGATGCAAAGGGTGAGCAGGGAAAGGACGGAGCCATCGACATAACTCTCCTTGAGGGCAAAAAGGCAAAGTTCATTCCCAGGGAAAAGCTTGACATGGAAAAGTGGTTCGAGGACAGAGACAGAGCCGAAAAAGAAAGGGACGAGGCCGATAAAAAGTCCTTAAGCGATAAGAAAGCCGTGGAAAAGGGCAACAAGGATGAGGTCTTTAAATACCATATAGCCAAGGTTAATGAGGATGATTTCAGCATCCAGGAGGAGCCTGAGATCACCGATCAGGATTTCGTGCTGGGAATAAGGCCCGAGAGGCTTAAGATAGGTGAAGGAAAGCTTGAAGCCGAGATCTACGGTGCAATGCCCACGGGTATGGAATCAACCATCAAGCTCAGGATAGGGGAATTCCTGTTAACGGGCGTGGTATTCGGCGGCATAACCTTCAATCTCGGCGAAACCGCCAACTTTGACATTGAAGGCGACGATATTTTCCTCTTTGACAGAAAATCCGGAAGATTCATAACCGCAGGAAGAGTGGAGATACAGTAAGAAGAGCGGAATACCGGGGGATCTTCACAGGACTTTCAACATACCAAGAAAAGACAAGAACTGCCAAAGCGGACGCTTTTATTGGCAGTTCTTTTTTTATACTATTATGACAGGGTTAAATGGCTGATCGCAGCATAATAAAACAGATTACTGGAGAGCATATGCGATACGGATATTTTGATGATGAGATGAATGAATATGTGATCGAGAAGGTCGATCTTCCCACATCCTGGACCAACTATCTCGGAGTTCGGGACATGTGCGCGGTAGTAGACCATACCGCAGGGGGCTACCTGTTTTATAAATCCCGCCAGTACCACAGGATCACGAGATTTCGAGGCAACGGCGTGCCAATGGACCGTCCCGGGGATTATGTCTATATAAGGGATCGGGAGAACGGAGATTATTTCAGCATTTCCTGGCAGCCTGTGGGGAAGGATCTGAATAAGGCGAAATACCGTGCCCGCCACGGTCTTTCCTATTCGGTGTATGAGTGTGAATACGACGGGATCAGCGCATCACAGCGGCTTACCATTCCCATTGATGAGAAGGCCCTTGTCTGGGATGTGAATATAAAAAACGAAAGTAAACGTAAAAGGGAGCTTTCCGTTTTTTCTTATGCGGAATTTTCTTTCCACCAGATCCCCATAGATAACGAAAACTTCCAGATGAGCCTGTACTGTGCGGGTTCGGATTACAAAGACGGGACGATCCTTTATGATCTTTTCTATGAAGAGGAAGGATATCAGTATTTTACGGCGAACTTTACTCCGGACGGTTTTGAATGCGTAAGGGATAAGTTCCTGGGGACCTATCATACAGAAACGGATCCCGAGGCCGTAACAAAGGGAGAATGTTCCGGCAGCAGTGCACTTGGCGGTAATCACTGTGCCTGTCTTCAAAAGGATATAACCCTTGATCCCGGAGAGTCAGTCCGCCTTATATATTTTCTTGGCGAGGGACGGCTTGAAGAGGCAAAGGCCATAAGGGAAAAATATAAGGATGCATCGGTCCTTGATAAGGAATACTTAAGGCTTAAGGATTTCTGGAAAGAAAAGAAAGAAGCGTTTTCCATAAGATCTCCGGAGCAGGGGATAGATACAATGATAAATACCTGGACCCTTTATCAGTCCGAGATAAACGTGATGTTTTCAAGATTTGCCTCATTTATAGAGGTGGGGGGAAGAACAGGACTCGGTTACAGGGATACGGCTCAGGATGCCATGACGGTCATACCAAGCAACCCTTCCGGCTGCAAAAAGAGGATAGAGGAGCTTCTGTCGGCCCTTACTGAATGCGGATACGGCATACATCTGTTTGAACCCGGCTGGTTTGAGCCTGAGGAGGAGAAAAAGAAGAGAAAGAAGCCCTTTAAGTCCCCTACGGTCATTCCCGAGCGTGAGGGAAAGGACATGGTCCACGGTCTGTCGGATGCCTGCTCGGATGATGCCCTCTGGCTTGTTCCCACTATAATCGAATATGTTAAGGAAACGGGAGATATCGGCTTTCTGTCGGAGGAATACGGATATGCGGATGGCGGAAAAGGCACCGTATATGAACATATGAAAAAGATCCTTGAGTTCACCCACGCCCAGGTCGGAAAAAGCGGTGTGGCTCTGGGACTCAGGGCAGACTGGAACGACTGCCTCAACCTGGGAGGCGGTGAGAGTGCCCTTGTATCCTTCCTTCATTACAGGGCCATAGAAAGCTTCCTGGAAGCCGCGTCCTTCCTTGACCGTAAAGAGGATGTAAGCCGTTATGGGAAGATGGGGGAAGAGCTTAAAGAACTCTTAAACAGTATCCTGTGGGACGGAGAATGGTATTTAAGAGGCTTCACCGCAGAGGGCAGAAAGATCGGAACGCACAGTGATAAGGAAGGAAAGCTCCATCTTGAGAGCAATGCCTGGGCAGTGCTTTCGGGGGCGGCGGACGAGGATAAGGCGGAAAAAGCGCTGTCATCCATTTACGAGCATCTTTTCACACCCTGGGGTATTGAGCTTAACTGGCCTGCCTATACGGTTCCCGATGATTCCATAGGCTTTATCGCCAGGGTTTATCCCGGCCTTAAGGAAAATGCCAGTATTTTTTCACATCCCAATCCATGGGTATGGTCGGCAGAGTGTGTTATGGGCCATGGGGACAGGGCGATGGAGTATTACAGATCCCTATGCCCTTATTATCAGAATGATAAGATCGAGACCCGTGTTGCGGAGCCCTATTCCTACTGCCAGTTCATAAGCGGCAGAGCCCATGCGTCCTACGGACAGGCTCATCATCCCTTTATGACCGGAAGCGGAGGATGGTCCTATTACGCGGTTACCCATTATATCCTCGGGATCCGGCCGGGGTTTGACGGACTTGTTATCGATCCCTGTATTCCGGCGGACTGGAAGGGCTTCAAGGTGGACAGGCGCTTCAGGGGCGCGGCATATCATATCACGGTCATAAACGAGAGCGGTTCCTGCAAGGGAGTAAAGAGGATAGAAGCTGATGGAACGGAGGTTTCCGCGGTTCCCCTGATCCCTGCGGGAAAAGAAATAAACGTGAAAGTATACATGTAGGATTTTTACCGGAATACTATGGACCAGGAGGAGAAAAGGATGATCAGATTCGGAACAGGCGGCTTCAGGGCGATTATCGGAGACGAATTTACAAAGGCAAACATTCAGATACTGAGTCAGGCCATGGTCAATAAGATGAAGGCGGAAGGCGTACAGGACAAAGGGATAGTCATGGGCTATGACAGAAGGTTTCTGTCCAAGGAGGCCATGCGCTGGTCAGCGGAGGTTTTTGCCGCTTCGGGTATAAAGGCCAGCCTTATAAATAAATCCTGTCCCACGCCCCTTGTTATGTTTTATGTCATGAAACATTCACTCCCCTACGGGATAATGATCACCGCAAGCCACAATCCTGCCGTCTACAACGGCGTAAAGGTCTTTACAAAAGGGGGAAGGGATGCGGATGAGCAGCAGACCGCCGATATCGAGAGATATATCGGTGAAGTAAAGGAACCCGTCAACAGCCTTGAATATGCGGATGCGGTTGAGAAGGGACTTATAGAGGAAATATATCCCATAAACGATTATCTTGACAGCATACTTTCCGAGATCGACCAGAAGGCCATAAGGGACGCAAGGCTCAGGGTAGCACTTGATCCTCTTTACGGCGTTTCCGAAACTTCCATAAAGACCATTCTCATAACGGCCCGGTGTGAGGTGGAAACGATCCACGGACAGCATGACACCCTCTTTGGCGGAAAGCTGCCCGCACCCAACAAAGAAAGGATGAGGGCTCTGTCAAATACCGTACTGGAATATGGTTTTGACATAGGGATCGCAACCGACGGAGACGCGGACCGTATCGGCGTCGTGGATGATAAGGGACGTTATCTCACGCCCAACGACATACTTGTTTTACTGTACTATTATCTTGTAAAATATAAGGGAAAAAAGGGTCCGGTGGTAAAAAATCTCTGTACTACGGCAATGCTTGACAGGCTGGCGGAGAAATTCGGCGAGAAATGCTATGAGGTACCCGTCGGTTTTAAGCATATCTCGGCGAAAATGAACGAGGTGGATGCCCTTATAGGCGGGGAATCTTCGGGAGGCCTTACGGTAAAGGGGCACATTAAGGGAAAAGACGGGATCTATGCCGCATCACTGCTTGTGGAAATGCTTGCCGTCACCGGTAAAAAAATGTCCCGTATCTATGACGACATAAGAGAAGAAGTCGGCGGACTCTGTATGGTTGAGAACAATTATACCTTCAGACACGCTCAGAAAGAAGAATTCCAGAAGCTCCTCATGGAGGATAAGAAGCTTCCCGATCTGCCCTTTGAGATCGACAGGGTATCCTATCTGGACGGAAGCAAGGTAATATTTAAAAACGGCGGCTGGGTAAGCGCAAGATTTTCGGGAACGGAGCCGTTATTAAGGGTGTTCTGCGAGATGAAAGAGGAATCGGATGCACAGATGGTTTGCGAAATATACAGGGAATTTCTCGGACTCCCGAAACAGAAATACTGATAAAGATCCGAAAAGGAAACTGACACTCAGGCAGGAGCTTTTAAGGCTCCTGCTTTTAGTGTGGTTCATTCCCCTTGCCGTCCTGATG
>JAIKZD010000102.1 GCA_024682555.1 Lachnospiraceae bacterium | reverse complement strand
AAGGCTTCCGATACCGCTAAGGGCAAGCGCCACATAACCGGCGCAGATGACCAGATAACGGAAGAGGTACTTCTTCCTCGCCAGAACGACTGCATCCTTTTCATCGAAATCAAGCGAAGCGTCGATAGAGGAATAGAGGTTGATGATGTAAAATACTGCCAGAATAAGACCAACAAGGAGGCCTGCCGCAGCATAAAGCCTTCTTTTCGAAACGATCATCGAAACGATCAGTACGACCGCCCCCCAAACCCCGACCCCGGTCAGAAATTCCGAAAGCGTTTCATTTGAACGGATCCTTTCCATAAGCATTCCGGCTCCCGATCGAATCCTTGCTTTGACATTATATTTCATTGGTCGTCATTTTTATCGTCTTTTCCGGCTCCCGTCCCGCTTTTCTCTTTTTCTTCTCCGGGCTTTTTATCATAAACCTGTCTTGCCATCCGGTAGACGTTACGTCCTCCCGCAAGAGCGCCAAGAATAAACATCAGAATAAATACAAAGGAGCTTCCAAGCTTCTTATCGATCCACCATCCGATATAGGAACACAAAAAAACGGGAACCAGCATATTGATGCCAAACTGGAGGATCATCGTCAGGCTTTGATATACTTCTCTTCGATATCCGCCTGATCGTGACCGCGAAGAACTGCCCCGCTTATTCCACATGTAGGGGCCTCGTCCCGGCCCTTCCTCATCATATTTCACAGGCGGTTTCCTCTTCGTAAAAATGAATACCAGATAGTATTATAGCAAGCTTTCAAAAAAAAGTCCATTATATCTTTCGACCTTAAGCGCATATATCTTTCGACCTTAAGCGCATATATCTTTCAGCCTTAAGCGCATATATCTTTCGGCCTTAAGCGCATAGGAAGGCCGTGACCTCTCCTGCTGCCGGATAAATAAGAACAGGGACCGCAGATCAATATGCGGTCCCTGTATGTTTTCTGTATTCGTCCGGTTTAAAACCAAAAGATAAACTACTCGATGATGGTTGCAACTCTTCCTGAACCAACTGTTCTTCCGCCTTCTCTGATAGCGAAGGTAAGACCCTGCTCGCAGGCGATGGGATGGATGAGCTCGATGGTCATCTCAACGTTATCACCGGGCATGCACATCTCTGTTCCCTCGGGAAGGTTGCAGACACCTGTTACGTCGGTTGTTCTGAAATAGAACTGAGGACGATAGTTGTTGAAGAAAGGTGTATGACGTCCACCCTCGTCCTTGGTCAGTACGTAAACCTGAGCCGTGAACTTCTTATGGCAGGTAACCGAACCGGGCTTAGCAACAACCTGACCTCTTTCGATGTCGGTTCTGTTGATACCACGAAGAAGGATACCGATATTATCACCGGCCTGAGCCTCGTCAAGAAGCTTTCTGAACATCTCGATACCTGTTACAACTGACTTAAGTGTATCTTCCTTGATACCGATGATCTCAACATCATCAGACATATGAAGTGTACCACGCTCAACTCTACCGGTTGCAACTGTTCCACGTCCTGTGATCGTGAATACGTCCTCAACAGGCATAAGGAAAGGCTTATCCGTATCTCTCTGAGGATCAGGGATATAGGAATCAACCGTATCCATAAGCTCCATGATCTTGTCGCCCCACTCACCTGAAGGATCCTCAAGAGCCTTAAGAGCCGAACCCTTAACGATAGGACAATCTGAGAACTCATACTCCTCAAGCTGCTCGGTTACTTCCATCTCAACGAGCTCGATAAGCTCGGGATCATCAACCATGTCGCACTTGTTAAGGAATACTACGATGTAAGGAACACCAACCTGACGTGAAAGAAGGATGTGCTCCTTTGTCTGAGCCATAACACCGTCTGTAGCAGCTACAACGAGGATAGCACCATCCATCTGTGCAGCACCGGTGATCATGTTCTTAACGTAGTCAGCGTGGCCCGGGCAGTCAACATGTGCGTAATGTCTCTTTGCTGTCTCATACTCAACGTGAGCTGTGGAAATGGTGATACCTCTTTCCTTCTCTTCGGGAGCCTTATCGATCTTATCGAAATCAGTAACTACGTTTCCGGGAACTCTCTCAGCCAGAACCTTGGTGATGGCTGCAGTAAGGGTTGTCTTACCATGGTCAACGTGGCCGATGGTACCGATATTACAATGTGGTTTGTTTCTTTCGAATTTAGCTTTTGCCATTTTAGAATCCTCCTAATTGATCATATCTTTCTAAGCTTGAGCCTTTGCGATTCCGCCGTTTCCGCACCCGGTATGCCGGGTGTTGTCGTGAACCGCTCAGAATCAACCATTAAGTGCATTTTTGCTCGCTAAACATGATTATATTTCATCTTTCGCGTATTTTCAAGGAAAACTTGCATTTATTGCATTATTTTCATTTCCCCTGCCTTTCAGCCTGCGAAATCATTTTCCCGCCTTTTACCGTGAGGTCTTTTCATGACAGGAAACATACCCGTTTAACGGCATGATAATTACTTCTTATCCGACAGTACCTTTTCCTGAACGGACTTGGGTACCTGTTCGTATTTTTCAAAGAACATGGAGTAGTTGCCGCGGCCCTGGGTCTTCGAACGCAGATCGGTGGCATATCCGAACATCTCGGACAGGGGAACATAGCCCCTTACTATCTTGCCGTTTCCGACATCATCCATACCTTCGATACGGCCTCTCCTTGAATTGATGTCACCTATGACATCTCCCATGTACTCCTCGGGCATTGTTACCTCAACCTTCATGATGGGCTCAAGAAGAACCGGCGAAGCCTTCTGCATTGCATCCTTAAACGCCATGGAGCCTGCGATATGGAAGGCCATCTCCGAAGAGTCAACCTCGTGGAATGAACCGTCATAAACAGTGGCATGAACGCCGACCACCGGGTATCCGCCGAGGATACCGGTTGCGGTTGCTTCCTGGATTCCTTCGCCGATAGCGGGGATATATTCCTTAGGGATCGCACCTCCCACTACCTCGGAATCAAACTTGAAGAGTTCCTCGCCGTTTGCATCCATAGGCTCGAAACGTACTTTACAGTGACCGTACTGTCCGCGTCCGCCGGACTGCCTTGCGTATTTGCTCTCTACATCAACAGGCTTGGTGATGGCTTCCTTATAAGCAACCTGAGGTGCTCCTACATTTGCCTCTACCTTGAATTCCCTGAGCAGTCTGTCCACGATGATCTCAAGATGCAGCTCGCCCATTCCGGCGATTATGGTCTGTCCTGTCTCGGGATCGGTATGAGCCTTGAAGGTGGGATCCTCCTCTGCAAGCTTTGCAAGGGATTCTCCGAGCTTTCCCTGTCCGGCCTTGGTCTTGGGCTCTATCGCAAGCTCGATAACGGGCTCCGGGAACTCCATAGACTCAAGGATAACGGGATGCTCCTCATCACAGATCGTATCACCTGTCGTTGTCAGCTTAAATCCTACCGCTGCAGCTATATCACCGGAATAAACCTTCTGAAGCTCGGCCCTGTGATTTGCATGCATCTGCAGTATTCGTCCGACTCTTTCCTTTTTGTTCTTTGTTGCATTGAGTACGTATGAACCGGAGTTCATCGTACCTGAATATACTCTGAAGAATGCAAGCTTACCTACGAAGGGATCTGCCATGATCTTAAACGCAAGAGCTGCAAAGGGCTCATCATCGGATGAATGTCTCTCTATCTCATTTCCTTCAAGATCGACACCCTTTATGGCAGGTATGTCTGTGGGTGCAGGCATATATTCAAGGATCGCGTCAAGAAGCTTCTGTACGCCCTTGTTCCTGTAAGCGGAACCGCAGCAGACGGGGATAGCCGTGCAATCGCAGGTTCCCTTCCTGAGTGCGGCCTTAAGCTCATCCACGGATATTTCTTCACCCTCAAGATACTTCATCGTAAGATCATCATCGAGCTCACAGATCTTCTCAATAAGCTCCGCATGATACTTCTCGGCATCTTCCTTCATGTCATCGGGAATGGGAATGATGGAAATATCCTCTCCCTTGTCATCATTATAAATATAAGCTTCCATCTCGAACAGATCGATGATGCCCTTAAACTCGTCCTCCTTGCCTATGGGAAGCTGAACGCAGATGGCATTTTTTCCGAGTCTGTTCCTTATCTGATCAACAGCCGAATAAAAATCCGCACCCAGAATATCCATCTTGTTTATAAAAGCCATTCTGGGAACATTATATGTATCGGCCTGACGCCATACATTTTCCGACTGGGGCTCCACACCGCCCTTTGCGCAGAATACACCCACCGCACCGTCAAGTACACGAAGGGATCTTTCAACCTCAACGGTAAAATCCACGTGACCCGGAGTGTCAATAATGTTGATACGGTGTTCCAGCGCCCCTTCCTTGGGCTTCATATGATCTCTGGGAGTCCAGTGACAGGTTGTAGCTGCTGAAGTGATGGTAATACCCCTCTCCTGCTCCTGCTCCATCCAGTCCATGGTAGCTGTGCCTTCATGAGTATCACCTATCTTGTAATTAACACCAGTATAGTATAGGATACGCTCTGTCAGTGTGGTCTTCCCCGCATCGATATGAGCCATGATCCCAATATTTCTGGTTCTTTCCAATGGGTATTCTCTTCCAGCCAATACTGTTTCCTCCTACTAGAATCTGTAATGAGCAAAAGCCCTGTTTGCTTCCGCCATCTTGTGCATATCTTCTTTTCTCTTTACGGATGATCCCGTATTGTTTGATGCATCAAGAATCTCGTTAGCCAGTCTTTCTTCCATCGTCTTCTCGCCTCTCTTACGTGAAAACATCGTAAGCCAGCGAAGAGCGAGTGCCTGACGCCTGTCAGGTCTTACTTCGATGGGCACCTGATAGGTGGCACCACCGATACGTCTTGCCTTTACCTCAAGTATAGGCATGATATTGTTCATTGCTGTTTCAAAAACTTCAAGAGCAGGCTTTCCGGCCTTCTCTTCCACTCTGCCGAAGGCCCCGTATACTATCTTCTGAGCAACACCTTTTTTCCCATCAAGCATGATATTGTTGATGAGCTTTGTTACTACCTTTGAATTGTACATGGGATCGGCAAGTACATCTCTTTTCTGAATATGTCCTTTACGTGGCACGTTTCTTCCCTCCTTAATCAATAATCCGTATCCCGAAAGGATACTTTTTACATTAGATCACAGGTACTCACAGTTTTTCTAAATGTGCTCGTGTCTTATCTGTTTCCGATATGATGAAAATCTGACATCTGTATCATAAAAAATGAAACGAATCCAACACTATATATTTAGTTTTTATTTGTGGTACGAAATTTTACCCGGCTTATTTCTGCTTGGGTCTCTTAGCGCCGTATTTGGAACGTGCCTGACGTCTGTTGGCAACACCGGCTGTATCGAGGGTTCCTCTGATAACATGATATCTGGTACCCGGAAGATCCTTTACCCTGCCGCCACGGATAAGTACAACACTATGCTCCTGAAGGTTGTGACCTTCACCGGGAATATAGCTCGTAACCTCAATACCGTTAGAAAGACGTACTCTCGCGATCTTTCTTAAGGCCGAGTTAGGTTTCTTGGGTGTAGCAGTCTTAACAGCCGTACAAACGCCCCTCTTCTGCGGAGAAGAAGTATCGATGGGTCTCTTGTGAAGAGAATTGAATCCTCTTAAAAGAGCCGGAGCCGTTGACTTCTTAACAGATGTCTCTCTACCCTTTTTAACTAACTGGTTAAATGTTGGCATTCCTTTCACCTCCTGTTTTATTTTTTGTAAACGGAGAATCTCCCGTTTACCGCATGTCCGCAAATCCTGACCCCTCTCCGGGCGCATGATCAATGCATTTCTGCCGTGCACACCAAAAGAAAGCACAGTTTTGTGCATGCTGTAGTATTTTATCCTTATAGAATGACGATGTCAAGGGCTTTTTTTCGGCAAATGATCTTCGCAGGATATTTTGAGCCGGATATTTTGCGGCCTGCGGAAGACGGACAGCCTGAAACCTGTATTCTCGGAAACGTGACGATGAAAACCTCGCCATGAATTCCAGAGAACCTTGAAAATACTGAATAAATTGCCATTTTGCTCTTGATTATTTCATCGTCATGTTTTATAATAGTCTTATAAACATGACGAGGTGC
>JAIKZD010000099.1 GCA_024682555.1 Lachnospiraceae bacterium | reverse complement strand
AGCGCGGTGGATCTGACACTCGAGCGCATCAGCAGCCAGTTTGATATTGATTTTATCCATATTCTGGAGCGTGACAGCACCACGACCCTTGAATGCTTTTCCTGCATAGCGGAATTTGACCGCTTCTCCAGGCTCGGCTGTCCTTTTATCGGCAGGAAATTCAATGTGGATAAGGATGACTTCGATAAAGCCAGGGAGTTACTGGAAAAGGATAATGTCATCAGGGTTGACGAGCATTTCTTTGAACTTGTAAAGGGTGATACCGGAGATTTCCTGAATGCCTTCGGAACGTCGGGGCTTATCTGTTTCATCAGATCCGAGGACGAGATCAGGGGATGCATTTTCTATGAAAAGTCCGACAGGTATTTTGAATGGCCGCAGGAGCTTATTGACGCCCTTTCGGAACTGTCATCCATCATTGCCTCGTTCATCCTGAAGAATATGGCGGATCAGGCCAGCGCCGCCAAATCAAATTTCCTGTCATCCATGTCCCATGAGATCAGGACGCCGATGAATGCCATCGCAGGCTTTTCCGAGCTCATTCTCTCTGAGAAGAATATTTCGGAGAAGACCAAGAATTATGCCGGAAACATAAGGTCCAGCGCAAATAACCTTCTCGGCATCATTAACCAGATACTCGATTTTTCAAAGATCGAGTCCGGGAAATTTGAGATAATCGAGGATAATTATGCCATGTCATCCCTTTTAAATGACATCACCAGCATAATCGGGATACAGATATCTGAAAAACCCATTAAATTCACCGTTAATATCGGAAAGCATATCCCTGAGGGCCTGTACGGGGATGTAATGAGGATAAGGCAGATATTTATCAACATCCTGAATAATTCCGTCAAGTATACGGACAAGGGAGAGATAGAGCTCTCCGTTGACTGGCGCCCGAAGAATGTGGAGACAGGAGAACTGATCGCTTCGGTCAGGGACACAGGCATAGGCATTAAGGATGAGGATATGCCTAAGCTCTTTGAGTCCTTTATGCAGATAGATACCAGAAGAAACCGGGGTATTACCGGTACCGGTCTCGGACTTGCCGTCTGCAAGAACCTCCTTAATCTCATGGGCGGAAGCATAGAGGTACAGAGTGTGTACGGCGGAGGAAGCACCTTCAGCTTTACCATTCCCCAGAAGATCGTTGACAATACCGACTGCAATTATGTATTCGGAGAGATCAAGACGAGAAATGACGAATTCAGCCTGCCCTTCGTATGTCCTGACTGCAGGATACTGGTGGTGGATGATAACAGGGTCAACCTGGAGGTTGCAAAGGGGCTCATAAGCCAGTACGGGGCTTTTGTCACCCTTGCATCCAGCGGCGGAGAGGCCATAGCCCGGGTTGAGGAGGATGAGGCATACGACATCATCTTCATGGATCACATGATGCCGGGAATGGACGGTATCGAGACCACCGTAAAGATCAGGGAAAAACACGACACGCCTATCATTGCCCTTACTGCAAATGCTATCAAGGGTGTTGAAGAGGAATTCCTGAATGCGGGAATGAATGATTATCTTTCCAAACCCATTGAGCTTAAGCGACTGATGGAAGTTATGGAAAAATGGGTTCCCGAGGATAAGAAGAACCGTTCATTAGAGGAAATAAGCGCTGTTTCGGATAAAGTGAACGGCGAAGAAAATGAGAATACAGCGGATCTCGAAGAAAACAGGGCCTGGCTTTCAAAGCTTGGTCACGTCAATGTGGATGCGGGGCTTGAGAATTCCCTTAAGGATATCGGGATGTATAAGTCTCTTTTAAGCTCCTTTATCATGTCCAATAAACCGGAGACTTTCAAGAAGCAGCTCGAAGAACATGACCTGGGTGCATACCAGATATCGGTTCATTCTTTAAAGAGCTCGGCAAGATATATAGGGGCCGAGGAGCTTTCGGACCTTGCAAAGCATTTTGAGAATCTTGTCCGTGACAGGAAAGAGGAAGAGATACTTGAGAATAAAGCGGGACTTGAGGAACTTCTGGACACTGTTCTTAAGGAAATAAACGAGGCCCTTACCGAAGCGGAGGGCGGCGAAAACGAGGTAAACAGTGACGGGAACGCGGAAGAACCCGCTTCGGCAGAGGAAATGAAGGAAAGGCTGGAACGGATAAAAACGCTTTTAGCGGATATGGAAACAGATGATGCCGAGGAAGCACTTGATGACTTTACAAAGCTTTCCGGAGTCCCTGCTGAAATTATGAAGGAAGTTAAGAACGCACTCCGTCTGGTAAGGGATTTCGACTATGACGAGGCAGCTGATAACATTGAAAACGTCCTTAAGGATATGTAAATTTTTTGATTTATAAAATGTATGATATAATACTGCTAGGGATGGTGTAAATAATGCAGAAATTACTTGCTTTAGCTTCAACAATAGAAAAAGAAAGAGAGTTCCGGCACGGCTTTGACGGACTTTATAATGTAAAGTATTCGCTGATCACCAATGATATTCTCTCAGAGGTAGGCTCTTTTATTCCCGAATGCATAGTTGTCTACATTGAAGGCGCAATGAGGCAGAAACTGTTTTCCATGATCGATTTCAGGGAGGACGACAGGTTCAAGGATGTTCCCATGCTTCTTGTCGCTGACGAAAAGGACAGGGAGATTTTTTCCACAAATGTTATCCCCGGTGCCGCTTACGAGCTTCCCGAGTACAGCTCCATGGAGTCCATAAGGACAGCGATCGATCGTCTTATGATATCGTCGGGAAGGAAGAAGCACATACTTGTGGTCGACGATGATCTTGTTGCGTTAAAGGTCGTAAAAGGCTATCTGGAGCGGCAGTTTAAGGTGACATGCGTTAAATCGGGCGCACAGGCACTTAAGTTTCTGGAGAAACAGTTCCCTGACTGCATCCTTTTAGACTGCTATATGCCTGAGATGGACGGACCCACCACCCTTAAAAAGATAAGGATCATGGACAAGGGCGGAACGGTTCCGGTAGTCTTCCTTACCGGTAATTCCGAGAAAGACATGGTAATGAGGAGCCTTTCCCTCCACCCCAGCGGCTTCTTATTAAAGCCTGTTAATCAGGGAGAACTGATAGATAAACTGAGCGAGCTGGTATAGAAAATGAAAAACATACTATTGATAGTTACAGGTTCCATAGCGGCATATAAGTCCGCAGACCTGGCACATGGCTTCAGAAAAGCGGGATTCAATGTAGATGTCATAATGACAAAGAATGCCGCTTTCTTTATTAATCCCATAACATTCGAGACCCTGACCGGAAATAAATGCGTGACTGATACTTTCGACAGGGATTTTGATTTTGAGGTTGAGCATATAAGCCTTGCGAAGAAAGCTGATCTCTGCATGGTTGCCCCCGCGAGTGCCAATATCATCGGAAAGATCGCAAACGGCATAGCGGATGATATGGCGAGTACAACGATAATGGCGGTGACCTGTCCTAAGATCATTGTTCCAGCCATGAATACCGCGATGTATGAAAATCCCATAGTGCAGGATAATCTTGAAAAACTGAAAAGCTTCGGCTATGAGGTGGTGGAACCCGCAAGCGGTCTTCTCGCCTGCGGGGATACCGGAAAGGGAAAGATGCCGGATGTTAAGGATCTTCTGACTCTCGGACTCCGCCACATCGCCCATGAGCATGATATGAAGGGGAAGAAGGTGCTCATCACCGCGGGCCCAACAATGGAGGCTATAGACCCTGTACGCTATATCACGAACCACTCCTCCGGGAAGATGGGATATGCTCTGGCGGAAGCCGCTGCTGACAGAGGAGCGTCCGTTACCCTTGTTTCGGGACAGACCGCCTTAAATAAACCTCTTATGGTCGATACGGTCGATGTGCGTTCGGCTTCTGATATGGCGGAAGCTGTATTTAAGAGGCAGAAGGATACGGATATCTTTATCTTTGCGGCCGCGGTCGCCGATTTCAGGCCTGCGGCAGTTTCGGATAAGAAGATAAAGAAGGATGGGAAAAAGACCCCGGTCATAGATCTTGAAAGGAC
>JAIKZD010000061.1 GCA_024682555.1 Lachnospiraceae bacterium | reverse complement strand
TAGACCGTCAGGGAGTTTTCATCCTCATTCAGCAAATATGCATAATCTGCCGGTCTTTTCCCTGTTTTTTCCGAAAGTCCGCAGAGCGCCCGATAGATATCGCCGTCGGTGACATCGCCGTATCCCGTGTTTATACGGTCGGACAGTCTTCCCTCGAAGGTAAATACCGGAAGATCATCGTTAAATCCCCGGATCTTAACCACATCATCGAGTTTATATCTGTAAAGACCGGCATAGCTTGTAACAAGCAGCGAATACTCTCTGCCTTCTTCGGTCTCACCTGCGGGAAGCGCGGTGTCGGATCCTGCACCAAGAGGAACGAACTCAACAAAAGAATTTCGGGTACTTAACAGATACTGTCCCTCCGTATCCGTTTCCGTTCCGATAAGTGCTTCGGAAGAAGCATAGAGAGCATTTATATGAGGGATATCTCCCGTGTAGTGCTTCATCTGATCCGTATATATGCTGAAGGTTCCGGTTCCGGCAGCGATGATCCTTTCAAGCTTCGGCCAGATACGGCCTGCGATCCCTTCAAAAGATCCCTCCTTAAATATTGCCTCAAGTTCATCAGCCCTTTCCGGATCGGCATTAAGATTCTTATCTATCTCTTTTTTAAGATCATCGGAAAGACCCGACTCATATAAAAGCTTACCGGCTCTTATGGATTCCGTAAGCTCCTTATGGTGACGTTTAAGAAAACGGAAGGAATCCACCACGCCCCAGGTGAAGGGTGCGATTATCTGCTCAATATCTTTTCTTGCAAGGGCGAACAGAAGCCTTACATAGGTAAGATCCGCAACCTCTCCGGGCTGAAGGACCGCTCTGGGTGAAGTAAATACCGAGGATTCCTTGATCCCTTTTTTGCTGAGACCGTCGAGATAATCCAAAAGCACCAGACCGGTGATGGAATCAAAATATGTATCATCATTGTTCTTCTTAAGATGCGGAAGACTTTCAAACAGCAAAAAGCTCACCTTACCGTCCGCAAGCTTTGCGAATTCATCCGTCATGGGTTCAAGCTGTCTCCGGGTCACCGGGATCTCCCTGGGTGTGCCCATGGTACCGGAGCTTACGGCATAAGCTTTGATCGCATCCGAAGTAAGTATCCCGGATTCGCCGATATTAGTCTGAAGTCTTATGATTGGCTGATAGACATCATATCCCGTGACGGGAAGCTTTCTCTGAAATCCTTTTGTGGTGAGGATGTCGGCAAGCCCGTAGCGTCTTCCCATATCCGTAGGTGCGTTGACTTCCATGATGGATGCAAGGACAGCCTGATAATCCGAAAGCGGATCCGCATCCCTGACATTCATGTCTATCAGTATATCCTCTTTGTTATCAACGTATTTTTCGGGATGAAGGATCACATCTCTGGGAAATTCATAGCGGTTTATAACATCCTTTTCGGAATAGATCTTGGAAACCCTGAGCGGGCCCATTATCTCAAGATAGGGCTCCAAAAGCTCCTTGATCTTCTGTCTGTCCTCAAGAGTGAGGAGAGTCGAGGTTGCCATAAATCTTGCAAGGACGCAGGTCAGTCCGCCCATTACACCGTTCATGTAAAATCCGTACTTAAGGCCGGCATCAAATACTTTTCTGTATCCTTCCGCATAAGAGATCAGTGTCTCGCCGCTCTTCATGCCGCCTCCCTGTACAAGGGATGAACCGTTGATAAAATAATGGTATCCGATAAGCTGCGGAAGATACAGGAGTTTGTCGGCATGTCCGTAGGCTTCGAGATTAAAGAGATAATCCTCCGCAAAGGGAACTGATTCATCAAAGATGATCCCGTTATCCCGAAGGAATTTCCTGTTATACATCCTTGAGGTGACCATTCCGCAGACACCGGAAAACATCTTTTCATCATCCCAGTTTTCGTCTTTCGTTATCAGTATCTCTTCCCTTGTCTGGTCCCAGAGGACTATTTCAGTTACGGGACGGTTGTTTTCCTCCTCCAGCTCATACTCACGCCTGAACCAGACGATCTGGGGATTACAGGACTTAACCCGTCTGAGCACTTCTTTAAGACATATGGGGGTGAAGCTGTCATCCGAATCAAGGAAGCCCACATAATCCGAAGTGGCAAGCCTGAGTCCGTGATTCCTCGGGCTTGAGGGTGTCTTAAGCTCATTGTTTAATACCTCTATCCGGACATTATCATAGCCCGAAAGAAGGTTTTTTACGGCCTTAAGCGATCCCTCATCGGAATTGTGGACCACAACGATCCATTCAACATTTTCAAATCCCAGGGTCTGGTCCTTCATGCCCTGAACGCAGCGTTCAAACATGGTTAAATCGGTATTGTGAAACGGGGTTACTATTGAGATCTGATATTTTCCTGCCATGATTTCGTATTCCTTTCCTTCCGGTAACGATCCTGCCCGGGGATCCGGGCATTCAGCCTTAAACAGGGCTGAATGATGCCAAAAAACTTCTTAACATTATACCACTAATATATGATTTTTTCATTTGCAAACAAAGGTTCGATTTTTCTTGACTTTCGAACATTTGTTTGATATTATGGTTTCAGAAGATAAGCTGATAGTTTTCAAGTATAGTTTTCAAGTAACCGCTGTAACGTTTCGGGAGCGGATATGTATGCGTGTGTGCCGGGAGGCGGCCATAATATCCCGGGATAAGGAGGATGCCTGTGAATATCAAAGATATATCCATCATAGCTGTTGATTTTGACGGAACTTTATGTCAGGATGCTTACCCCGGCATCGGAATGCCCGACCTTAAGCTCATATATGCCCTTAAGGAACTCCGTGCATCGGGCAAAAAGCTCATACTCTGGACCTGCCGTAACGGTCTCAGACTTTCCGAGGCGGTGGAATGGTGTTCGGGACACGGTCTGTTTTTTGATGCCGTCAACGAAAATCTCCCCGAGATCCTTGAAAAATACGGCTCGGATTCAAGAAAGATCACCGCGGACATATATATTGACGACAGATCCGTCTTCCCCATGTCCCTTGTTTCCGCAGACGACACCTCCGACGAAACCGGCCTTTTAAGCGCCTGAACCGTTTTCATTCTTTATCATTTTATGCCCGTTTTCGAACGTTTATTCACAGATTGTTCATAATTAACTTACAAACTGTTAAAATCAAAAATACTATTTTGACACAATTTGCCTATATATTTAGACTATATCAAAGGGTGAGTAACCTTTAATAAGGTTTATTTATTTGATATGCTTAAATCTTTTTCATAAAAAGCCGAGTAAGAAAACTTACCCGGCTCCTCCCTTTTTATGGGGGTTTTTTTATTTTTCCCCTTATTCTTTCGGGGCTTTTTTTATCATGCCCCGCCTTTTTATGATCGTCTTTATGAGCTTTACGATCAGAAAGATCAAAAGCGCTGCCACGATGATGACCGCCAGTATCAGCAGTGCAAACAGGGCGACATATCTGTTCGGATGGGACAGAACAGCTCCTATCCCGCTCTTATATTCCACATTCTTTCTTCCGTGGGATGTTTCGTAATAATCCGGAACATCACTGATGCCGTCCCCGTGATCCTCAAAGGAATCAAGATACCTTGCTATGGCCACCCAGGTCTTTAATTCCTCTCCGTTATCGTCTCTTACGACAACGCTGCTGTAATCATAGTTCCCGTGTTCATCAAGGGGAAGTACATTTCCCGAGACATCCTTGGGCTCAATTTTGATCAGTCCTTTTGAAAGACCGGATACCGCACCGAGCATCTGTCCGCTGTAAAGGTCGGTAACCGCACAGTACAGCCTGTCGGGATCGATCTCCTCTCTTTCATCCTTAAGGGGATCGGGCATCAGATAAACATCCGTTGTCTTGTTAAGGAACAGCCTGTGCGGATTGAAAGTTACGCCGAGACCACTGTAATAAAGCTTTGCTGCCGTCTTTAACGAGGCACCGATGGAAGCGTCTATCTCGCTTAATGTATAGAGTTCGTCTCCCTTAAGATAAATCTTTATAAGCGGATTTCCGACTTTTCCGTCATATCCCATTCCAAGGGAATACATCTGAAATATGTCATCCGCGGTTATATCTCCCATGGGTACCGAGCTTCTTATGGTGCCGGAGGGAGCGATGGAAAAGTCAGCCGGATGTTCTTTTCCGTCTTTCGTGGAATTTGCGGAAAAAAGATAAGCGTCCGAAAAGAGATTTCCCAGTCTCTGCTCCAGATGGTGGGCATAGATGTCATCAACACTTTCAAATTTAATGTCGTTTTGGGCTATGACACGTTCAAGATCATACCCGTAGGTTTCCAGATACATATTTTCAATATCCTTTTTATATCCTTCAAGAACCGCAGCCACTTCCGGATCTTCCTTAATATCCTCGGTCATACGGACAAGACTGTATTCTGCCATATCCCATCTTCCGTCATCTCTTTTTATAAGCCTTAAGTCCCCGGTATACTCACCGTAGCACCCGCAGCCCACGATCCAGGTGTTGCCGTAATGAAGGGGTTCATTTATTATCGTATGGGAATGGGCGCTTATTATCAGATCAAGTTCCGGAACGGCTATTGCGATCTGCTCATCCTCCGACTGCTCAAGGACCGGACTTGTTCCCGAATGAGATATACAGACTATCATGTCGCAGTTTTCCTCTGCCTGTATCTTAGCGACCGTTTTCTTAAGGCTCTCTATGGGATCAAGCCATACGAGTTCACAGCCCGGCGCATCGGAATAGGCCTCTTTGCCCAGCACTCCCGTTACCGCGATCCTGACACCGTTTCTTTCAAAAACATCATATTCCTTAACACCGCAGGTCTCATCCAGAGCCGTAAAGATAAGCCTTGTACCCTCGTTGTCCGCCGTCCGGTCTATATTGCATATAAGATATTCGGGAAGCCCGTATCCGCTCTCTGCCGCCGAATAAAACATGTCGGCCAGAGCCTTCGAGCCGTAATCAAACTCATGATTTCCGAAGGTGGTTGCATCAAATCCCAGAAGGCCAAGCATCTTAAGTTCCGGCGCTTCTTCGGAATAAAGGGTCTGATAAAGCGTTCCCATGGCAATGTCTCCGCCGTCAAGAACAAGGATCTCCGGATCCTCCTTTTTCCTCTCTTTAATATATGCGGACAGGGCAGGCATTCCGCCAACCTTTATGGTTTTGTCCCCGTCCCGGAGCTCATATCTCTCGAGATAGGAGTGAATATCATGGGTAAAAATGATCCCCACCGCGGGACCTTCGCTGTTCCCGGTATTTTTTCCGTTATTCCCGGTACTTTTTCCCGCTTCCGAAGCCCGGGCCGGATACATCATCATCCCGGTGTATGCAAGGATTACTGCCGTAAAAAGAGCGGTTAAAACACAGATTCTTTTTTTCATCGATTCTCAAACGATCCTTTCGGTCATGATTTTATTGTACAGATCATTTAATACATATCTTTATTGTATTGATTCTTTAATACTTATGTACTATATTCTTATGGATATGTATTAGCACTATAGCACGGATAATCCACCGGAGAACAGCAGTCATGTCATACACAGTCCAGATAGCAGAAGGTCTTCTTATCCCGTTTATCGGTACATCCCTCGGAGCATTATGTGTTCTTTTCATGAAGGAAATGAACCTGCCCTTAAGACGGGCTTTTACGGGCTTTGCAGCGGGCATCATGACAGCCGCCGCAATATGGAGCCTTCTGATCCCTTCCATAGAACAGTCCGAAGAAATGGGAACCTTCTCATTTGTACCGGCCGTGGTGGGATTTATGGCAGGTATCCTGTTTTTGCTGCTGCTTGACAGTGTTACACCCCATATGCATATCGGCAGCAAGAAAACCGAAGGATTGAGATCCGGCCTCAGAAAAACCACCATGATGGTCTTTGCCGTTGCTCTCCATAACATTCCCGAAGGCATAGATGTGGGTGTCGTATATGCGGGGCTTGTCACCGGAGTCAAAGGCATAACCGTTCTCAGTGCCCTCTCTCTTGCCATAGGCATAGCCCTTCAGAATTTCCCGGAGGGAGCCATTGTTTCCATGCTTCTGCGGGCAGAGGGCGTATCAAAGAAAAACGCTATCCTGTTAGGGATCCTTTCGGGTGCGGTAGAGCCCGTCGCAGCCCTCATCACCGTTCTCCTGTCCGGCGTCATCGTGCCTTTCATGCCTTATCTTCTGTCATTTGCGGCAGGCGCAATGTTTTATGTGGTAGTCGAGGAACTGATACCCGATATGTCAGAGGGAGAGCACTCAAATCTGAGCACCCTCCTGTTTGCCGTCGGTTTCTGTATCATGCTGATCCTTGACGGGACTCTGGGTTAGGCCTGAATCTCCCGGCCTGCCGGACAAATATCCACCGTCTCACATATCGATCTCAAGTGTCGGGGTTTCCTCAAGCATCGGCATCAGTACCGGTCTTATCAGAGCCGCCGTCATATCTTCCGGTGAGGTCCTTCCGGTGGAAGAACCCTGATATGCAAAGTATATCTGGGACAGGGGCATGATCTTCTTTGTGATCTCCTCAACTTCTTTGTCCGTTTTTACATCAAAATATGTCTTACATATTATTTCCCAGATCTTCGGTGCAAGCGAAAGGTCAAATCCCACCAGCCTTTTCCTGAGTTCCTCATTAAGTCCCGGTACCAGCTGCGTGCCCGCAAGCACCTTAAAGAAGAACACTCCCATGGCCATATCAAACACAGGATGTCCATATGCCGCATCGCCGACATCTATAAGATTTATCTCATCATCCTTTATCATGACATTGTTTGTATTGAAATCTCCGTGTAAAAAAGTCCTTTTCTCGGGGATACTGTCAAGAAAACCGGCAATCTTTTTATACTCATCCCCGGTAAGATAACTCTCCATGGTGGAAAGCCAGCTCTTCATTATCTCTTTACGGCTTTCGAAACTCGAGCTCTCTGGAACCACTATTTTATGGATATCCTTAAGGCTTTTGCCCATCATTTCCGAAAGATGCGCAAGACTTGAGGGATCCTCATTCAGCAGCTGGGATACGGTCTTTGCATCAAGTATCTCATACACCGTTCCATAGCAGTTTCCGCATTTTACAACATCGAAGGAAATGGCTGTCGGCATTCCCAGAACAAAAGCTCTCTTAGCAGCTTCCTTCTCACCCTCCACAAACTCAAGAGGAACACCCTCCCTGTAAATCTTTGCTATGGTCTCACCATCGATCCTGTAAACATTGCCGTATGCTCCGGATCCGATCAGGGTACATCCATCAACCGATATCTCACGAAGCTTTCTCCTTACCCGGAACAGTTCCGTAAATCCCGTGGTCTCCAGTATCTCATAAACATCACCGGAAGTATTGATGATACTGAGTTTTTCGCCTGATCCCTTTTCCAGCTTATACAAAAGCCTGAGACCGGCACTGGAGATGTATTCAAGATCCCCTGCATCAAAAACAGGCTTCATGCCCGCTTCTTTTGACAGTATATCATTCAATTCACTCTCCACTGCATCGGCATTTCCGGCATCTATACGTCCCTCAAGAAATACCGTAAGAATACCGTTCTTAACCTCATGTTTCATAACATCAATCCTCCTTTCAATCCTTTTTAAGGTGCACATCCATCTGATCAAAGGGTATCTCTATGCCGTTTTTGTCAAAAGCCTTCTTGATGTACTCGTTAAGTCTCCATTTGGTGGGAAGAAATCTTACCGTCTGCACATAAACCCTCAGTCCGATATTTATCGCCGAATTTCCGAAGCTTTCCACGAAGACCACCGCATCACCGTCATCTTCTATATTTTCCTCATTTTTCACCACATCAAGGATCACTTTTCTTGCCTTGTCGATATCCGTGCTGTAGGAAACGGGAAGAAAAAGCTCTATCTTCCGTTTTTCCTCCGCCGTGGAATTAATGAGGGTAGTATTTGCAAGGGTTCCGTTGGGAACCACTATTATCCTGTTATCAAGTGTCCTGAGCTTGGTATGCACTATATCTATGTCGGTGACGGTTCCCTCAAAGGACGGGGAGATAACTATATAATCCCCCAGTTTAAAGGGCTTGGTCATAAGTATCAGCACACCGCCGGCAAAATTAGACAGAGCTCCCTGAAAGGCAAGACCGATGGTAAGACCTGCGGAGCCCACAAGAGCCAGTATCGAGGTGGCCTGTATCCCGAAATTGCCCGCAATGAACAGGATCAGGATAAAATACAGGATTATCTTGACCATGGAGTCTATAAAGCTTATGTTGTCGATCGGAACCGATGTCTTGTTCAGATATTTGACTATGACTTTTCTGATAAACCTGATGATATATACGCCGATCACGAAAACAACCGCCGCAAACAGAAGCTTTATCAGAAAATTAATGGTGCTTGCTTTGATATTTGCCTTAAAAATGGCAGACAGGGATTCACTGATATCCGAGCTTAATTCCTCTGTATTCGGAAGTTCCGTAAGAAAAATACTCATATGGCAAAATTCCTCTATTGATGAAACATCTGATCTTATTTTTTTGCGGGACGATCCGCTTTTACGGGACCGGGATCAGAAATGAAGTCTCTTCTGTATCTCAAACAATACCTTCCTGCCCTTAAACACCAGAAGTCCGGCAAAAACGATCACGCTTATCACAAAGCAGATCTCCCAGGCAAGCGAAGCCCTGTTCCCTCTTAAAAAGATGACGATACAGGGGATGACCCCTATAAGCACGCTCCAGAGGATGTAAAAGGTCGCGTTATAGTTATCCGACTTATCGATGAATGACAGTATAAAATTTCCGATGAGGGCCGCAGCCACGATTCCCGGCACTATATAAAGAACGGAAATACCCCTGTATCCCGAAACGATCTCGGTAAGAACCGCTCCTATCGAAGCCATAACCATCACCAGGGCTATGATCTTTGATATCCCCTTTCTGTTATGCCTGAGGAACGCATTCAGCACTATCAGAAGGATGACCCACAGAAGCACTATGAGAGAAAAATGCATATGTCCGCTCTTGATGAAAATGAAATCCAGGGAAAGAGTCACGATAACCGATGTAAAAAGCACAAAAAGCACGATATTCTGCCACAGAGTCCTCTGCCTGATATTTGCACTCTGCGGAAAATAATCTATTGTCGCATCACCTATCAGATGTCCCTGGCACAGCGGACATTTCTCAAAGGTACCGCCCACTTCTATTTTACAGTTCGGACAGGTCTTCATGTCTTCCCCTCTCCCCCGGATACGATATCTCTTTAATCATCGTACAAATGCTCTTCGAATTATATTATCACAATCCTGCCCAAACGGTAAAGAAATCCGGCTTTCCGGTCGGATCATTCCGCCACATCCGTGGCATACAGCTTTATATCTATACCGTCCTTTGCAAAACCGCTGATAAAATCTCTCAAAAAAGCCGTATTCCTGTAACCCGAAGCTATGCCCATCACGAATTCGTCCTCGTAGGAGACACAGGTGATAAATACCTTTGAGTGGCTGCAGTAGGCCGCATAACTCTCGACATAGGGTTTAAGTTCTTCCGGCAGCTTCAGCCTTCCGAGATTACTGATGACCGCGGTCACGCCTCTGGATTCGATCATGGAGGACAGGGCAACCACCGGATTTTTTATAAAAAGAGGCACCATTCTCACAAACAGAAGCCTTTCGATCTTCTCATAATTATTCATCCTCTTTTTTATCTTTTCCGGTGTCAGTTCCGCCTTGAGCTTCAGGTCGCATTCCTCCGACAGCTCTTTTGCTGATATGTCCTTACTGAAAACGTGACTGACATACACCGAATTGAAAAAATTTCTCGAGGTCTGGGAATCATAGAAATTCCTGAGATTTACGGGCATGCTTATGGTGACCGGCCTGAGTCTTTGCAAAAGCGGCATATCCTTTCTTATGGCAAGCATCAGTCTCGCACAGAGGTAGCTTGTAAGAGTCGCGCCGTTTTCTTTGGCAAGCTTAAGAAGAGGGGAGGCGCTCATATGCACTTCAAAAAACTGAAGCTGGTCGTTGGGAAGCTTCAGTCCCCTGACATTGTAGGCTTTTTTCATTCTGGAAGCCTTCAGGAACTTCCCGTCCTTTTCGTAGAACTGCTTGAAGCTGTCTTCGGAAAGATCGTTTTCCGTAGCTTCGCTTGGGAAGGAAACCTCATTCAGTTTGCCGGGATATGCAAGATTCAAATATTTGAGAAGGATCAGATTTAAGAATTCCACTCCCCCGTTTCCGTCGGTGAGAGCGTGGAACATTTCCAGATTGATCCTGTTATATCTGTAGCTGACCTTAAAATGCAGGCGGCCGTTCATGGAAGGCCCGTACAGTGTGGGGCAGGGTCTGTCATCCTCTTCCGTTACAACAGGTTCCTCATCCGTATGATCCATATAATGCCAGAACAGGCCTTTATGTATCACTACCTGATACTGCGGCCTCAGAGTCAGTGCCTGCTTGACCGCAATGTCCAAAAGACCCGGCTCTATCTCCTCATTAAGCGTAACGCTTACCCTGAAGGATCTCGTATCTCTTTTATTGTATGAGGCCAGAAAGACCTTGGCCACATTGTCTACCCTGTACCAAGTATTTGAAGACATATTTCCTCACATATTTTCATACAAAAAATCAGCCGCATTACCGAGAGCCTTCGAAGCCCTTCTGAGAGGCATCTGCTGGAACACATGCCACCCCTCTTCATATATCTCAAGTTTTGTGGGAACACCCGCATCTGTAGCTCTTTCCGACAGCATTTCGCTGTCCGATCTTAATATCTCATTTGTCCCCACCTGTATCAGCATGGGAGGATAATCCTTAAGGTCTGAAAACAGCGGGCTGAACTGCGGTTTTGTATAATCCGAATGGCTGCCCGCATAGGCCTTCCTGCAGGATTCGATATATTCTGCCGTAAGCATCGGATCTATCTGGGCACATTCCTTATAGGAAATACCGCTCATTGTCATATCTGTCCAGGGACTCATAAGGACCAGTGCCCCGGGGAGCATCCTGCATGCCTGTCTGAGTCTTAGGCAAAGCTCGAGAGCAAGGTTTCCTCCTGCCGAATCACCGCAAAGAAAAACATCTTCGGCACCGTATCCTAACATCATAAGGTGATCCCATACCATAACGGCGTCATCGATGGCTGCGGGATAGGGGTTTTCCGGAGAAAGCCTGTATTCGAAGGAATAAACCGAAAGAGAGGTATGCAGTGCAAGCTTGCCCGCAAGGACTCTTGCATAGTTGATGCTGCCGCAGGTATATCCTCCTCCGTGGCAATACATGATAACATGTCTGTGATCGTGTCCATTATCCGGGACACATATCTCACATGGTATATTCCCTATCTTTAAAGGCTTTGTCGAAAGTCCTACGGGTATGGTAACAAGTTTAGAGAACAGGTCCATACCTGTTCTCTGCCTTTTAAGATCCTCCTCCGATAATGAATTGCTGCCCTTGGCCACTGTATGTATGGCCTTGAGTGCCTGCATCATCGGACTCATTTTTTCCTTTTCATCAAGCTTTTCCTGTTTGGAGATATGCTCCTTAACGAAAGCTTTTATCTGCCTGTCAACTTCTATCTTTGCCACGGTGAATCTCCGTTAAACATGCGGAATTTTCTTTAACTTCCCTGATCCGTATATCACCGGTCCCATAAGGATTCCGTGATCACTTTTTTCCGACTCTGAGGTCAGACCCCATAAAGGCCTTCATGGGGTTTATGCCCCTGGCCTTCTCCATGATGGACTCTTTGTTATTCTTAAGATACTCCTCAAGACTCCTTATTTCCTCATCGCTGAATCCGGTGTTCTTTGTGATCTTACATTCCGGTATCGATCCTTCTGCCGTTCTCTTTCCGTCCGTAAAGCTCACGGCTATGTATCTGCTGCCTTTCTCACCCAGAAAGCCGGAAAAACTTAAGCTTATGTCATCCTGCATATTTTTAACCCTTTAAGCCCCTTGACTGGCGGTCCATATCCTCCACCACGATATCGTATATCTCTCCGAGGCTTCTGCAGTACTCAAGCACGAGCCAGGGTTCATTGGTATGATAATGAAGCTTTATAACAGCCTTTTCACCGTTCTCATCCTCGCTGCTGTCACCTGCTACCACCATGGAATCCCCGTCAAAGGTTTCGGTGATATGGTCTCTTATCTCATCCACAAGATCATCGGCAGCATCATCGGGATCCTCTCCCTCTGCCACATATTTGTCGAGTAAGAGCTGTGTATCATATCTGTATTCGATCATTTTTTCTCTCCTGTTTTTTATTATTTTCCGTAATATACCTTTCCGGCATGTTCATGTCCCGCACGGTCATGGACCCACAGGCATGGCCTGTATATACCCCCGGTCATGTACGGTACGGAGGGCATATATGCCTGCCGGCTGTCGCAATATATAATAGCACCCGCAATATTTTATGACAAGGAAAATGACATCAGAGCTCCTCCCCGTTAACCTTAACATGCAGGGATTCATCCGCCGGGATCAGCAGATATCTCTTATCATCGATGTACCTTGTCTGTATCTCCATTGCCGTATCCGGATCGGTATTTATTATCACATCGTATTCACCGTCATTGATCCCCGGGGTTTTTGTCTTTATCAGTTCTTCTTCAAGGGAGGCAACTTTTTTTACCAGTTCCCTCTTTTCCTTTTCCTGTATGGAAGCCTTCAGGGCCTTTGTATCAACCAGAGCACCGATTGTGACCTCTTCATCCGCAAATTCCTTCTTAAAGGTATCTTTTATGAGTCCCGCCTTGTCGGTGCTGATCTCATTTTCCGACAGGATCTCCTCCATAAGGTTATCGTTTATAAGGATTTCATCCGGGTTTAAAGCCTCATCCTCGTCCCCGTCACTGCCGAGGCGCAGATTCAGCGACTCCTGTATATCGAGAAAGACCTCTTTTGCCTTTTCATCATTTCCGGTATAAACCTGCTTAACTATGGCGGAAAAGGTATTCCTCTTCTCGGTGGCCGTCCTTTTTATGCCGCAGCCCAGTACATCTTCCATGAAATCGGGGTGGGAATCCCCGGGATTTTTTACAAAATAATCGATCTTATGTATATCTGCGCTCCTGTCATCAAAAGCCGGGTACAGAAAACCGATATCCGGCGGCAGCACCACCCAGTCCCTTATCCTTGCACCGATCCTGTTCTCGTCGGATATGTAGGACAGTCCGGGTTTTGAAAGCTCCACCGGGCAGACCGCCGCAAGGATGTATTCGTATACTTCCTCCGACTCATCCAGCTTTATGTTGTCCTTTGTCCTCTTCATTATGTCATAGGTATCATGATATATGAGGATCAGGAAATTTCCGTCATGATGATATCCCTGAATTATCAGGTCATAAAGAGTATCAAGAAGCTCCTCGTTCTTAAGTCCGTCTGTCCTTATCCCGTTTAAGAGGCGCTCCCTGTCGCTGTCTCCGCCGGTTTCGGCAAGGTCAAGTTCCAGGATATTATTGCCTATGGTCCCGCCCAGTATCTTTCTTGCGATCTCGAGGTATTTCTGAAATTCACCCGTTTCAAGATTCAGAAAGCTTTCATTAAGCTTTACGACCTTGTTTTTGCCGCCGTCCACATAACAGCCCGCAAGCCGGTCTATGTTGCAGGTCTCCTTCTTCAGTCTTCTCCTTAATTCCAAAACATCTTTCTTATTCATTATCCGGTCAGTATGTCCTTTGTCTTATTTTTTGTCTTTTTTTATTGTCTTATCCGGGTATACTCCGAATTCGGGACCGGATATGATCTCCGGTCCCGGTTCTTTAACATCTTTTACTGCCCGTAATAGGCATTTGCTCCATGCTTTCTGTAGTAGTGCTTGTCCTGAAGTTCCTGCGGTGCAGGCTTTACATCGGGATTTATCAGCTCG
>JAIKZD010000122.1 GCA_024682555.1 Lachnospiraceae bacterium | reverse complement strand
CGACGGGAAGTATAATATCACCAATGATTTCGGCGGAACACTCTTTGAGTATATCGGAAAACAGGAAGCTCTGAATCTGATGGAATATGTGGATGAGATAAACTTAAGCCACGGCGCGGATGGGACCAGACTGTATTCCACGGCAGATACGGGATTAAAGAAAACCTGCATGCAGAATAAGCTTAAGCTTCTGGATGCTTCCGTCAGACACCTTGGGACCGATATCAATTATATAGTCCTTGAAAACATGTACAAGGAGCTTGCAGAGAAGATAGAGTTTCATTTCCTGAGTCCGGTGAACTCTCTTTCCGTGGAGGATGACGGGTATCATGTGACTGCCGGAGAAAAGGAATATATCTGTGACCAGTGCATCGTCTCGGTGGGAAGAAGCGGCAGCAAGTGGATGGAGAAGACCTGTGAAAGCCTTGATATACCGACGAAGTCGAACCGGGTTGATCTTGGCGTCAGGGTGGAACTTCCGGCACCGATCTTTTCACACCTGACTGATGAACTATATGAGAGCAAGATAGTTTACAGGACCGAAAAATTTGAGGATAAGGTACGGACCTTCTGTATGAATCCCTATGGAAGCGTTGTAAATGAGAATACCAACGGGATCATAACGGTTAACGGTCACAGCTATGAGGATCCGAAAAAAAGAACCCAGAACACGAATTTTGCCCTTCTGGTTGCCAAACACTTTACGGAACCTTTCAGCGACAGTAACGGATACGGTGAATCCATCGCAAGATTATCCAATATGCTTGGCGGAGGAGTGATAATACAGCGTTTCGGAGATCTGATCCGGGGCAGGAGGAGTACCCATAAGAGGATAAACGAAAATTTTGTTATACCGACACTTCAGGCAGAGCCCGGAGATCTGAGCCTTGTACTTCCTAAAAGGATCTTAGACAGCATCATCGAAATGATCTATGCTCTGGACAGGATAGCACCGGGGACCGCCAATGACGATACCCTTCTGTACGGTGTGGAAGTGAAGTTTTATAATATGGAAGTCGAACTCAACGAAAAGCTTGAGACAAGATATCCGGGACTTTACGTGATAGGAGACGGAAGCGGAGTTACGCATTCTCTTGCGCATGCTTCCGCAAGCGGTATCTATGTAGCAAGGATCGCAGGCGGGTTTAAGAAGTAGGATTTCGGATGCCAGGGACCTTTTTATACTTTTAGTATCTGTTTATTTTCTTATGAAGGTATTAATATTTTTTTGCATCTGCCGGTAAGGCAGAGTTTGAGAAACGAAAGCAATTCATATGGGGGATGAATATGATAATTCTTTATGCTTTACTTGTAATTCTTGGGATAGGTCTTTTTGCGGCCGGACTGATCATCAAAAAAAAGGCCAGGATTATACTTATTATTACAGGGATTTTGTCATATGTCTGCGGTTTTATCATGATTGTCACCACGCTGTATTTTGCATGGGCAGTGAGCAATGATGCACCGTATATCGAAACTCCGGGCGATGGAGGTTCGGTAAATCATGATGGATCGGGAGTAGACGGGAATGACTGGAGAACATGGCGCAGTTACACCGGGGACTTCATAATAAATGAGGATCTGACAGTCTGTCTCTCCGCATTTGATAACGGAACCGGATATGCCGTATATGACAGTTCAACCGGTGACAGGATCGGTTCACTGATGTCGATCGGGACTACCGGACAGGAAGAAATAGTCTGTGAGGATAAGGATGGCGACGGTGTAAACGAACTTGGGATCGTAAAGAAGAAAGATACCAAATGGTTTTGCTATACGGATTCAGAATGGATCGAGGGGACAGACGGCGGATGCTTTGTACCGATGGATTGACACGGAAAAAAAGTAATCTTGGATGTATGAAAAATACTTGTTGACACTGAATTATCTATTTGGTACAATCATTTTTGCGCTAACTGCGCACGTTTGATTAAAAATCGATATGGAGAGGTATCGAAGCGGTCATAACGAGGCGGTCTTGAAAACCGTTTGTCCTAACGGGCACGTGGGTTCGAATCCCACCCTCTCCGGTGGTTGAAGAGACTCGGCTAACCGCATACGGCAGTCATCCCAAGCAGGATGTCGTTATCGATCAGCAACTTGGAGAAGTACCCAAGAGGCCGAAGGGGCTCCCCTGGAAAGGGAGTAGGTCGTTAATAGCGGCGCGAGGGTTCAAATCCCTCCTTCTCCGTAAGGCAATGAGCCTTCTTCCAAATTGTACATTGACAATTAAACAGTATAAACCATTTTCTGAAAAAAGACGGCAGTGACGGATCATTGATCCGGATACTGCAAGTCAATTCCAAACAAGTTCAGGGTTAAGCAGCGAAGCTGCGCCTGAACAAAACAGTAAATC
>JAIKZD010000097.1 GCA_024682555.1 Lachnospiraceae bacterium | reverse complement strand
TGTTCTCTGGCGTCAAGGAAAAGGGGCAGCAAAACCTGATCTTATATACCAACAAGGTCAGGGCTACCCTGTTTCCCTTTGAGGATCTCGGGGATAAAAAAGCGGCGGTTGTTGAGATGATCTCGACACATGTGGACCCGAAGAAGGTAAATATCAGGCTGTGACCGGACATCTGCCTGTTGAGATGCCGGATGATTAAGAAAATGTCACAAGGTGACGATATATATTAAGAGAGTGAGCGTAAGGATTTATTAAGGAATTAACATTGAGAACCGATGTAACCGAAGAGATAATAGAGACAGACAGCGAGGAAGAGACCTTTGAACTGGGGAAAAAGCTGGGAAAAGAAGCGGCCGGAGGTCAGATCTATACCCTGACCGGTGATCTGGGTGCCGGGAAAACCGTTTTTGCAAAAGGCTTTGCTGCCGGACTCGGAGTAACGGAATATGTTAATTCGCCCACCTTTACGATCCTGCAGGAATATGATACCGGGAGGCTTCCCGTATATCATTTCGATGTATACAGAATAGGCGATATCAGCGAGATGGATGAGATCGGATATGAGGACTGTTTTTTCGGGGACGGCGTATGTCTCGTGGAATGGGCCGATATCATAGATGAACTGATCCCGGAGAATGCCGTAAGGATCAGGATAGAAAGAGACATGAGAAAGGGTGCGGATCACAGGGTGATCACCATCAGACACTGACGGAAGGAAAGACTGCCTGCCCGAAGGGAAGGATATTTGTCCGAAGGGAATAAATCTTTAGAACCGGCGGAAGGATTACACAAAGATGAAGATACTGTCTGTTGACAGTTCCGGTCTTGTGGCAACCGTAGCGGTTGTCACAGATGATGAGCTGACAGCGGAATATACGATAAATTACAAAAAGACCCATTCGCAGACTCTTCTGCCTATGCTTGACGAGATCAGGTCCATGACCGAGCTGGATCTTGATTCGATAGATGCGATCGCAGTCACAAAGGGCCCCGGTTCCTTTACCGGATTAAGGATAGGATCCGCTACGGTGAAAGGCCTGGGACTTGCGCTTGACAAGCCCATAATACCGGTACCCACCGTTGATGCCCTGGCCTATAATGCGTGGGGATACAAGGGCGTGATCTGTCCAATAATGGACGCAAGAAGAGAACAGGTATATACCGGGATCTATGCATTTGAAAGGGATGAGAAGGACAGGGTGTCCGGATTTTCCGTATACATGGAGCAGCGTCCCATGGATATAAAGGATCTGGCGGATGAGCTTAAAAATACGGCAGGTGAAAACACGGTACTGTTCTTGGGCGACGGGGTTCCGGTTTACCGGGAAAAGCTTGATCTTCTGATGGAGGAGAGAGGCCTCTCCCATGAGTATGCCCCGGCACATATGGCCAGACAGAGGGCCGGAGCGCTCTCGGTCCTTGCTGCCGAATACTACCGGAAGGGCATCACGGAGACAGCTTCCGAACACAAGCCGGAATATCTGAGGATGACCCAGGCGGAACGCGAGAGACAAAACAGGGCTTTACAGAACCAGGAAAGGTGTACGGACGATCGGACATGTTCAGCCTAAATACAGATGAGCAGGCAGCGGAAACAGGCAGGCTTGAGATCCGGGAAATGACGGATAAAGAGGTTGATGAAGTCTGCAGATTAGAGGAAGAAACCTTCTCGATGCCCTGGAAGAAAAAAGATTTTCTGGAAATGATCGAAAATGATCATATGTGCTATCTGGTGGTTTTAAAGGACGAAAGGGTGATAGCCGGTGCGGGTATCAGGGAGATCGTCGGTGATATAGAGATAACAAACGTTGCCGTAAAAAAAGACTTTAGAAACCGCGGGATCGGCACAATGCTTATAAATGCCGTCATCGATAAAGGCCATGAAATGGGCGGAGGGGACTTTACCCTTGAAGTCAGGGCGGGCAATGAAGCCGCCATAGCCCTGTATGAGAAGGCCGGGTTTAAAACGGAAGGGGTCAGGAAGGATTTCTATGAAAGACCCGTGGAAGACGGTCTGATAATGTGGAAGAGAGGAAACGGTTCCTTATAGGGAAACGGATCCTTAGCAATAAAGGGGAGACCCGGTTCATGAGAGGAGAGAAGATCCACGGACCGGATAAGAGGATTTACGAATGTTGGATGTATGCCTGCTTGGGACCGGGGGGATGATGCCCCTGCCATACAGATGGCTGACATCGCTAATGATGAGGTTTAACGGCTCAAGCATTCTGATAGACTGCGGCGAGGGTACCCAGATAGCCATGAAGCAGAAAGGCTGGAGTCCCAAACCAATAGATATCATCTGTTTTACGCATTACCACGCGGATCATATAAGCGGCCTTCCGGGACTGCTGTTATCAATGGGTAATGCGGAAAAAACAGATCCTCTGCTTCTGATAGGACCCAGGGGATTAAAAAACGTAGTGGAATCACTGAGGGTGATCGCTCCCGAACTGCCCTTTGAGATCGAATATCATGAAATAACAAAGCCCGTTGAGGATATTGAATTTGAGGGTTTTACCCTCAGGGCTTTCAAGGTTGTTCATAATATAATCTGCTATGGTTACACCATGGAGATCAAAAGAGCGGGGCTGTTTGATGCGGAGGCTGCCAAAGCTCAGGAGATCCCCCTTAAGCTCTGGAGCAGGCTGCAGAAGGGGGAGACCATACAGGAGGGTGATATCACCTATACTCCCGATATGGTCCTCGGACCCGAGAGGAAAGGCATAAAGCTTACCTATTGCACGGACAGCCGGCCCGTTGGTTCCATCGTTGAAAATGCCTATGGCTCGGACCTTTTCATCTGCGAAGGGATGTATGGTGAGGAAGGCATGGAGGAAAAAGCCAGGGATCACAGGCACATGACCTTTTATGAGGCGGCAGATATGGCCAAACAGGCAGCCGTTAAGGAACTGTGGCTTACACACTACTCGCCGAGCCTTACATATCCTAAGGAATATGAAAAGGCTGTCAGGCAGTGTTTTGAAAATACGATCGTAGCTAAGGACGGCAGGACCGTAACACTTAAGTTTGAGGATTGAAGACCTCGGACGGCTCATAAGATAATCAAGGCGAAAGGAGGCGCAAAGATGGCGATGAAAAAATCGGCGAATGTTGTAAAAATAATAGTCGTCGCTGTTTTTTGTGCGCTTCTTATCGGACTGTTTGCATTCCTTATAAACAGAAGGCCTTCGCAGACAGAAAAAAATACAAGACTGACCCCTGTTCAGGAACTTCTTTCCCAGAATCTCTACGGGAATTATCCGCCGACGCCCAAGGAGGTCGTAAAGCTCTACAGTGAATATACCAGATGCTTTTACGGTGAGACTTATACCGATGAAGAGCTGGAGGCTCTTGCCCTTAAGTCAAGGGAGCTTCTGGATGATGAGCTGGTGGAAGGACAGACGGATGCGGATTATTTAGAGTCCCTTAAAACGGACATATCAAGATACCAGGCCGAGAACAGATCAATTTCGAGTTATTCCGTTTCTTCGGCAGCAGATGTTGAATACAATACCTTTGACGGATATGACTGGGCAATGGTTGGCTGTATCTATTCCATGAGGATAGGAAAAGCCATAGCACCGGTCAATGAAAACTATCTCTTACGAAAGGATACCACCGGACACTGGAAGATCTACGGCTGGCAGCTTGAGGAGAAGAAACAGGAGATCAAGATCGAATAATGCCTGATGATGTACTGATCCTTGGAATAGAAAGCTCCTGTGATGAGACTGCGGCTTCCGTGGTAAAAAACGGAAGAGAGGTCCTTTCAAACATAATATATTCGCAGATAGATCTTCATACCGTTTACGGCGGTGTTGTACCCGAAATAGCATCAAGAAAGCACATCGAAAAGATCAATCCCGTAATAGAGCAGGCACTTTCGGATGCGGATGTATCTCTTAAGGATATAGATGCGATAGCGGTAACCTACGGTCCCGGACTGGTAGGTGCTCTTTTGGTGGGCGTGGCGGAGGCCAAGGCAATAAGCTTTGCCGCAGGCATCCCTTTGGTCGGCGTACATCACATTGAAGGTCATATCTGTGCAAACTATATAGAACATGCGGATCTGAAGCCGCCGTTTATGTCACTGGTAGTATCGGGCGGACATACGCATCTTGTGAATGTAAAGGATTACGGAGAGTATGAGATATTAGGAAGAACAAGGGATGATGCCGCGGGGGAAGCTTTTGACAAGGTTGCCAGAGCCATCGGTCTCGGATATCCCGGGGGACCCAAGATAGATAAGCTTGTAAGGGAGGAGAAGGGCGATCCGGAGGCGGTTACTTTTCCCAGGGCCCATGTAGGCGATTCGGAGTATGATTTCAGTTTTTCCGGCCTTAAATCCGCCGTTCTTAATTACATAAACAGTGAAAAAATGCAGGGGAGAGAGATCATCGTTAAAGATGTAGCGGCCTCCTTCCAGAAAGCCGTGACGGATGTGCTTGTGGAACATGGGATGAAGGCCGTTCTTGACAGAGGAGAAAAAAAGATAGCCCTTGCCGGAGGCGTGGCCTCAAACTCGGCTCTGAGAGCCGCTTATGATGAAGCCTGTAAGAGAGAAGGGATCACCCTTTATTATCCCTCTCCCGTGTACTGCACCGACAATGCCGCCATGATTGCGGTTGCCGGATATTATGAGTATATAAAAGGAAATCTGGCAGGCTATGATCTTAACGCAGTTCCAAACTTAAAGCTTGGGGAAAGATGATGATGCATAAAAAATGCGCTGCCATAGTGCTTTCTGCCGGAAAAGGCAGAAGAATGAACAGAGATAAAGAAGACGGGATCGCAAAACAGTATCTGCTGTTATGCGGAAAGCCCGTCATTTATTATTCCCTGAAGGCATTTGAGGACAGTTTTGCGGATGAGATCGTTCTTGTGGCCGGTGGGAGCGATATAGAATACTGTAGGGAAAAGATAGTAAACGAGTATGGTTTCAAAAAGATAAGTACCATCGCGGAGGGCGGAGCCGAGCGCTATGATTCCGTATACGCAGGGCTTAAGGCGGTGTCTTCCGATACGGAATATGTATTCATACATGACGGGGCGAGGCCTTTTTTAACAAAGGCCATATTGGACAGGGCCTATGAGACCGTGGAGAAATATCAAAGCGCCATCGCATCGATGCCCGTAAAGGATACGATCAAGATCGCGGGATCAGACGGTATCGTCAGGGATACTCCGGATAGAAACAGCCTTTATATGGTACAGACTCCTCAGGTTTTTAAATATTCTCTGATAATGAATGCTTATGAACAGCTTATAAGGGATAAGGATGTTCTGAAACAGGAAGGGACAGGGATCACGGATGATGCCATGGTAATGGAACGTTACGGAAACTGCCCCATAAAACTCTTTGATGCCTCCTATGAAAACATAAAGCTTACAACCCCGGAGGACATGCTGATCGCAGAGGCACTGATGGGCGGATGAGAAAGTGAGACAGAGGGACGGTTCCTTTTGTCTCATTGAGGATGTCAGGGGCTCATTATGGGGCCCCTGAAAAATTATGCTAAATACCTATTGACATAGTAGGCGAATGGTGTTATATTTGCGACAACATAATTTTACAGAGAGGAGACAGATTATGAAAAAGAGATTTTTACACGTACTTTTATCCGGATTACTGGCTGGAGCCCTGATCTCGGGCTGTGCCGCACCGGGAACGGCTGCAGGCTCATCTTCGGAATCTGATGATAAGGTTATAAAGGTTGCGGCTTCATCGGTACCTCACGCGGAGATACTGGCTCAGGCTAAGGATATCCTTGCAGAAGAGGGTTATGACCTTCAGGTTACGGAGTTTTCCGATTATGTTCAGCCCAATAATGTTGTTGAATCCGGAGAGTTTGATGCCAACTATTTCCAGCACATTCCCTATCTTGAGTCCTTTAACGAGGAGCAGGGGACACACCTCGTAAATGCGGGCGGCATCCATTATGAGCCCTTCGGGATCTATCCCGGAACAAAGGCATCATTGAGTGATATCGCGGACGGAGACGTTATCGCAATCCCCAATGATACCACCAATGAGGCAAGAGCACTGTTACTGCTTCAGGACAACGGGATCCTTACCTTAAAGGACGGAGTCGGTCTTACGGCAACGGTAAACGATATCACGGACAATCCCAACAACGTTCAGTTTGAAGAACTGGAAGCCGCACAGGTGGCAAGGGTTAAAGATGAGGTAGCCTATGTTGTTCTTAACGGAAACTACGCTCTGGAAGCAGGCTTTTCCGTAGGAAAGGATTCCATCGCTTATGAGAAAGCCGATTCAGAGGCAGCAGGGATCTATGTGAATGTTATCGCAGTTAAGGAAGGAAATGAGAATTCCGACAAGATCAAGGCTCTGGTTGATGTTCTTAAGTCAGATGCAATTGTAAAATACATAAACGATACCTATGACGGAGCTGTTATTCCCTTTACGGCAGGATCAGCCGATGCTTCAGAACCCGTAGCCGCAGCTATCGACAAGGAAGCATTCGATGCCCTGATCGCAGCCGGAGCGGTTGCGGATGATGCGGAGATCGAGGCAAACTCCTGGGCCAAGGCTGTTAAAGATGCCGGAGTATTGAGAGTAGGCGGTACCAGAACTTCCTTCCTCTTCAGCCAGCTTGATGAGACGGATGAAGGACTGAGAGGATTTGATGCGGGACTGTATCAGCTTCTTACAAGATATATCCTCGGCGATGAGAGCAAATTCGAGCTGACACAGGTTGATTCCAGCACACGTGAGTCGGTGCTTCAGTCAGATCAGGTTGATGCTGTTTTTGCAACATATTCCATCACACCCGCAAGGGCAGAGGTCATCTCCTTTGCAGGACCCTATTACACCTCACGTCAGGCAGTCCTTGTTAAAAAAGGCAATACCGAGGTAAACGGAATCGATTCACTGGCAGGAAAGATCGTTGCCACCCAGGCAGGTTCAACGGGCCCCGATATCCTTGCGGAGTTTGCACCCGAAGCCGAGATCGAAGAGTTCGAGACCGATCAGGAGGCACGTACCGCTCTTGAGCAGGGAAGAGTTGATGCCTATGTAACGGATTACACCCTTCTTCTTAATGCCATAGTCAAGAATCCTGATGTATACGAGATCTCGGGAGACGTATTCGGACCCGAAGACAATTACGGGATCGGCCTTCCCCTCGATTCGGACGGAGTGGAGTTTGTAAACGCTTTCCTCAAGAAGGTTATTGAGGACGGAACCTGGGAGAAGCTCTGGAAGATCTCCCTTGGCGACCGCACGGGAATCCAGACAGCACCTGCGTCACCGGTTATAGAGTGAGCGGTCATTTAAAGAAATAAACTGCAGAAATATATCAGTAACAGTAAAAATATTAATCTCCGCCGGATGGTAACCGGATTGTCCGGATCTGCCGGCGGAGATTTAAGATTTTGGGGTCATTAAAGGGTTATGGCAGGGTGTTGTTAAACTGCCGGAGAAGATCTTATGAGTATACAGAATTTATTATCGGAATACGGTGACCGGTATATCCTGGCGCTCTTTACGACATGGAAACTGACGGCATTAGCATTTATCGCAGCTTTCGTGATCGGAGTTTTTGTTACGGTCCTCAGGATATGTCCCGTAAAGCCGCTTCGCAGGGCGGCCGATTTTTACATACAGATATTCAGAAATATTCCGGGTGCGGCACTTCTTATCGTGCTGGTATATGCTCTTCCTTATCTTGATGTTGTTTTATCTTATTTTACCTGCGTGTTACTGGCAACTACCCTCATCCCCTCGGCCTTCTGCTCGGAATATCTGATGTCCGGAATTAATGCCATAGGGGTCGGCCAGATCGAAGCGGCCCGCTCTCTCGGGCTTTCATTTATTCAGATCATAAAACGGATAGTCATTCCCCAGTCCTTAAGGTTCAGTGTGCTTCCCATGACCAATCTCTTAGTGGCCACGATGCTCACCACTGCCATCGCTTCCCAGGTGCCTCTTAAGCCCACTGATCTTACGGGGATCGTTTCATATATAAACACACATGCCGTCGGCGGCGTGACCGCATTCATCATCTCGGCATTTTTGTATCTTGTTACGGCGGTTTTCATCGGACAGATCGGAAACCTTATTGATAAAAAGGTGAGGATCGTGCGATGAAGAATACGGGACCTTCGGTTTATTCCGTTTTATATGAGCCTCCGGGAAAAAGAGGCAGAAATATAATAAACATATCGACCTTTGTATCGATACTGCTGTTGGCTTATTTTGCTTTTGTAATAGTCAGAAGGTTTTATGAGACCGGCCAGCTTGGTGCAAGGTACTGGTCCTTCTTCCTCAGGTGGACCACCTGGAAGTTTCTCTTAAACGGCCTTTTGGGAACTCTGGAAGCATCCCTTGCGGCTGTCGTGTTTGCCATGATCTTAGGATTTGCCATGATGCTGTTAAGGATCGGAAGGAACAGGATCCTTAACAAAGCGGCAACGGCCCTTATTGAGTTTACAAGAGGAGTACCGACGCTTCTGTTCATTTACTTCTTTTTCCTTGTGCTGCCTCAGTACGGGGTTAAGCTTCAGGCTCTGTGGAAGATATCGATACCTGTGGCGATATCCGCATCAGGCGTTGTGGCGGAAGTTCTGAGATCGGGTATCAATGCAGTACCGAAAGGACAGAGAGAGGCTGCAATATCGCTTGGATTAAGCGAAGCAAAGACCTTATGGAAGATACTGATCCCCCAGGCCTTCAGGATAGTGATCCCCGCCCTTATCGCGGAACTCGTTATAGTGGTCAAGGATACCACCTTTGCATATGTGGTAAGCTTCCCGGATCTTATGCAGAATTCCAAGGTGCTCATATCCAACTATGATGCAATGCTGTCGGTTTATCTTGTCACCGCGGTCATATATATACTGATCAACTATATTTTAAACAGGATCTCGGAGGCTGCTTCGGGAAAAAGCAGAGCGTGATACAGACAGAAAAATCCGGAGGGAAAAAATGAGTGAGACACCAATCATCGAACTGAAAAAAGTAAATAAGCATTTCGGATCCCACCATGTTTTAAAAGATATAGACCTTAAGGTTTCCAGGGGTGAAGTGGTGGTTATAATAGGACCTTCCGGCTCGGGAAAGTCAACTCTGTGCCGCACGGTAAACCGGCTTGAGACCATCGATGGAGGAGAGATCCTGATAGACGGTATCCCCATGCCCGATGAGGGAAAAGAGCTTGCGAAGATGAGGGCAAGAATAGGCATGGTGTTCCAGTCCTTCAATCTCTTCAGTCATAAAACGGCACTTGAGAATGTAATGCTTTCCCCGGTGGACGTTCTTAAGATCCCTAAAACAAAGGCGAGGGATGAAGCCATGATGCTTTTAAAAAGAGTGGGAGTGGAGGATCAGGCGTCAAAGGTTCCGGCCAGACTGTCGGGCGGACAGCAGCAGAGAGTTGCCATAGCCAGAGCTCTTGCGATGCATCCCGAGGCCATTCTTTTTGACGAACCGACATCGGCCCTTGATCCGGAAATGATAGGTGAGGTGCTGGATGTAATGACCGGGCTTGCAAAGGACGGGATGACAATGTTTATCGTTACCCATGAAATGAATTTTGCAAGACAGGTGGCAAACCGTGTGGTATTCATGGATGACGGTGCTATAATCGAGGAGAATACTCCGGATGTCTTTTTTGAAAATCCGCAGACGCAGAGAGCAAAGGATTTTCTTGCCTCACTGCATTACGGGGAAAACGGAAATACAAAAATAGGGGAGATGAAATGATCTGTGAAGACGGTAGGAATAATAGGAGACAGGACGACCTTCAGGAGAAATCATAATTATTATAATGCCATAGAAGCCTTTGGGGTAAAAACCGTTCCGCTGATGCAGACGGACTGGAGAGAAAAGATCGATGAAACCGATGGGATACTCATACCCGGAGGCTGTGACATCGATCCTTTTCTGTATGGCGAGGAGATAAACGGAAGTATAGGTATCAATCCCGGGCTTGATAAGATGGAATCGGAGGTCCTCGATCATGCGGTTAAGAACCGCCTTTCGGTTTTTGGGATCTGCAGGGGAATGCAGCTTATAAATGTGTATTTCGGAGGCAGCCTTATACAGCATCTTGATAATTACAGGCATCATGTATGGATAGGCGTAAATACGGATAATGCCCATGAAGCGGAGGCGGATCCGGATTCCTTTATATATCATATCTATGGGGAAAAAAAGATAAGCGTAAACAGTGCCCACCATCAGGCCATCAAAAAAACCGGCACGGATATTAAGCCCGTTCTATACAGTGATGACGGTATCATAGAGGCTGTCGTTCACACCGGACTTCCCGTCTTCGGGGTGCAGTTTCATCCCGAGAGGATGTGCCTGCAAAACAGAAGGCCCGACACCGTGGACGGGCTAAAGCTATTTGAGTATTTCGTGCGGATGTGAGACATGGGGACGGTTCCTTTGTCTCATTGAGACGGAAGAACCGTCCCTCTTTCTCACCTCTTTCTCACACCTCTTTCTCACGCCGTCGGCCCCAAACTTCTTGACATGGGATAATGATGGTCATATAGTAGTAAACGAAAGAGGCAAGGGCGCTTCGACGATGGTCGGGGTGTCCTTTTTATTTGCCGCCATGGTGTCAGCACCCGATGATAACAATGGATGCTTCGGGGGAGTCTGACATAAAAGAGAGAACGTGTGAGGAGAATCTATGAGCATTGTCGATAAGGATGTATGTATGACGGATAAGCCGAGAGAAGAGTGCGGAGTGTTCGGCATATGGAAAAAACCCGGAAATGAAGTCTCGCAGGATATATATCATGGCCTGATATCTTTACAGCACAGAGGACAGGAGGCTGCAGGAATTGCTGTATGCGACACAGCAGGAGAAAGAGGAAACATCTGTATACATAAGGATATGGGACTTGTAACCGAAGTGTTTGACGAAGAGATGCTTGATTCCCTTAAAGGCAATATCGGAGTCGGACACGTCAGGTATTCGACGACAGGCGAGAGCAGCATCCGAAATGCCCAGCCCGTAGCATTTCAGTATCTTAAAGGCACCCTTGCCCTTGTCCATAACGGAAACATTGTTAACAGCGCAAAGCTTAAGGATGAACTGTTAAAGGATGGCTGCGTATTTCACGCAACCTCCGATTCCGAAGTGGCGGCGACACTGATAGTAAAAAACCGTGCAACTACGGGATCCGTGGAAGAGGCGGTAAAAAAGACGATACCGGACCTTAAGGGCGGATATGCCCTGATAATAATGAGTCCGAGAAAGATTATCGCCGTTCGTGATCCTATGGGGATCAAACCCCTGTGTATAGGAGAATGCAGGGACGGTTATATGATATCCTCCGAGAGCTGCGCGATAACCGCTGCTGGCGGTAGGTTTCTCAGAGATGTACATCCCGGGGAGATAATCACGCTTTCAAAGGAAGGATTTCATTCCGACACATCTATGTGTACGGATAAAAGGACACATGCCCACTGCATCTTTGAATACATCTATTTTGCAAGACTGGATTCACATATGGACGGGATGGGCATCTATGAGGCAAGATATAACGGCGGAAAAGCCCTGGCTGCCGCACATCCTGCAAGAGCCGACATAGTAACCGGGGTACCCGAGTCGGGGCTTACCGCGGCAGAAGGATACGCAGGTGAACTGGGGCTTCCCTTTAAAAGAGTATTTCACAAGAACAGTTACATAGGAAGGACCTTCATAAAGCCTTCGGATCACGAAAGGGCCTCCGCCGTATCCATGAAACTCGGAGTGATCCCCGGTATCGTAAAGGGACTCTCCGTGGTGCTTATAGATGACTCGATCGTAAGGGGCACAACGATACGTAATCTGATCAGTATGCTGAGGGAAGATGGGGCAAAGGAAGTCCATGTAAGGATCAGCTCTCCCCCCTTTCTTTATCCCTGTTACTACGGAACCGATATTCCCGACAATAAAAAGCTCATAGCCAACAATTTTTCCGTGGACGAGATAAAAAACCGGATCGGCGCGGATTCGCTTGCCTACATGAGACTTGAGGATCTGAGCCATATGACGGGGGATCTGCCCATATGTAAAGCCTGCTTTGACGGGACCTACCCGCAGTGAGACATGGGGACGGTTCCTTTGTCTCAATTCAATGAGACGGAAGAACCGTCCCTCCGTCTCACCTCCGTCTCATATTTGTCCTCGTATCATTTTCGGGTTATAATTATCTTCGAAGTATTGTACAGAGACTGCGAGTAATGCCCATGAGAAAGATAACGGAAGGTTTAGTATACACAAATGACAGATGCATTGGCTGCAACAAATGCATCCGAAGCTGCAGCTGCATCGGAGCCTGCGTATCCACCATGCCCGACGAAAACGGCGTGTCAAGGATAGAGGTGGACGGCAGTCTGTGCGTTGCCTGCGGAGCATGCTTTGATGTGTGCGAGCATAATGCCCGTGATTTCCGTGATGACACGAAACGGTTCTTTGATGATCTTAAAAACGGAGAGAAGATATCACTTCTTATCGCGCCTGCTTTTCCCGCAAATTATCCGGAGCTTTCCCATAAGATCCTGGGAGGGCTTAAGGCTCTTGGCGTAAACAGGATGATAAGCGTATCCTTCGGCGCGGATATCACAACCTGGGGTTATATAAATTACATTCAGAAGCATGATTTTGCCGGCGGTATTTCGCAGCCCTGTCCGGCGGTGGTGGGATATATCGAGAGATACATGCCGGAGTTACTGCCCAGGCTTTTTCCCGTGCAGAGCCCTCTCATGTGTGCTGCGATCTATGCAAGAAAAGAGCTTGGCATCACTGACAGACTTGCCTTTATAAGCCCCTGCATAGCCAAAAAGCTTGAGATCGATGATCCGAATAATCACGGATATGTAAGCTATAACGTGACCTTTGATCATTTGATGAAATATGCGGCAGAGCACGATATATACGGCGCTCCCTGCAAAGATGAGATAGAGTATGGTTTGGGATCGATCTATCCCATGCCCGGGGGGCTTAAGGAAAACGTGGTATGGCTTCTCGGGGATGATGTGTTCATCCGCCAGGTTGAGGGCGAAAAGAGGCTGTATCATTATCTGAGGCAGAATAAAGACCGTCTGCGCGATGGCGTCACACCGTTTTTGTTTGTCGATGCCTTAAACTGTGAAAACGGCTGCATCTGCGGGACGGGTACGGAGATGTCTCTGTCTGTTACCGATGATGCACTGTATAACCTTCATGATATTAAAGAGGCCGTGAAAAAAGAGGATGGGGGAAGTGCGTGGTCCGGCTCCCTGACTCCTGAAGAGAGACTTGCAAATCTTAACGAACAGTTTGGACATCTGAAGCTTGAAGATTATCTTCGAAAATACACTGACCGATCCGGTCAGTGCATACTGCGGATCCCGGATCCCGAAGAGCTTGAGATGATCTTTCTTGAGATGAACAAGCTTGATGAGGCTTCGCGTCATATCAACTGTTCCTGCTGCGGATATGACAGCTGCGAGGAAATGGCTGTTGCCATTCATAACGGATTTAATCATAAAGACAACTGCATACATTATCTTAAGGATATGTTTGTAAAAAAAGCCGCTGAGACGGATGTCATGACCGGGCTTCCGAATGCCGCGGGCTTCCATACATTTATAAACAGGCTGAAAAGCGAGGGAACGATCACCGAATACACTGCTTTTTATCTTGATCTTAGAAATTTCGGGCTGGTAAACAGAAGGTACGGAAAGGAAGAGGCGGATCAGGTCATCAGGCGCTTCTCGGAGCATATCGTATCTCTTACGGATGAGGATGAATGTGCGGGACGCCTTTCGGGAGATAATTTCATCCTGATGGTGCACAGGGAAAAAACGGAAAAGATACTGAAACTTGTAGGAAATGTGAAGCTTCTTGCATATCTGGACGGAATGGAGGAGATGGTATCCCTGCAGGCAGTGGCGGGATGCCTTGATATTGAAGATCCCGAAATTGACAGCGAAGGGATCCTGGGGAGATGCTCCACCGCACTTAATGTCGCAAAGAATGAGCTGCATGCACCTTATGTTTTCTCAACTCCCGAGATGCACAAAACGGCGATCCATCACAAGCAGATACTGGCTGTATTCCCTGAGGCTTTAAAGAACGGGGAATTCAGACCTTTTTATCAGCCCAAGGTGAATACGAAGACCAATACCATAGCAGGTGCGGAAGCACTCGTACGCTGGATAAGAAACGGAAAGGTGTTAACGCCGGGTGAATTCATTCCCGTGCTTGAAACCAATGACAGCATATGCGTCCTTGATTTTTACATCTTTGAACGGGTCTGCCTCGATATCCGCAAATGGCTGGATTCGGGGATCGAACCGGTACGGATATCCACTAATTTTTCACGGATGAACCTGTCCGACCCGGGTTTTTCCGGGCATATAAACAGGGTGCTTGACCAATATGATATCCCGAGAAAATATATCGAAGTAGAGCTTACGGAGACAGTCAGCGAGCAGGAGAACGACAAACTTGGCAGGTTTATAAAGGATATGCATGATGCGGACATTGCAATGGCCATCGACGACTTCGGAACGGGCTATTCGTCGCTTAACCTTTTAAGGGATTTTTCGGCAGACGTTCTTAAGCTTGACAAGTCCTTTATAGACGGGCACACTGACACCCTGCGTGACAGCGTGGTGGTATCGAATGTGGCAAGAATGGCCAAAGAACTTGATATGAATGTCATCACAGAGGGTGTTGAAAAATGGGATCAGGTTGAGTTCCTGAAAAGCGTGGATATCAACATGGTGCAGGGCTATCTGTTCGACAGACCGCTTCCGAAAGAGGATTTCGAACAGAGACTTATCAATAGAACATATGAGTAAAAAGAGTATTATGATCCGGTAAGTATCGGCTTACCGCGGGGGATATCAGACTATGCTTTCACTAAAATGTCCGGGGTGCGGCGCAAATATCGAACTTGACGAGAGCAGGGATTTCGGTTTCTGCTCATATTGCGGTTATAAGATGATGCTTAAGGATGTGGTGGAGGTAAGACACAGAGAGGCATCCTCAACCGACCGTTACAGTGACGGCATGACGGAGATGACGAAGATAATGGATTATTTCGGGCAGATCTCCGACAAATATCAGAAGCGCGAAGAACTGAAGAAGCAGTATGCGGAACTTCAGAAAAAGGGATATAAGGCTCTCACGGGCTGGGGCATTGTTATAACCGTGATTGGACTTCTGTCCATATCTTCGGGGGCTTTCGGCGTGGTACTGCTCATAGTCGGGTGCCTGTTTCTGGCCGGAGGCTACAGTCAGGGCGAGAAATCAAAGAAAGAGATGGAAGCCATCAAACCCCAAATCACACAGCTGGAAAACGAGATCATCAAGCATTATGAGGATTACGGTGTATGTCCCCTTGGCATTGAATATACACAGCCTGCTGTTTTGAGCATATTAAGCAATTATATAAGGCAGGGCAGGGCTTACAACGTTAAGGAAGCGATCAACCTGCTTGAAGATGAGAATTATAAAAATGAAATGCGCCAGATCGCCATAAATACCCAGAAGGCAGCCGAGGAGCAGGCAAGGGCAGCAAGAGATATGGCCATTTCTTCATCCTACAACGGATTATTCAATTCGAGGAAATAAAAAAAACGAGGAAATAACAGATGGGCATCGAGTTCAAAATACCCGAATATAAAAAAATAAGAGTGATAATCGACACGGATGCGGCCTGTGAGGCAGATGATCCTTTTGCCATCGTACACGGTCTTTTGAGTCCGAAATTAGTGGTAAAGGGTATTACAGCCGAGCATTTTAATACCCCCGGCTCAATGGAAGCAAGCTATGATGAGATAAATACCATTCTTCGCGAAATGGATATGGAGATCCCTGTTTTTTGCGGACAAAAGGGTCCATTAAGCGGGGATGCCGCTGTTTCCGAAGCTGCAGGATTCATTGTGGAAGAGGGCCTGAGGGATGATGAGAAGCCGCTCTATATCCTTTGTCAGGGAGCCGTGACCAATGTGGCAAAGGCTTTACAGACAGAACCCCGTATCAGGGACAGAATGACCGTCATATGGATCGGTACCCACGGAGAGGCGCCCAATGAAGCACCCTTCAGGGAATTTAATGCGGGAAATGATATTGAGGCAGCAAATTATCTGCTTCAGAGCGGAATTGAACTGTGGCTGGTCCCATCTCTCGTATATGGTACTATCCATATAGGAATTGCGGAAATTGAACACCGCATCAGGCCCTGCGGAAAGATCGGAGAACATCTTTATACAAATCTGGTTAATTACAATATGTCCGATAAAGCGGACTGGACTCAGGGAGAGAGCTGGTCGCTCGGAGATTCCCCGGCCATTGCCATTGCCCTTAATCCCGCCTGCGGTCATTATCATATCGGCAGAGCACCTTTGGTTGCGGATGATACATCTTCCGTTGTGAAGGAAGACAACCCTTTGATCAGGATATATACGGATGTTGATTCCAGGTATATTCTTGAAGATCTCATTTCGAAACTTAATCTCCGGTATGGGAGAAGATGACCGGTGAACCGGAGAAAACGGGAGACAGAGTGGATACCCGGAGCAGGATCAACCCGGGAAAACCCGGGGACAGGGAAAACAGACCCGGTAAGGAAGGAGACGCACATGAAATATGACGTGATAATTATAGGAGCCGGTCCGGGCGGTATTTTTGCTGCCTATGAGCTCATAAAGCAGGACCCCGGACTTAAGATAGCGGTCTTTGAGTCCGGAAACGAGCTGAAAAACCGCCACTGTCCCATTGACGGGAAAAAAGTGGTGAAATGCATAAACTGCAAAACCTGTTCGAT
>JAIKZD010000068.1 GCA_024682555.1 Lachnospiraceae bacterium | reverse complement strand
TATGAAAAGCCATAATATTGCAGATATTGAATGTTTTCTGTGTCTCATTATCACCTGTATCAGATACGGTAAACATAGTTATCTTTTCTCGGTGCAGCATCCTTTGCGGGTTCAGCCGCATATCCGAGAGCACAGTGTCCGATCCCCTCATATTCCCCCTGAATTCCGAGTTTCTTAAGAATCTCCTTTCCGAAATCGGATTCAAACTCCTCTTTCGCTCTGTGGATCCATATGCCTGCAACCCCGAGACTCTCTGCGGCATTCAAAAGATTACCCATCACAAGGGAACCGTCATATACATAAGTGGGAACGCTCTTATCAGCAAGTACGATCAGAATGACCGGTGCGCCGTAAAAAGGATCGAACCCCTCCTGCCATCCGCCGATCTTCCGGTTTTCCTCGGATATCTTATCACGCATTTCTTTGTCGGTGACAGCAATAATGATAGGGCTCTGCCTGCCCATTCCCGTTGCCGCATAAGTCCCCGCTTCGATGACAGCTTCAAGCTCATCTTCCTTTATCATGTCAGGTTTAAAGCTCCTGCAGCTTCTTCTGGTTCTAAGTACCTTTAATGTCTCGTTCATCCTTTTTTCCTCCTTCCGATCATTTATTTGCTGAGATCTTCTGATCCTTTGCACCGATATTATCCTTGTTTCTAAAAGAAATGCCCCATACCGCCTTATGCGGTACAGGACATTTCATTCAATTCCTTATATCATCATTTGATCGTAGGAAAAAATCCTGTCAGATCCTTACTGTTCATGTAGCCCTTTTCAACCCAGAAATCCGCAGCCATGTCAGCTATCTCAACAACATTCTGCTCGGTGTTCTTATCATTGAAAGATTCATTCATCGCTTTATCATAGAAGGTGATGCCTGCGCACTCTTCTTTTACTTCATCTGTCTCAAGTCCCAGTCCCTCAGCCATGATCCTGCATCCGTCATCATAATTATCATTCAGATAATCCACCGATCTGTACCAGCAGTCAGAAAGCTTGTCATAGATATCGGGATGATCCTGTGCGAAGTTGCTGTTTACCGTAAGTACATCGATGATAGCCTTGGGATAATCGGCACTGGTCACAAGCTTGTGTCCGCCTTCGCGTTCGCTGCAGCTTGAAAGAGCCGGCTCCCAGGTAACGGCTGCATCAACATTTCCCGCAAGAAAAGCTTCTCCGGCTTCATCATTGCCCATCTCGACTATATTGATCTGATCCTCGGTTATGGAAGAATCCATAAGTGCCTGCAGGAAAAAGAAATAAGATGTGGCTGACTTGTCAAGGGCTACCGTCCTGCCTGCAAGATCATCCATGGTTTTTATATCTTCGGTGGCCACCAGACCGTCTCCACCGGTTGAAGCATCCATCGTACATACATACTGTTCGGGAGCTCCTGCGTTATACTGGATGATATCACGGTCAAGTACCTGCCCCAGTGCCTGAATGCTGTTTGATACAAAGGCCGCACCATAGGTGGATTCATCCTCGATAATCACTATCTCCGCATCGATCCCGTTTTCCTCAAAATATCCCTGTTCTTTTGCTATGAAAAGCGGCGCATAACCAACCCAGGTACAGAATGCGATCTTCATGGGAACCAGGTCTGAGTCGGAACTCTTCTCACCGGCCTCGGATACCGTTTCAGCTGATTCTTCCGAAGCAGATTCTTCAGAAGCTGCCCCCGCAGTGCTCTGCGTATCCGCAACCGGAACGGCACAGCCAGCAAAGAGGGTGCAGGTCATTGCAATGGTTAATAACAGACAGATAAGTTTTTTCACTTTTCTCCTCCTTTTAGATCCTCTTCCCAGAGCATATCCATGATATTCTTCTTGATCTCAAGGAACTCCGGCCTGATCAGTGTATTATGGTTTCTTTCCCCTTCGATCTTAACTTCGAGCATTCTCTTGATACGCCCGGGTCTGGGGGACATTACGTATATCTTCCGGCCAAGTAATATGGCTTCATCGATATCATGCGTTATAAACAGGATGGTATTCTTCATCCGGCTGCTTATATGCGAAAGAAGTTCCTGCATCACGACCCTTGTCTGTGCATCAAGTGCACCGAAAGGTTCGTCCATAAGGAGCATTTCCGGATTGGCTGCAAGGGTCCTTGCGATGGCAACACGCTGTTTCATACCTCCGGAAAGTTCCTTGGGAAGAGCTTTTTCAAAACCGGAAAGACCGACCATTTCGATATATTTCTGTGCACGCTCCGCCCGCTCGGTCTTTGCAACACCCTGCATTTTCAGTCCGAATTCGACATTCTTCCTGACATCAAGCCAGGGAAAAAGACTGTATCCCTGAAACACCATGCCCCTGTCGGCACCGGGACCGGATACTTCCCTGTCATCGATCTTAATACTGCCCTCCGTAGCCTTTTCAAGACCTCCGATTATGTTTAGAAGCGTGGATTTTCCGCATCCGCTGGGACCGACCAAAACCACAAACTCCGATTCATCTACTTCTATGCAGATGTCATCTAGTGCCTTTAGTTTTTCGCCTCTTTTATTGACAAACACCTTGGAAAGATGCTCTACCTTTAGCTTCGTATTCAAGTTCTAATCTCCCAGCCTTTCATACCATGGTACGACCAGTCTCGTGATTATCCGCATGAGCAGATCCGTAACAAGGCCGATCAGACCGATCATTATAAGACCGGCAAAAATAACGTCTGTTGCAAGAAAACGCTGTGATTTCAGGATGATATATCCGAGTCCGCTGCTGGCTGCCACCATTTCGGCAACCACGAGATAGGTCCAGGCCCATCCGATTGTCAGCCGGAAATCATCCAACAGTCCGGGGAGCGATGCCGGAAGGATCACCTCGCGGTAAACCTGAAATCTGCCGGCTCCAAGGGTTCTTGCAGCATTTATCATGTTTTTGTCAACCGAAGAAACCGTATCGCATACCATAAGGATCAGCTGGAAAAAGGTTCCAAGCCATATGATCACATACTTCTGGGTCTCATCGATGCCAAGATACAATATAGTCAGGGGCACCAGTGCAACTACCGGAAGATACCTTGCAAATTCGATAAGCGGCTGTATAAGGGCACTGAACCGTTTGGAACCCGCCATAAGCATTCCCAACGGAAGTGCGATCACAGCTGACCAGAACCATCCCACCATGACCCTTTTGGCCGACATAAAACAGTGCTCCCAGAGGGATCCGTCCTTTACCATTGAGATAACGGCATTTATAACATCCGTCGGTGAAGGCACGAAGATCTTTGATACAAATCCTCCGTAAGTAAGGACACACCAGAGTATTATTATAAGTAAAAATGAAATGAAGGAAAGTATCCCTCCACGGGACTTTCTTTCATTCTTCAGTTCAATTTCAATTTCTTTTTCCATTTCCATAACGATACTGATTATACCCGATATAAATGATACAGGCAACAAAATCCTTCATCTATTTATCAATTCATCGCGCTAAAGCAGGCAGGGTAAAACATTAAGCAGGCAGGGCAGACAAACCCTCTGCTGACATCATCCGGATCATATGCATTGATCATCACTTTCCGGCGAAATCCACATCCGCCGCAACAATGTGCGGACAGTTCCGCCGCGCCAATGTGCGGATTGTTTCTACCGGTCATCCTCCGCTATCTTCTCGATCTCGTAAGGAGTAGACTGATATACATAATAATTCAGCCAGTTGGTGTAAAACAGCTGCGCGGCCGAGCGCCAGTTTACGACAGGTTCCTTCTCCGGATCATCATCCGGGAAGTAATTCTTCGGAAGCTCCGGGTTAAGACCTTTGCCTTTATCCCTCAGGTATTCCTTCTTCAATGTATCCGCATCATATTCAAAATGGCAGGTTACAAAGAATCTTCTTGAATCCTTTGTTTTTACCACGGAAACCCCCGCCTCATCCGACCATGCCATGAGCTCAAGCTCCTTAACGCTCTCAATGTCTTCTTTGGTGACTTCTATCTCCCTTGAATGCGGTGCATAGAACACATCGTCAAAGCCTCTGAATAGTGGTGAAGTCTTCTTATACAGTCTGTGGGGATATATCCCGGAAAGCTTCGTTTTAAGCTCCCTCTTGTCTATTCCGTAATAATGGTAAAAAGCAGCGTAAGCCCCCCAGCACAGATAGTAGGTGGAATGCACATGCTTATCCGTCCAGTCCATGATCCTGCACAGCTCGTCCCAATAATCCACCTCTTCGTATCTTATCCTCTCAAGCGGTGCGCCCGTGATTATCATACCGTCATATTTCTTGTTCTTTATCTCATCAAAGGTGGAGTAAAAACTGTCCAGATGAGTCTTGTCTATATGCTGCGGCGTATAGCTTGCGGTCTGCAGGAAATCCACATCCACCTGCAGCGGCGAATTTGAAAGCTTTCTCAGTATCTGGGTTTCCGTCTCGATCTTTGTTGGCATAAGATTCAGAATAAGAACCTTAAGAGGTCTTATATCCTGATGCATTGCCCTGTACTCGGTCATGACAAAGATATTTTCCGATTCAAGGGTTGCCTGTGCAGGCATTGAATTTAAGATTTTTATGGGCATATCGCATATCCTCTCTAAAAATGTTCATAACGGACGGTTAGGTTTCGGTTCCTGTCTGTCGGTGCGGCGCTGCGGCTGTCCGTCATCCCGATCGCTCTTCTATTGTCAGATATCCACTAAGCCTAACATTTCCCGCATCTCAGTCTCCGTGATTATCGGAATGTTCAGTTCCTTTGCTTTTTTATTCTTTGATGAATTCGAGTTGATATCATTATTTACAAGATAATCCGTATTGGCACTCACCGAACCGGCAACCTTTCCGCCGGAATTCTCGATAAGCTCCTTGAGCGCATTCCTGTTGTCAAAAGTGTTAAGACTTCCCGTGATAACAAAGGTTTTTCCGTTTATACCCTCAAGCCCTTCCGACTCCTCAGGGATCAGGATATCCAGTTCGCTTATCAGATCATCAAAGCTCCTTTTGTTTGCATCGGATTCGAAATAGGACGCAAAAGCACCGGCTATCACTTCTCCGACACCGTCTATCGCGGAGAGTTCCTCCACTGTGGCCTTTCGTATCCGGTCAATGTCATTATTAAAAGCCCGGCAGATCACTCTTGCATTGGAAAGTCCCACATTCGGTATCCCGAGGCTGTAAAAAAGCTTATGTATCTGAACATGCCTTGCCCTTTCAGTACTTTCCATCAGATTTGCATAGGATCTGTCCCCGAAACCTTCCATTTTGCAGATCTCATCCTTATGGGCGCTAAGCCTGAACAGATCGGCATATTCGTGGATAAAGCCCATTCCGATGAATTTTTCAAGGGTGGCCTCCGATAATCCGTCAATGTTCATGGCATCCCTGCTGACGAACAGGGTAAGACCCTTGATCTTCTTGGCAATACAGTCGGGGTTTGGGCAGATCAGGGTTTCCACATCATTCTCTTTGCTTATTTCGGTTGCCGCTCCGCATGCGGGACAGGCATCCGGGATCCCGATATTGCCGCTTCCCGTAAGATCAGCTCCTATCTGGGGTATTATCATGTTGGCCTTGAATACCGTGATCCTGTCCCCGATCCCAAGCTTCAGGCTCTTTACGATGCTGAGATTGTGGACACTTGCCCGTTTTACCGTAGTTCCCTCAAGCTCCACGGGTTCAAACAAAGCTACGGGATTGATAAGCCCGGTTCTGGACGGACTCCATTCAATGCCTGTAAGTATTGTTTCGGCCGTTTCATCCTCCCATTTAAATGCAATGGAATCTCTCGGAAACTTGGCCGTTCTTCCAAGACTTTTCCCGTATGCTATATCTTCATAAGTCAGTACAAGTCCGTCGGAAGGTATATCATTGAAAGCAACGGCTTTTGCAAAATACTCTATCCTGTCAAGGATATTGTTCTCATCCACCTTATGATATTCAACGGTTTCAAAACCCAGGGACTTAAGGAACTCCATCTGGCGGCTCCGGCTGTTCTGATCGTCAAACTCCTCTGCTTTTACAAGATTAAATGCCATGAACCTGACACTGCGGCCTGCCGTTATCTCATTATTCAGCTGTCTGACGGAACCCGAGCACAGGTTCCTCGGATTCTTGTATTTTGCATCCGCATCGGGGATCTGTGCATTGATACGTTCAAAATCCGCATAGCTTATGACCGCCTCTCCTCTTAAGATCAGTTCCCCCTTGTATGGTATCTCAAGCGGCAGATTGATAAAAGTTCTTGCATTATTCGTGATGACCTCACCGACTTCACCGTTTCCCCTGGTGACAGCCTTTAGAAGCTTCCCTTCATTGTAGGTTAAGACTATCGTAAGTCCGTCCATTTTCCAGGATAAAAGGCCCTCATGCCCGTTAAGCCAGGATCGTAAGGTCTCCCTGTCCTTGGTCTTATCAAGCGAAAGCATGGGAGAAGCGTGGCGTTCCTTGGGAAGTTCGTCAACCGCTTCATATCCGACCTTTACCGTGGGGCTGTCCGAAAGCACTATTCCGGTTTCCTTTTCCAGAGCCGTAAGTTCATCATAGAGCTTATCATACTCAAAGTTGCTCATTATCTCCCTGTCTTCCTGATAATAAGCCTTCGATGCCCTGTTAAGGAGCTCCGTCAGTTCTTTTATTCGTTCTTTAGTTTTATTATTTTCCATATAAGCTATTTCCAGTCTTTGACACCATGATCGTTAACTTTTATAATACCACCATGAGTGATTTAATTCAAAACGGGATACGTATCAATAAATACATAGCGGATGCAGGCATCTGTTCCAGAAGAGAGGCCGACAGGCTCATATCGGAAGGGACGGTCTTAATAGACGGTAAAACGGCCCATAACGGGGACAAGGTCTTTTCGGATTCGGAGGTCACCGTGAAGGGCAGGCCCATACAGATCAAGGACACAAAGGTCTATCTTGCCTATAACAAACCGGTGGGTGTGGTATGTACCGCAGAAAAAAGAGAAAAAAACAATATCATGGATGCCATTGATTATCCGGTCCGTATAACCTACGCGGGAAGGCTCGACAAATCCTCGGAGGGACTAATAATACTCACAAATGACGGGGAACTGATCGATGCACTGATGCGCTCGAGAAACGATCATGAAAAGGAATATCTTGTGACCGTTGACAGGCCTGTGACTGCGGATTTTATAAAAAAAATGAGAAGCGGTGTCTATCTTGAGGAACTTGATGTGACCACAAAACCCTGCAAAGCCCGAAAGCTTAAGGAAAGATCCTTTGAGATCATTCTTACCCAGGGACTTAACAGACAGATCCGGCGGATGTGTGAAGCCCTGGGATACAGGGTTCGGTCTCTTAAACGGATCCGCGTGGGCAATATAGAGCTTAACGGTTTAAAGACAGGTCAATACAGGGAAATAAAAGGCGAAGAACTTAAAGCCATGCTAAAAAATGCAGGATTATAAAAAATGCAGGATTGTGAAAACCACAAACCTGCATTTTATTATTCTCATAACACCGGGATCATACCGAGCCTTATTCCACGAGATCGGCACTGATATACGCTTCGGTTCCGTTATAATCGATCTTTACCCAGCCATCGAGCCGTTCTATGAGGGTATAGCTGCTACCCTCCGTTGCGGTGCCGATCTTGTTACTGTCAACGCTGTTTGATGACCTGACATTGACGTTTCCGACACCCGATTTGATCTTGATCTTTCCGCTGCTTGCGGCATCATCGGCAGCATCACCGTCCACAGGCTTCAGATAATCGGATTTGATGTATGCTTCGCCGCCGTTGTACTCAATACGGCTCCACCCGTTCTCCATAGCCTCATATCTGGTAAACTCCTGCCCGGCGGTAGTCTTTCCGAGAGACTCGGAATCAGTACTGGCTGAAGCTCTTATATTAACAACATCGGTTGCCTTTACCTTCTGTGAGGAAGCTGCCCTTGCTTCCGCCTGAGCCTGAGCCTCAGCTTCGGCTGCGGCTTCGGATTCAAGCTTCTGCTGCTCGCTCAGCCTGTTTTTAACAGCTTCATTGACGGATGTATCGATATTGGCTATAACTTCCGCAAGTCCCGGATCATCCTCAAGAGCTTTATTATAGTCAACTTTAACCTTGTTTATGAGCTCCTCGACATCATTCTGTACCGTAAGCTCCAAAAGGTAAGCCTGTTCATCCTCCGAAAGTTCGGATTTATTGATATACAGAGCTCCCGAGGGATTGGTGCAGACATATGCCGAATCAAGTGAGGGCGCAGGTGTATTGGTTCCCTGATAAAGGATATTAAAAGTAACAAGAACAAGATATGAATTATCCTGATAGCCCTTCTTCGTATATACCATGTGATCCGAAGAAGACTGATAGTATTTGGCTTTTTCTTCGATACGGTATCTTTCCGAATCGGACAGGACATCGCATAAAGACTCGACTGTAGCGGAATCTCCGTTCATCAGGGCATTGTAATACTGTTCCATCAGAGCATTGACGTTCGGATAGGCATTGATCTCGTATTTATCCTTCGGAACATCGACCGAGGTGCTGATCACGGAGGAATCGCCTGATTCGGAGTCCGAATCCTTATTCTTATCCTTTCCTCTTGATACCAAAAATACTATCAGCACTATCACCAGGATTAAAAACAATCCTCCGACAATGAGATATCTGTAGTGCTTTTCCAGTATATCTCCGATCCTGTTCCTTGACATCTATCCCCTGATCCCTTCCAAAAACAGACGCATAAAACGTCCGATTATAATCTTATCCGTATATCATGCAACATGAGCGCACCCGAGAGGATTCGAACCCCCGACACGCGGAACCGGAATCCGCTGCTCTATCCACTGAGCTACGGGTGCACGATCTCTCACATTGCATAATAATATCATAGCAGGCGTAAAATATCAAGATTCATGCGCCCTCAGTAAATACACCCGTCAAGACCCTTCCATCGCTCCGATCACGCCCGGTTCCGCCTTTTTTACACCGGGATCATCCCCGTAACCGTACTCTTTGGAAAAATAGTACACATGATCCGACAATATCTCCTCTCTTGCAACTTCGGTATCATTTACGCTCACCACCATTTCATTCATGGTATCCATATCTTCATCCGAATCCGTCGGCACCAGGATAACCTCATGAATACTGCTCGGGATTATAAACAGATCTTTTTTGATCTTGCCCGCAAACCTCATAAGCGCATCGGTATCCGTCATGCTTATGGCACCGTTCACCTTATTTTTTCCGGTCATGACATACATATCGCAGTCATCGGGTATGATCATTCCGGTAATATCCTTAAGTACCGTTTTCATATCGGTTATCTGGCTTCCCTGCTTCTCTCTGGTATTTGCCATAGCATCTTTCAATACCTCTTTACGGCTTATCCCCCAGTTCTTTACATGGGAATTACGGATAAGGATGCTGGCGGTACCCCCTGTATCGATGTCTTCCTTCCTGAGAAGACAGTAGGGAACGATGGCAAGATCCAGAAATACCTCATGGGGAACCTCCGACAGCAGTTCCCTGTTGCTCTCCAGATTGATGAGCTTACAGTAGAGCATGGACTTTACCGACTCATACTTAAGGAAAAATGACATGTCCACGTTTTCGGAGATCCTGTTATGCTCATAAGTATCCATAATGGTGGCAGCTATCCCCACGATACTCATATTTCCGTTTATGTACTCATCATAAAGCTCATTGATATATACCGTGGGCGACAGATTGCTGTTTTCCCTTATTATGGTAAGACCCGTCAGGCATACCCCGTTATTCTTCAGTATCTCCTGAACCTTCACTTCCACGGTATTGAGATAGTTTCGCTCTATCTCTTCCCTGACACGATTTGCAAATTCTTTTATATTATCCATTAAACCTCCTTGATCTGATCTTTTTCGATATGAATAAATGATCTGTTGTTATTTGTTGTGTGATTAGTTTTGATCTGTTGTGATCTGTTTTGAGATATAACAATACGCCGGATATCCTCCGGACATCAAAAAGAGCTCCCGCAAAGCGGAAGCTCCTGTCTGTCAGACTGAGTTAAAACGAAGGGGTCATCATACCCTTGAGAGATACTCACCTGTTCTGGTATCGATCTTGATCTTGTCACCTATCTCGACAAACAACGGTACATTGACCGATGCGCCTGTCTCTACTATTGCAGGCTTGGTGGCACCGGTAGCCGTATCACCCTTAAATCCGGGCTCGGTCTCGGTTATCTCAAGCTCTACAAACATAGGCGGTTCAATGGCAAATACGTTTCCGTTATAGGAACATACCTTGACCATATCATTCTCTTTAACAAATTTCAGGGTATCTCCGATCGTTTCCTTGTTAAGAGCTATCTGATCATAGGTTTCAACGTTCATGAAATTGAACAGGTCACCGTCCGAATACAGATACTGCATATCATTTCTGTCTATACGTGCCTGAGGAAACTTTTCAGTGGGTCTGAAGGTCTTTTCCACAACACCGCCGTTAATGATATTCTTTAACTTAGTTCTAACAAAAGCTGCGCCTTTTCCGGGTTTAACATGCTGAAACTCAAGGATCTGATAAACAGCTCCTTCCATCTCAACAGTCAGGCCATTTCTGAAATCGCCCGCTGAAATCATACGATATTCCTCCTTAAAACAGTACTAACTTCAACTATGACAGTTTACACTATCTAAATATACATTTCAACATTTTTCTGAAAGCCTCATTCATCATTTCCGCATTTATCAATGATAAAATCTATGGCTTCTATATAGCCGTCAAAACCCTTGCCCATGATGAGCTTATCGCAGGCCTCGGCTGTAACCGAATTGTGTCTCCACTCCTCATCCCTGTTGTACATATCCGCAATGTGAACCTCAACCTTAGGGAAATCCACACTCATAAGGGCATCATAGATACTGTAGCTGTAGTGGGCATAGGCTCCCGGATTGATAACAACTCCGTTTGTGGCGTCGTCATTGCAGGCATGGATCTTGTCGATGATATCACCTTCATGATTGGACTGGTATATCTCCACCAGGATATTGGACTGGGCCGCCTTTTTCATGATCATCTGACATAAATAGTCATAGTCGTTCCTGCCGAACACATCCACCTGTCTTGTTCCCAGAGCTTTTAAGCTCGGTCCGTTGATTACCACGATCTTCATATTCTGCGTTCTCCTTTTAAAGCTGTATCTTCTATGGTAGATTCATCCGTATCTATGACCAGATCACAGGCTGATCCATAGACGGGTTCTCTCTTTTCAAGAAGGGCCTCGATCTTATCATCTTTTGCACTGCCCTCGTCAGCTCCCCCTTCGTCATTTTTTAACAGGGGCCGGCTCTCATCAGCTCTCAGCCTTTTCTTTATCACATCCGCACTTGTCTTTAAGTATAACACAAGACCTGTCTTTTTCAAATATTCTCTGTTTTTTTCGGAAAGAATGAATCCGCCGCCCACCGACAGTACAAATCTCTTCTGCGGTTCTTTGAGATAATCTTCATATATACTTTGGGCAAGCTTTTCTTCAAGGGATCTGAAATACTTCTCACCGGACTCTTCAAATATGGAACTTATGCTTCTTTGTTCACTCTCTTCTATCATACTGTCCGTATCACGGAATTCATATCCCAAAAGCTCTGCCAGTTTCTTTCCGACACTGCTCTTTCCCGATCCCATAAATCCCGTCAGTATCACGTTTCTTCGGATCTTTGCTTCCAGGGCGGCATATACCTCATTTATCAGTTCTTCGGGAACTGCCGTATCATTCCAGATCTCAAAAGCACTGACCGCCTGATACAGAAGCATCTTAAGCCCGTTATAAGCCTTTGCCCCGCCTGCCCTGCACAGCTGCATAAATCTCGTAACATAGGGAGTATAGATAAGATCAATACCGGCATAGATTTTTTTATAAAATTCCGGTTCCTCTATAACCGCGGAATCATAATCGGGCTTTAATCCGACGGAGGTGCACTGAAAAGCGATATAACCACTGCCCTCAAGCTTATCCGTCTCGGATAATCCGAGCACACTCAGTTCAGGTCCCTGCAAAAGATTTTCCCGGGAACCATACAGCTCCCCGCAATGATCCTTTGCGTATTTTCTCATATCCTCGGCGATACGCAGTGCATGCTCCTTATTTCTGTTGATCATCGTTATTGACGACGGCTGTTCTCTAAGGCACATAAACGCACAGGCTCTTGCCGCACCGCCGGCTCCAAGTATCAGGACATCTCTCCCTTTTATGGGGATACCGTATTCCGAGATCTCCCATTTCAGTCCCTCTATATCCGTGTTCATTCCGTAATATCCGTTTTCGGTACGTATAAGGGTATTTACGGCACCTATGGAAAGCGCAAGATCGTCAACTCCGTCAAGATATCCGATCACGGCGGATTTATGGGGAACAGTGACATTCAGCCCCAGGATCCCTTCATCATGCAGTTTTTTAAGGCCCGACCCCGGATCACCTTTAATGGGAAAAAGATCATAGTTTCCGTCAATTCCCATGCCTTTGTACAGATATTCATGTATAAAGGGGGACAGCGAATGTTCGACAGGATAGCCGATAAGACCGAATCTTCTCAATCTTTAAGTCTCCTTTCATAGAAATACAGCACTATAGCCTCAAGACGCCTCTTAAGGATTATCTGTATTTCCTCTTTCTTATCTATCTTGTCCACAAGGATAGTCTCTATCCCGGTCCTGTTTGCACCCCACACATCGGTAAAAAGCTGATCCCCGATCAGGATGGTGGAATTTTTGTCGGTTCCCATCTTCTCCATGGCAAGCTCATATCCGGAAATCTTCGGTTTACCGGCTTTATAAATATAATCGCAATAGATGACCTCATCCTTAAAGGACTTAACCCTTGGTTCCTTATTGTTTGAAAGAAGCATCACCCTGAAACCGATGTCATTAAGCCTCTTAAAAAGTAGAACGGCTCTTTCGTCTGCATGTGCACCGTGTTTGACAAGGGTATTATCAATATCGTATATGATCCCTCTGAATCCGGCTCCATATAATCTCTCATAATCGATATCATAAGCAGAGCCGATCCTGCTCCCGGGAAAAAGTCCTTCAAACAGAGACGGTTCCAGAAGGGCCGTGATTATTGCCGCAAACATCAGAACAAATCCCCATACAACTCTTGTCCCCATAACCTCATGAAGAAAAACAGCGCTTGAAACCGCACCAAAAACAGACTCCGTGGACATCAGAAGCGCAGACACCGATGATCTCACATATTTCTGGCAGATGCTCTGCATCAGAAAACAGACCATGGAGCTGAGAAAACCAAGATATAACAGACCGATGACCGATTCACGGTTAAATATGAGATTTCCGATACTGCCCTCAAGCAAGGGAGCCGCAATCCATGACAAAACGGCCGTTATCAAAAGTTGAAGTGCGGCAAGTATTACCGGATCATCCTTTACCGAATACTTTCCGAGAAGATCGATCTGAATGGCAAAGCCGACGGCACATATTATCGTAAGAACATCTCCGATATTAATACCCTTTTCGCCGTTTAAGGAAATAAGACCTATGGCTATCACAGCTGCAACCGCAGCCATAAAACAATTCGCAAGCGGTTTAACCTTAGTCCGTGTCCATGCAAGGAAAGGAACTATTATCACGTAAAGTGCGGTTATAAAGGCATTTTTTCCGGCAGTCGTATACTTACAGCCCACAGTCTGCGTAAGATAAGATATGAATAAAAAAACACCCACTATACATCCGTGTTTAACGGTCTCTTTTCCGGATCTTATAAGTCTTTTACAGAAAACAAGGCATAAGGTAACACCTGCTATTGTAAATCTTATGGCCATCATATAAGCCGGAGTAATATATTCAAGAGAATTTTTCACCACAACAAAGGCAAAACCCCAGATTGCGGCCACCATTATTAATCCGACTTTGGAAAGATTCTCTTTACGCCTTGTATTTTCCATAAAAACTCCGCTTTAATGTATTCATGACACC
>JAIKZD010000066.1 GCA_024682555.1 Lachnospiraceae bacterium | reverse complement strand
ACCATTTCCGACTGCCCCGGATAATACTTTTCAAAAATATCCCTGTATAAGAGAGATTCCTTCGTAAAAGGTCTTGCGTGGTCATATTTCTTTATGCCCTCTTCATATTCCTCATCGGAATATGTCCTTTCCGCAAGGGCTGTAAGATCATCCTTAAGAGAATGTCCCACGGCATCGGAGAAGGCTGCTTTTTCTCTCCACAGGATGCTCTCCGGAACCAGCTCATCCTTTTCAAAGGCCTTACGCAGCAGATACTTGCCCTTGCCGTAACGGTTCATCTTCATGTACGGATCGATGGACATACAGTACGCTACAAAATCAAGATCTCCGAAGGGAACCCTTGCTTCGAGGGAGTTCACGCTTATGCACCGGTCGGCCCTTAGCACATCATACATGTGGATCTCTCTTATCCTCTTCTGTGCTTCCTTCTGGAACTCTTCCTCATCAGGTGCAAAATCCGTATATTTGTATCCGAATATTTCATCCGATATCTCTCCGGTAAGGATGACCCTTACATCCGAAGTCTCATGTATGGCCTTGCACACAAGATACATTCCTATGGAAGCTCTTATGGTGGTGATATCATATGTTCCGAGAGCTTCAATGACCTCATCAAGGGCATCAAGCACATCCTTTTCCGAAATGATGACCTCATGGTGATCCGACCCTATATAGTCCGCAACTTCTCTTGCGTATTTCAGATCGATGGCATCGATATCCATTCCGATGGACCAGGTCTTAAGAGGTTTATCCATAATCTTTGCAGCTATTCCGCATACAAGCGAGGAATCAAGGCCACCGGATAAAAGAAATCCCACAGGTGCGTCGGAATCCAGACGTTTTTCCACTCCCTTTATCAGCAGATCATGTATCTTTCCGGTGATCTCTTCAAAGTTTCTGCCCGTATAGGAGCCGGTTTCCGACATATCACGGTATTTTACGAACTTTCCGTCCTTATAATAGTGTCCCGGCGGAAAAGGATATATCCTGTCCGTAAGGCCCATAAGGTTCTTCGGCTCGGATGCAAATATGAATCTGTCATCTTCAGATATCCCGTAATAAAGAGGTCTGATACCTATGGGATCCCTTGCCGCTATATACTCTTCGGTCCTGAGATCATAAAGGATCATTGCATACTCTGCATCAAGCATCCCGAACATATCCGTTCCGTATTCCTCATAAAGTGCCGGAAGTATCTCACAGTCGGAATCACTTATGAACTCATATCCCTTTGAGACAAGCTCTTCCTTAAGGCTTCTGAAACCATATATCTCACCGTTGCATACAAGGAGGATCCTGCTGCCTTCCGGCATGGCTGCAAAGCCCGGGGCTTCCGTATCACATTTACCGTAATTTAAGGTCTTTTTGTTTCCATATGAAAAAGGCTGCATTCCCTCATCCGTAAGTCCCATGATCGAAAGCCTGTTAAAGCCCAGCCAGCCGTTTCCCGTATCAACGATCCTGCTGTCATCAGGTCCTCTTGAATGTGTCTTTTCAAGAGCTTTCTTTATCGTCGTACCGTCAACTCCGGTTCCGCAATATCCAAAGATCGAACACATACCGGCATACCTCCGTTATTACTGTCTTCTTACATAAGGCTGCTGTCTGGCAGATCCCGGAAACATGGTATTTCGTACGGTCACGATACTATATGGCCTGCTGCTGCCAAAAAACAAAAAAGACGTCTCGGAGACTAAGTCTCCAAGACGTCATTGCCTTTACAGTCAGTAAGTCTACACCCATATAAAGGTGGATGTCAAGAATTATTTTTCATCCTTCCTATCTTTCCATCTCATCAAGCAGCATGCTCACAAGCCTGTCTATCTCGTCCTGATTGAGTTTTCTGTTGGCATCCGCAAGCTCGCTTGCGGTCTTTGGCAGCATGCTCTTTAATATATCCCTCTTATCGACAACATACCCAAAGGACATCGAATACTTATCCGCCGCGCTTCCGTCCTTCATGTCATCTATGAGCTGCATATAAACGACCGCACCGTTAATTGTGAAGTACAGGATCGCAAACCGTATGCCCGACATTGCATCGATCGTATCCTTTACTACCTGCGGATAGTTCCTGTAGAAGCTGCTCTGGTTCAGTATATATACATTTCCGTTTGTTGCAAGGGACTCGGTGGTCACAGGATTAAAGGTAAGTCCATAGGAAACACCGATATTAAACTGCGGGATGTCGTCGCTTTTTATATCCCTGACGGACCTTACCTGACCGTCCTCATAATCCACGACTTCGATCGTAGCACCATGATAATAATACTGAAAATACTTTCCGGGGATCTTCGCCCTTATTACGGATTTGCTGTCATCTCCAGTCAGAAATCTGATGTCGGACAGCACTTCCTCGCTTTTTATATCCTCTACCGGGGTGATGATGGCTATATTTTCCACAGATTATCCTCCGTTCTTATTATTTCTTCTTATGATCATATTTTACTCCATCCCCGGGGCTCTCACAATTCTTTTTTTGAGATTTTGTCCGCTTGTATCTGACTGTGATCAAGGGTATAATGACTTTGTATACCTTCCATATTCTACGGGTTTACAAGGAGTTACGGTATGTCCGGCATTACATATACGTCAGGTTCGATAATATACGAAGGCTCAAAGGACAAAGTAAAGACCCTTGATGTGATCACAAAGGGCGTGGTCCGTGCCGCAAATGATTATTCCACGATCTATCTTCCCGCAGGCAGCATCATCGGTATCGGCGAGCTGCCCGGACTTTCATACCTCTTTACCTATGAAGCACATGACGATGTCACGGTCTATTCCTATCCTTATGAATCCGAAGCTTCCCTGGTTGCTCTTTTCAAGGCAAATCCGAAGCTCCTTCCAATGCTGGTGGCGGGCTGTGTGCGCTTTACAAAGAACCTTCAGGATGCCGTTCTGGAAGCCCTGGAATATGCCCGTACCGAATACTCGGCTCTTCAGAAGGAACTTGAGGAATATCCTTCCCTTGCCACCTTCTGCGGCATCACTCCAAAGGATTTTGAGGAAGCAAAATGCGTTAATCCTCCGGATATGACGGATAATGCCAGGGGCTGGCACAGGGATTTCGTAGAGGATATGCAGGCCAACGAGGCAAAGTTCAAGCAGGACTTTTATCCCACCCCGAGTATAGGGCTGGGCATCGGTCTTACCGTTAACATGTATTCCCATGAATCTCATGAATTCATGTCAAAGATCCTTGATTATATCTCGAATTTCAACAAAGAAACCAGAGATTTCAGGAACGAATACCTTCTTGTAAAGAATAAGAACAAAAACATAGAAGAATCAGAGTCCGAAGGAGCAGTGAGGAGCGATGACAGTTCCGTAAGCAACTGTCTCAATGCGATGCATGAATTTCTCGGCTTTGATCTGCCGGCACTTGACAGTTTTTCTTCACTCCTTTCGGAGTTCATCAGGGAGCCGGATAAATACGGCAATTCCGACAGTGCAAGAAAGCTGAGAAGGGATATCGCAGCCGATTTTTACAGCATCTATCTGCGGATATTCTTAAAGACCCTTAATGCCGACTGGAAAACCATCCCCCTGGGTATCAGGATGTTTCTTTTGTTTGGATATGTGGATGAGGATCTTGCGGGAGTAGACAATACCGCGAAGCTTTCCGCCATTGCCAGATCCTTTACCCCCTTTATAAGCAAACGGATCTTTACGATATATGAATGGCTCTGCCTCATTTATCAGGGCAGGGTGATCCCGTCAAAAAATGAATTCGACCTGGACTATGCAGGCTATCTTAAAGAACTCAAAAGAGAAGGAAAGATCTCGGAAACCGAGGAACAGCAGCGCATAAACAGCATGACGGACCGGGTGAGTTTTGAGCTTAAAAACCTCTTTACTCTCGGAAACCGTATAACCTACGGAAGGATATCCACCTTCGTTCCGATATTTGACAAGGAAAATGTGACCAGGAAACTGGAACAGTGCTATCTGAATTCCGCAACGGTTAACGAGCAGATGGAGAAGATCCGGGAGATCGACTTTACGGCCTTCTGCAGGCAGGGAGTTTTCTCCATGCCCGAGGCAGGAGTCAATTCCTTCTTTACAACGGACGAGGTCCTGCCCTATGTGATCCTGATGCCGAATGTGGGAACCCGTGCTTCCCTGTGGCAGGAGATTGAATCAAAGAAAAGAAGTACCCCGGCCAGGATGATCATTTCGATCTTCCACACCGAAACCATAGAAGACACGATGATAAAGCTTATAGGCGAATTCCGCTGGGAGATGTGCAAGACCGAGCAGGGTGTTCACTGGAATGATGTAACGGATCCTTCCTTAACCTCTCTTTACTATGATTATCTCCAGTTCTACAGAAAGAATTCCGCCCTTACGCCGGAGATCAGGGAAAAGATCTCCATCATGTTAAAGAACAATGCCAACAATTTCAAGAAGGTCTTTCTTGCGGATTACTATTCCTATATCAAGTATGAAGCACACGGAGCATTGAGGCTCAACAGGGTTGCCCGGGGCATCCTCTTTTCTTCATGTCCGTTTAACAGGACACTTCTTGCCGGAATGACGGAGAAACCCCAGTACAAGGATCTTATCGCAAAATTCGATACGGAAGTCAAGCAGAAGCAGAAACTCTTAAACAACCTGACCGTCAAGATCGAAAAAGCCGGGCACAAGATACCCGACAAGATCAGGGAACAGATACACTTCTGGGCATAGGGTCAGGACCCGGGACACAGTTCACAGTTATGAAAGTTGCAATAGCCACAGATACAAACAGCGGAATATCATTTAAGGAAGCGGGACAGAACGGTATCTTTCTTGTCCCCATGCCTGTCATCATAAACAGCCGGATCTATTACGAAAATGTCGATCTCTCCCATGAGGATTTTTACGAACTGCAGGGAAAGGGCGCGGAAATATCAACAACCCAGCCGGCTCCGGGAGATGTGATGAACCTCTGGGACGAGCTGCTCAAGGAATATGATGAAGTAGTCTATATCCCAATGTCATCGGGACTCAGCGGTTCCTGCCACAGCGCCGTTTTATTTGCGGAAGAATACGACGGAAGGGTTGCCGTTGTTGATAACCACCGCATCTCGGTTACCCAGAGGCAGTCCGTATATCTGGCAAAAAAACTCTCCGAAGAAGGCAGGGATGCGGCATCCATAAAAAAGATCCTTGAGGATCAGGCCTTTGAAAGTGTCATTTACATTTCCGTGGATACCATGGAATATCTGAAAAAAGGCGGACGGGTAACCTCTTCCGCCGCCGCCATAGCTACCGTTCTCAACATAAAGCCGGTTCTGTCCATAAACGGCGACAAGCTTGACTCTTATGGAAAGGTAAGGGGAAACAAAAAAGCACGACGGCTGATGACCGATACGATAAAAAAAGACCTGCGCGAGAGGTTTTCGGACTATGATAAGGACAGGATAACAATAGGTGTCGCAGGAACCTTTTTATCCGAAGAAGCTGCGGATGACTGGAAAAATGAAGTACGGAATGAATTCCCGGACTACAGACTGGATTATGCTCCTTTGTCCCTGAGCATTGCGGTTCATATAGGACCGGGATGTGAAGGCATAGCAATAATGACGGACCCATAGGGCCCGTCATTATTTTTGTTTATATACATTTTGGATCCGGCGCCGGGACTTTTCTGACTCAGTTATCTTACGATCACGTCCACGGGCACATTGAATATCTTTGCCACCTTTATAATTGTATCGATATGCCTTCCCGAAGCAGCCGCCATATGATGGGTGGGACCCGCATCGCTCCATCTGTTGCAGAACTCTCTTGCCCCGCAGGTAAAACGGGTCCGCATATTTGTGTCTCCGAAATTAAAGATGGGGCCCGGTTCATTCACACCTTCCGCGGCAACAAATCTGAAATTGCCGTCCTTATCCTGGGTAATTGCAAGATAGGTCACGGGACCTTCTTCGGGATAGAACTGTGTCAGATATCCTCCTCCGGTCTTTCCGTGGAAAACCGGAACTATTTTCATTGTGGGCTTTTTGGCCCTTGAAAAATCGTAATCTCCGCTTCCGGAATGACCGATTATACAGATATCGTCATCAAAGTCAATGGAATACATTTCCGAAAGCTGCCCCATTCCGGATATCACCTTAAGTATCCCCATGGCCATGGCAACCTTGATGTCCCCTTCCACCGCACAGGCTGTTCCCTGTTTTATCAGCATGGAGAAAGCGGGTATCAGCATGGAATCAAGTTTCCCAGCGATCCCCTGTGCAAAGCCGTCATAGTGGGAAGCCACGAATCCGAGATTCTCATCCTTAACCCATTTTTCAAAGGCAACAACATATCGCGCCATGTCCCATACCTTTTCGATGGTACCGCCGCCCTCTATATCAAAGGTATCAAGTATATCCTGTGCTTTTTCCCGGATCGGACCCTCATCGGTCACATCATCCGCTATTGCCCACATCTTCTCCCAGTCAAACTGCTTGGTATAGAGCCACATGCGGTGATAGAGATTTGTCTCATCGATATAAAGATCCATCATTCCCGGATAGGGACGTCCTATCTGGGCCAGATTCGTGTTTCTGAATCTCCTCCTTACCTGGGCTGCTCTGCACCAGTCCTCGATCTCCTTATCAACTTCCGGATCTCCGCCTTCCACAACCCCGGTTATCACTGCATGCCTCTTTCCCGCCCGGTCAAGATCCGCGGCCATTTCACCCACTGCACCGCAGGCATAGAGCGTTCCGAGCCAGGCAGCGGTATCCGTGTTTTCATAGTCCGGCGCCTTCTTTTTCTGCAGATTTACAAGGATCACGGGAACATCGAGATCTCTTACCGCAGGCAGCATGTTATAGGATGTGGCATAGGTTAAAAGCTGTAAGATCACAAGATCCACATCCGCGGAGCGGAATCTGTCCCCTGCTTCCGATGCCTTCTCTTTGGTGGTGACGAGACCGCCGTCAATAAGTTCAACCGTATCCGGGATCCTTTTTTTGAAATCCTCATACTGTTCCTCAAATTCGGGAAGAAGCGACGGAAACTGGGGAAGATAAGCCCCCAGCGCTATGGAAAACACTCCTACCCTTGCCTTTGTATCAACTAACATTTCTTATCCTCCGTTTGCCTGTTAATTCCTAACCCTTGACTGCGCCGCCCGTAACACCTTCAACATAGTAGTTCTGAAGTGCCATGAAGAGAACGGTGACCGGGATCGCTATCAGTATCCCGCCTGCGCAGAATCTTGTAAAATATGCCTGATAATCATTTGTCCATACCCATCTTGTCATTGCCACCGCCACGTTGTAGCTCTTATCGTGTCCGAAGGCGATATAGGATGCGAAGATATAATCACACCAGGGAGCCATGAAGGCAACAAGGGCGGTGTAGATTATGATAGGCTTGCTCATGGGAATGATCATGGTTAAAAACACCCTGGACCTTGAAGCTCCGTCGATCCGCGCTGCCTCATCGAGAGCCTTTGGAATGGTATCAAAATATCCCTTGCATACGTAATAGCCCATTCCGGAGCTGGCAACAGCCACCAGTATGAGACCCGGAACAGCTCCCGCCTGGGTGAGTCCGAACTGTTTTAACAGAAAATACAGACAGATCATGGTAAGGAATCCCGGAAACATGCCGAGTATCAGCCAGAAACGCATCAAAAGGGTCCTTCCCTTAAATCTCATTCTCGAAAGTGCATAGCTTACGCACAGTATCACTATGGTCTGAAACAGCGCCACAAAGAAGGCTATTATAAGGGTATTCCCGTACCATCTTATGTAGTTGGTCTGTCCGGAAAAAAGGAATCTGTAATTATCAAGCGAAAAATGCTTCGGCACTATATAATCCACCATTCCGCCGTACTCAACTTTGGGATCATAGGATCTGAAGCTCTGCAGGGCAAGCCCCACAAAGGGAAACAGCCATATGATACTTATCAGGATAAGGACTGCGTAGGATACTATGGTACCTGCCCTTTTTTTCCTTTTCATGCTCGAAATGCTCTGATCTTTTTTCATCATTGAAATCCCTCCTCATCTCTTACCGAAGGCAGTCTGTTATATACCACCATAGTCACCACTGCGGTCACTATGAATACCATGATGCCCACAACGGCAGCCATCCTGTAATTGGTATCATTGACGGTCATCTTATAAAGCCAGGTAACAAGCAGATCCGTGGATCCCGCATTGTTTGAGAGATTTATGGACTGCGGTCTTCCCTGGGTGAGAAGATAGATAACATTAAAGTTATTCAGGTTATTTGTAAACTGGGTCAAAAGGAACGGTCCCGTTACAAACAGCATATAGGGAAGTGTTATGTGGAAAAATGCCTGGCCTGCCGTGGCACCGTCCACCCTGGCGCTCTCATAAAGATCGGAAGGAATGTTCATAAGGAGTCCCGTGGCTATCAGCATCATATAGGGGATACCGATCCAGATATTTACCACGATAATGGTGATGCGCGCAAGCATCGGATCCACCCAGAAAGGGATCGGTGCGGATATCCATCCCCATTTCAGCAGATATCCGTTTATGAGCCCGTCGTTTGCGAACATCTTCATGATATACAGAAGGGATACAAACTGGGGAACGGCTATGGTAAGAACAAGGATCGTTCTCCAGAGCTTCTTGAAACGGATCTCTTTTTTATTTATGAGCATCGCCACCGCAAGGCCCAGGAAATAATCTATGAAGGTTGCAAAAAAAGCCCACACCAGGGTCCATCCAAGGACCTTGAAGAAGGTGGGCGCCATTCCCTGGGAACCGAAGGACAGAAGATTTTTGAAATTATCAAGTCCCACCCAGGTAAACAGATTTGTGGGTGCCTGATGTTTGGCATCATAATTTGTAAAGGCGACACAGATCATAAATATGATCGGCAGCACCGTAAACAGGAATATTCCGGATACCGGAAGCGCAAGAAGTGTCTTGTCGAAATTCTCATCAAACAGGGATCTTAATACCATCCTGTTTGTGGGCAGATGCTTGCCCGCCTTTATCAGTTCCTCCTGCCTGAGATTATCCTTTATGTTCAGATACCATAACAGCAGAAATACCGCTATCACGATAAGCGTCAGGATACCAAACAAAAGGATCAGGAATGAATTATCCCCGTATATGGTCTTTCGTCCTTCCTTGTGCGTCTCAACGGTACCGAGGGTCGAGAACTTTGAAATATAGGACACTCCGAAGCGTGCCATATATACAATGAACAGTATCTCGGATAAAAGAAACGCGATACCCTTAACCCATTGCCCTCTTAAGATCTGACCAAACCCCATGATCAGAAACGAGATCTTTGTTTTTGCATCACCCTTCATACTGTAACCTCTCCAAAAGATAATAAATACAGCCCGGCGGGAAGGGTTTTCCTGCCGGGCTGAGAAACTAATCAAAATACATTTTTACAATTCACCGGCCTCACATATACAGCTTGCCTTTAACTCATATGAGGGCTTACTGAACGTAAGATTCACAGGTTTCCTGGAATGTCTTAAGCGCAGCCATAAGATCGTCATCGCTTGAGCTTGATGATAACTCACCGTTACGGATGCTGTCGCCTAAAGAGGTTGCAAGTGACCAGTAATCTCCGGGATACTGTCCCTGAGGGATCGTATACTTAAGCTGTTCAGCCAGTGCCGAAAGTGCCACATCGGCCTTAACCTCTGCCGAATTCTGAGCCTCTTTGTTTGAAGGACCCCAACCTACCTCTTTGTATCTGTCAAGCTGTACCTCGCCGCCTGCAAGATAATATGCAAGGGCATCACAGGCTGCAAGCTTGGCATCATCGGTCTGAGGCTTAACACCGAGAAGCTTGAATCCGCCGAAGCCGCTCATCTGATGCTCATTACCGTCGCCATCCTTGAAAGTAGGAAGCTTTGCGCAGGCATAATTGTCACCGAATACTTCCTGAGCAGTTGAGCTGTCCCAGGTACCGTCAACGATGGCTGCAACATTTGTTGCCTCACCGATGGCAGATCCGTTCTGGAAAGCCTTGGATTCGCTAAGGGCGATCATAGCCTTGAGGGCAGCAACACCTTCATCCGATGCATAGGTTACATTGGCCTTTGTGAAATTACCGTTGTCATCTGTCTCATAGGAAAGATCACAGCCTGCACCGAAGAAGAATGCGGTCTGATACCATCCCGAATTGATCTCCATATAGAAGTTCTTTCCTGCTGCCTCGCAGTCCGCAAGGATGCCTTCCAGAGTTGAGGGATCCTTTACGACACTCTTGTCATAATACAGGAAATATCCGTTATCGGATGTAAGAGGATAAGCATAAAGCTCGCTTCCTACAGTAGCAGCCTTGATGGAGCCTTCGTCGTTCTCGCTCTTTACGGCATCAAGAACATCGGGATTAACCGTCTCAAGTGCACCTGCCGCAACAAGACGTGCGATCTGATCCTGTGCGAATGCATAGATGTCAGCGCCTGCCTCAACGTCGGTTATCATGTTTCCGGCTGCATCGCCTTCACCGACTGCTTCTACATTTACCTTGAATCCTGCGTAATCAGGATTTGCAGCAAGGAATTTCTCGATCTCTTTTGCTGTAAAATCAACTACCGCATCGGCAACCCATACCTTGATCTCACCTGCGGATCCGTCACCAACGGTAGCGCTGGGCTTTTCTTCTTCCTCAGCGGGTGCTTCCTCTGCGGGAGCCTCTTCAGCGGCAGCCTCTTCCTTGACCTCTTCTGCACCGGCATCCGCAGGAGCAGCGTTACTTCCGCCACAGCCCGCAAGCAGAGCGCTTACCATGGCAGAAGCCAGTAACAATGATAAAAGCTTCTTTTTCATAAAAAATACCTCCTTTTAGTATCGGATATCCATGTCGGATATCCGTCAATAATGTTACCACTTTCTGATTGTTTTTTCAATTTTGAAGGTTTATCGGCAGACCCGCTCTACTGCTCTTCTTCAAACCCTGCCTTTTCCTTAATCTGCATAACACCGTAGTATGCGGGCTTTTCGGCAAAGAGGCTGTCAAAGAGCTGGGGCGAATACTCTTTTCTCCATGAAATAAGATCCGTAAATCCCCAGAAGGTTATGGCATCCATATCAATCTTTCCCGCATCTGCCCTCTCAAAAAGGCCGTTTATGAGTTCATAGTAAAACTGTCCCTGTTTATTTAAGTTCTCATCGGTCGCCTTAAGGGGTGCCTGATATTTTCCAAGCCCCACATCAAGCTCCGTAAGTTCAAGCTTAAGCCCGGTTTCGGAAAGCCTGTCCACTGCCTTTAAATATCCGTTAAGATCATCTGCGGTAAAAAAATGTGCCTGCAGTCCGATACCGTCGATGAGATATCTTCCGTCCTCATCGGTAAGGGTCTGTACGAACTTGCAGATGGCATCCGCCTTGAACTGCTCATTATAATCGTTGTAATACAGATCCGTTTCCTCGGGAGCATATTTATCCGCATAATAAAAGGCATACCACATATAATCGTCCCCGATGATCTCGGACCAGTGATTCCTCCTCATGATCCCGTTTTCCATCCATCCCTCATTCACAACATCATATGCATAGAAAAGGTCTGAACATCCAAGCTCATCGATCTGTTCAAAATTCCCCCTGATGAGATCCTCCATGCGGACAAGCATCTCTTCTCTGTCGACAAAGCCTTTGGTTTCATCAAAATCCTCATGAAATATCCACTCAGGGGTCTGACTGTACCATACAAGGGTATGTCCCCTCATTTTCATGCCGTTTTCCTTAGCCCAGTTTAAGACCTTTTTGGCATCATTTCCGTATTCAACAACGATCTTTCCCTCTTTGCGGCTCTTCTCCCTGTTTATCACCGCATCGGGTTTCATGGCATTCTCCATTGTGACGCTGTCAAACTGTTCAAGTATCAGTTTTTCCATGGCAGGGTTTTCGATGACCATTGAGGATACGCAGGTCCCTGCCTTCATGCCGTGTTTTTCAAACAGGGCCCGGAGGGTTTCCTCGCTTAACTGCTCTCCGTTTTCCGCCGAAGGAACCTGATCCTGTACCGTCTGCTCGTTCTGTCCGTTCTGAACAGGCCCCGTCCGGGCACTTTGAGGCAACGCCGCACAGCCTGACATAACAAGTATCATTACGGAAATGATCAGGCATGATATTTTTTTCATCGGATTATTCCTCTCGTATTGCTTTATAATACTATCTTTCACAGGTATTGCTTTCAGCAGCTGTTTACCGCCCCGGGGCTGGTTTTTGTGAATTCCCGGAGCATTTCTGCTCCGCCCGGTCACTGATCCGCCTCATAAGCAAACTCTTCCCCCTCTGCCTTAAGGGTTATTTTTCCGCCGTTTTTAAGCTTTCCGAACAGGATCTCATCCACAAATAACGGTTTGATCTCATTTCTGATGACCCTGTCCACCTCTCTTGCACCGAATTCCCTGCTGATACCCTTCTTAAGGATCAGAGCTTTGGCAGGATCTTCAACGGTTAATGCGATGTGCTTCTCATCAAGCAGCTCCGAGAGTTCCCTAAGCTTTTTGTCGACAATGAGGGCTGCCATCTCATCATCCATTCCGTTAAACATGATTATCCTGTTGAGGCGGTTTCGAAATTCCGGCTGGAATATCCGCTTAACTTCCTCCATAAGAGCGGTATTGTCCTTGTAACCGCTGTTGAAGCCGATGCTTTTTTTCCCTAAGAAATTGGCCCCGGCATTGGAGGTCATTATTACCACCACATTCTTAAAGTCCGCTTTTCTTCCCTGATTATCCGTAAGGGTGGCATAATCCATCACCTGTAAGAGGATGCTGTAGATATCGGGATGGGCTTTTTCTATCTCATCAAGCAGAAGGATGGAAGAAGGATTCTTTCTTATCTCTTCCGTCAAAAGTCCCCCCTCTTCGTATCCCACATAACCCGCGGGTGATCCGATAAGTTTGGCCACCGTATGCTTTTCGGCATATTCGCTCATATCAAATCTTATGAGCTTTACACCAAGCTCTGCCGAAAGACACCTTGCAACCTCTGTTTTTCCGACACCGGTAGGTCCCACAAACAGGAGGCTTGCAAGAGGCTTGTTCCCGTCGGAAAGACCGGCCCTCGAAAACTTGACGGCGTTCACAACCTGGGTCACCGCCTCATCCTGTCCGAAGATCTTGTCCTTTATGCGTTTCTCAAGAGTTTCGAGGCTCTCCGTATCCTCGGATTCAACCGTTTCCACGGGAACTCTGCATATCTTCGAG